>JBOGIF010000032.1:0-17901 GCA_050742415.1 Acidimicrobiales bacterium | reverse complement strand
TTACCGAGGTCGCGCAACATGACGACGGCAACCGGCTCGGCCGCCGGGTCAACCTTCGGCTTGGGGGGCGCCTGGCCGGACACGGCCTCCTGCTTCAGCACCGGCTGCATCTGGATAACGAGGAAATGGGGCTCGTGGAACACGTCGAGGGGACGGGCCTTGATCCCCAAGGGCCCGTAGTCCTCACCGCCCTTGGTGTAAGCGGCAACCGGCAGGTACTGGATCTTGGTCCCATCCTCCGCGTCCGGGAGCGCCAGGTCGGCCACCGGCTGGGCGTCGGCCACCTCGGGGTCGGTCAGCTCCAGCTCCCTCCAACCCTTCGGGAAGCCCTCCAGCGCCTCGCCACCGGCGTTCGACTCGGTGACCGGACCGCCAAGGTCCCCTGTCGCCACGAGCTGGGGCTTCCAGGTGGGGTCCGGGCCCTTGGGGCCAATCCCATAGACCCACCAGACCGCGCCGATTATCACGAAGAACCCGAACAACCCCGCCGCCGCCAGCTGGAAGCCGAGCCGGCTACCCATGTTCGTGGAGAGCAGCAACTGCGCCGAGCCGCACAGGATGACCACGGCGATGAGCACGTAGAGCCCACCCTTGATGTTGGGCTCCCAGCTCAGCGCGCCCATGAGCACAGCGTTCACAGCGTGCGCTCGTACTCGACGACCGCTTTGATCTGCTCGGGCGTCAGCTCCTGCTCGAAGAAGGGCATGACACCTTCGCTCACCCCTCGCTGGCCGTAGAGCTCGCCGTACTTGCCGGTCTTTGCAACCCATTCCTCGTGCTGCTCCAAGGTCGGGAACTGCCTCAGGGTTGCCCCTCCCGTGAGTGCCGGGCCGAAGGCCCCGCCTCCGGGCACGCCCGGCTCCCCGTAGGACGCCCCTGCGGTGTGACACCGGGCGCAATACCCCTCGAAGATCTTCTGTCCGTCGGTGCCGTACTTGGCGAGGGAGTCGGCCTGGACCTTCTTGGCGTCGAGCGCCAGGTGCTCGAGGTAGGAGATCAGGTCGTTGATCTGCTGATCGTTCATCGGGCCGCCTCCGTCGATGCCCCACGGGGGCATCGGGGTGCCGGCCCGGCCGTACACGAGGATCTTGTGGACCTCCTCGGGCCGGTACCTGAGCATGACGGTGTTGAGCGCCGGAGCCGTCCACTGCACCTGGCGCGGCGGGGCGTCGGGGTTGGCGGGATCGACGATCGTGTACGAGGTCACACCGCCGATGCCCTCCACGCCGTGACAGGCCTCGCACCCGAAGTGCGGCTCCCGGGGCTTGGGCGGGTCTCCGGGGGCGACCTGGAACAGCTCGCGGCCCCGCTCCACCTCCTTCTCCTCGAAGTACTTCTCGCCCCGGTCGAACCCCGCGCCCTGCTGGCGAAAGGGCTCCCGCAGCCAGTAGGCGGGAAGGCCGACCGCCGAGACGGTGAGCGTGGCGAACGCCCACCACAGGTACTTGGTGAGGCGCGAGGTCTCGAGCACCTCGTCGGGGAAGTACGGCTTGCGGTTCGGCGCCTCCTCCAGCTCGACCCCGGGCACATTGGTACGGCGGGCCGTGCCGAACAGGTACACGGCCCAACCGGCGATCAGGAAAAGGACGACGGCGAGGCCGATGGTCTGTTGGGACGCCGCGAGCAGGAAGGTCAAGCTAGTGCTCCGCCACCGCGCCCAGGCAGTGCGGTCCTTCCGATTCCTGCCCGGTCGTGTTGACGCCGATCGGGGGGCCCGGGATCACGATCTTGGTGTCGACCACCACGGTGCCGCCCTCGACCGAGGTGACGAAACGGTCCATCCCCCGGGGCGCCGGGCCGCCCTTCTTCTCGCCCACCCGGTTGTACTGCGAGCCGTGGCACGGGCACTCGAACCATTGCGACGTCTTGCACCACGGCACCCGGCAGCCGAGGTGAGGGCACTTCTGGTAGAGGGCGACCACGCCTTCGTCGTACCCGGCGACCACGGCGGCATAGGAGGCAACCCCCTTGGCCGCGCTGACCGCCTCCTTGGGGTACGGGTTGAGATAGAAGCGCCCGGCCCCCACGTAGTAGGGCTCCTTGTTCGTCTGGATGTCGTCCAGGATCTCGTCGAGCTTGCCGACGCGGATCTTGGCCCCGAACCCACCGGAGAGGGTAGGCCACAGCATGGCGATCATCGACGCCGAGAACCCGCTGATGGCGAGGACCATGGTGCCGACGATCCCCCGGTTGAGGACCTGGCGGCGGGTGACCCCCAACGTCTCCTCGTCGGGGGGCAGAGCTGGCGGAGGTGGCGCTCCTCGGTCGGTGAGCGTGCGGCCCTGGCGCTCGAGCGCGACCGCTCGCTCGAGGTCGCGACCGGACTGCGCCGATACGTCCCCGCCGACGGGAACGGGCAGGCGCCCTCCGCCGTCACCCGACCGCCCCTCGTCGGGGACGTCGCTGATCGTCCGGCCCGCGTCGCGCCGGCGAGCCGTCGAGAAGATGAAGACCAGGCCCAGCACCACGGCGGCACCGATGGCGAGGATGATGATCGTGCTGTTGCCCAACGCCGACTCCTACAGGTCGAAGAAGACGCCGTCGCGCCAGGGGAAGGTGAAGTTGAAGCCGGGGCCCCGGAAGAAGCAGCCGATGATCACCAGGACGGCCCAGAACATGATGAACAGCGTCATGAGGGCGATCGCGAACTTTCGGTCCTCGGGCCGGTTGCTCGGGTTGCGGTCGGTGTAGGGCGCCAGCATCAACCCGAAGATCCCGATGCCCGGGATGGTCACCCCGGCGACCATTGGATGGAACATGGTCAGCAGCTCCTGGAGGCCCAGGAAGTACCAGGGCGCCTTCGACGGGTTCGGGGTGAAGTTGGGGTTGGAGGCGGCGAGGAACGGGGCGTTGACGACGGCGGAGAACACGAGCAGGAAGGCGGTCATGGCCAGGGCAGCCACGAACTCGCCGATGAGCAGGTGGGGCCACACGTGGACCTTGTCGGTGGGCGTGGCCCTCACGTCCTGGATGGAGCCGGCCTTGACGACGGTCAGGAGCCGCTGGGTGTGGCCCTCGGGGCCCTTCGCCACTGGCGCCGGGGCGGTGGCCAAAGCGGTGGCACTGGCACCCGCCGCCGGGGCTCGCTGGGTTGTGGCGGGCGAGGGAGAGGGAGCGGCCGCGGCGGTGCTGGCGCCCAGCAACCCGGGCGGGACCTTCTCCGGGTCCTCGGCGGCGTCCGAGGCGCCAGCCGCAGGAGGTGCGCCACCTCCTGCGGGCGGCGCGCCCAGAGTCGCCCGGCGCTCGGCCGACCGTCGCAGAAGGTGCTCGGGAACCTCGGTCATGACGCTTCCTCGGTGTGCATCACAGCGGCCCGGATATCCCGCCGTCCTTGCGGACCCGCCAGAAGTGGATAGCCATGAAGATCACGATCACGAACGGGAACATCAGCACGTGAAGCACGTACCAGCGCAGCAAGGTCTCCTGGCCGATCTCCACGCCTCCGAGCAAGACGAAGCGGACCTGCGAGCCGAAGACGGGCGTGTAGCCGATCATGTTCGTGCCGACGGTCACGGCCCAGAGGGCCAGCTGGTCCCAGGGCAGCAGGTACCCGGTGAACGACAGCAGCAGCGTGAGGGTGAGGAGTATGACCCCGATGACCCAGTTGAACTCCCGGGGGGCCTTATAGGCCCCGTGGTAGAAGACCCGGGCCATGTGCAGGAACACCGTTATCACCATGAGGTGGGCGCCCCATCGGTGCATGTTGCGCACCAGCAGCCCGAAGGTCACGGAGGTCTCGAGTGCCCGGATGTCGTTCCAGGCCTGTAGCTCGGTAGGCCGGTAGAAGAACATCAGGAAGATCCCGGTGACAGTCAGGATCAGGAAGAGGAAGAACGAGAGACCGCCCAGGCACAGCGTGTAGCTCACCTTGACCGCGTGGCGCTTCACCTTCACCGGGTGCAGGTGGTAGATGAGGCTGTTCATGATGACGTAGGAGCGGTTGCGGGGGCTGTCGGTATAGCCCCTGCGAAAGATGGACCCCGGCCGGAAGATCGATGCCCACGCCTGCGAGGCCCGCATCTTCTCGCTCACCTCGGCCAGGCGCTCCAGCGGCCCGGCCCGATGGCCGTTGCCCTCGCCGTTGCCGTTCGACATCCGCGCCACTAGAACCGCATTCCGTATCCGTAGCCGTGCTTGTCGTCGCGCTGGTGCCCGTCACCCTCCCGGGCAGCCACGCCGGCCTTGCCCATGATGATCACGCCGGTGGGACAGCGGTCGACGCAGAGGCCGCAGCGGGTGCACACGTCCTCGTCCACGATGAACACGACATGGTCGTCGGGGTCGAGACCGGGCTCGGATGTGTTCAACGCCTCGGAGACGGTGTCCACCGACAGCATATGGATGCACTTCCAGGGACAGATGTCGACACAGCCCTCGCACATGATGCACTCGGACTGGTCGATGTGGAGGAACTGCTTGGGCTTCACCGCCTTGGTGAGCTCGTCGGTGCCCACCTCCTGCAGGACGTAGTTGCCCGAAAAGGTCGGCATGGGGGGGTTGGCGTCGTTCTTGCCCATCAGGCTCCTCCTGCCCTGAGTCGGGAGAACTTCGACAGCGGTCGGCCGAACACCGAGGCCCGCTCCAGCTCCTCCGGCTTCTTGCGGCCCCGCTTCTGCCAGACCGACCAGAGCCAGACCTGCCCGCCGAGGAAGACGATGTAGAGGACGGCGGCGATCACGTCGCGCAGTGCCTGGTAGTTCACCAGGATGCGCCCCGCACCGCCCATCTGGGTTGCCTCCTGCCCCATGACCACGCCGGCCGAGGAGATCCCCAAGGTGATCCGGTCCGGCCGCCAGAGCAGGTCGTTGTCCGCGAAGGTCAGCCACTGGTGCGGCACCACCCCGTAAGCCACGAGCATCAGGGCGAACACGAAGGTGCCGCCCACGTACGCCTCGCCCCAGGTGAGCGGGGTGCCCACTGGGCGGCGCCGGCCGACGAACGCCACGATGGCTACGCCCGCGGCGAGTATCCCGAAGGAGACTACGAACGCAACCACTCGGCACCTCCCCTCGTGAACGCGATCACATTCTACTTGGCGTTATGACTGCCCATGGCCCGGAGGCCACCCGCGCCGGTTTTAGCACGGCCCTCGCGGAGGGGTCACATTCGTCACCGGGCACGCGACGAAGCTGGTGCCGGTCGCCACGGACCAGCACGGCCGCTTGGCTCTGCCCTCCGCTGGAGGCCTAGATTCCCTGCGATGACCGAGGTGCCGGAGTACCTCCTGGAGAGATCGCGGGCCCGCCGAGCCGCCCTGGGGTTGGCGCCCACAGGTGGCGGCGAGGCGCCGCCGGCGCCTGCCGCGGCAGCGCCCACGGCCGCGTCCGAGGAGTCTGCGGCGCCGGAGCCGGCGAGTGTGCCCGCCATGGCCGCTGCCGGGGGGCCGCCGGCATCGGCGCTGGCGACCGAGCCGGCTCCGGTACCGGTCGTCGACCGGGGGCCCCGCAGCGGCGTGCCGCCGTGGATGATGCCGGTCCTGCTCATCCTGCCGCTGTGGGCCATCGTCTACATGGGCACGTTCGGGGAGAGGGCGTCCAGCGGCCCCAAGACCCCTGAGGAGGTCGGGGCCGAGGTCTTCACCAAGGCAGGCTGCGGGAGCTGCCACGGCACCTCGGGCGGGGGCGGCGTCGGCCCGAAGCTCTCGGGCGGTGAAGCGGCTCTCACCTTCCCCGACGCCTTGGCCCAGGAGGAGTTCGTGAAGAACGGTTCGGCCCCCACCAAGGGCCAGCCCTACGGCGACCCCAACCGCCCCGGCGGCCAGCGCGTGGCCAAGTCGGGCGGCATGCCCACCTTCGGGAAAGAGCTCGGGGGCAAGCTGACCGACGAAGAGATCGCGGCCGTCGTCCTCCACGAGCGAGGTCTCTGACGCCCGACGTACTCGTCGTCGGCGGTGGCCCCTCGGGAGCAGCGTGCGCCTACTGGTTGGCGGAGGCTGGCCACGACGTGCTCCTGGTGGAGAAGAAGCGTTACCCACGGGAGAAGACCTGTGGCGACGGGCTGACGCCGCGGGCCGTCCGCCAGCTCGACGACATGGGCCTGGCCGACCAGCTGGCCCGCCACCACCGGTTCGAGGGCCTGAGGTCCATCGCCTTCGGTCGCACGATCGAGTTGCGCTGGCCCGAGACGCCCGGCTTCCCGCGGTACGGCTACGTGGTGACCCGCCACGACCTCGACCAGATGGTGGCCGAGCGGGCCGAGAAGGCCGGGGCCTCGGTGTGGCAGGGCCGCGAGGCCATCGCCCCCCTGGCGGACGACGGCGTCGTGCGTGGGGCCATCGTCAAGGACAAGGCCAGCGGTGACACCACCGAGGTGGCAGCGAGGTACGTGGTGGTGGCCGACGGTGCCAACTCCCGGTTCGGCCGGGCTCTCGGCACGACGCGGGACCGGTCCTACCCGCTCGGGATGGCGATCCGCGGCTATTACACCTCGCCCCGCCACGACGAGCCATGGATCGAGTCGCACCTCGACGTGCGTGACGCCTCCGGCAACGTGCTGCCCGGCTACGGCTGGATCTTCCCGGTAGGCGACGGACGCATCAACGTGGGTGTGGGGCTCCTTTCGACCTTCAAGCAATGGAAGGAGGTCAACACCTCGCACCTCATGGAGTCGTTCGTCGCTGGCGCGCCCGAGTCGTGGGGCATGTCACCGGCCACGTCGTGCGGCCCCCCCACGGGCGGGAAGCTGCCCATGGGCCTGTCGGTGGGACCCCGCGCCGGCTCGACCTGGCTGGTCACCGGGGACGCCGGCGGGGTGATCAACCCGTTCAACGGCGAGGGCATCGCTTACGCCTACGAGACCGGCCGAATGGCAGCGGATGTCCTGGGCCGGGCCTTGGACGGGGAAGCGGGCGCCATGGCCACCTACGAGACGAGGCTCGACGCCGAGTACGCCCTGTACTTCAAGGTGGCCCGGGCCTTCGTGCACATCATCGGCCGCCCCCGGCTCATGCGTGCGCTGGTGGGCACCGGGATGCACTCACGGACGCTGATGGAGTGGATCCTGCGCATCATGGCCAACCTCCTCCGGCCCGACGAGCTCGGCCCGGCGGAGGCCGCCTATCGCGCCGTCGCCGCCCTGGCCCGGGTGACGCCCGGCCGCTAGGCGATGGCCGCCGCGGCCGCCGCGGCCGCGTCGACGGTGCGGTCGATGTCGTCGCGGGTGTGGGCGACGCTGGGGAACAGGGCCTCGAAAGGGCTGGGAGGCAGGGCGACGCCACGGTCGAGCATCTCGTGGAAGAAGCGGGCGTACAGCACCCCGTCGGCGGCCTTGGCGCCCTCATAGTCGGTCACCGCCCTGTCGGCGAAGAAGAGGCCGAGCAACGTCCCGGCCACCGGCACCTGTACCGGGAGGCCGGCACCCGAGATGGCTTGGGCAAGCCGGGCGGCCAGCTCGCCGGCTCGACCAGCCAGCCGCACGTAGGCAGCGTCGTCCAGAAGCTCCAGCACCGCCAGGCCGGCGGCGGTAGCGAGCGGGTTCCCGGACAGGGTGCCGGCCTGGTAGACGGGGCCGTCGGGCGCCAGCACACCCATGACGTCGGCCCTCCCCCCGAAGGCAGCCAGCGGCAGGCCGCCGCCGATCACCTTGCCGAAGCACGACAAGTCGGGCGTCACGCCGTAGTGGGCCTGAGCCCCGCCGAGCCCCATCCGGAAGCCGGTGATGACCTCGTCGAAGATCAGCAGGGCGCCGGCCTGATCGCACGCCCCCCTGAGTCTTTCGAGGAACCCGGGGGCCGGCGGCACCAGTCCCATGTTCGCCGCCACCGGCTCGACCACCACGCAGGCCACGTCATCGCCCACCGCGGGGACCACGTTGTAGGGCACGACCATGGTGTCGGCCACCGCCGAGCGCGGCACGCCGGCGGAAGCCGGTAGGCCGAGCGTGGCCATCCCGCTGCCGCCCGCGGCCAGCAGGGTGTCGGAGTGCCCGTGGTAGCAGCCCGAGAACACCACCGCCCGGTCCCGCCCCGTGAAGCCCCGCGCCACCCGCACCGCGGACATGGCTGCTTCGGTGCCGCTGGATACCAGGCGTACCCGCTGGCACGAGGGGACCCGGACGGCGATGGCCTCGGCCAGCAGCACCTCGCGCTCGGTGGGAGCGCCAAACGACGTCCCGTTGCTGGCAGCGGCAGCTATGGCTTGCACCACCGCGGGATGGGCATGGCCGAGGATCGACGCGCCCCACGACTGCACGTAGTCGGTGTAGCGGCGGCCTTCTACGTCCCACACGTAGGCGCCCTCGGCCCGAGCCACGAAATAGGGGGTCCCGCCCACCGCCTTGAAGGCACGTACGGGCGAGTCGACACCTCCGGGGATGACCGCGCGCGCCCGGTCGAACAGCTCCTGGTTGGTGCTCAACGGAGCTGCTCGGCCATCTCCTTGGCCAGGTAGGTGACGACAAAGTCGGCACCGGCCCTCTTGATGGCGCTGAGCTGCTCGAGAGCCATCGCCGCGCCGTCGACCCATCGCCGCTCGGCGGCGGCTCTGATCATCGAGTACTCGCCCGACACGTGATACGCCGCTACTGGCACGTCGACGGAAGCCCGGACGGCCGCCACGATGTCGAGCGAGGTCATCGCCGGCTTCACCATCACCATGTCGGCGCCCTCGGCCACGTCGAGAGCAACCTCGGCCAGCGCCTCACGGCGGTTGCGCCAGTCCTGCTGGTAAGTGGAGCGGTTGCCTCCGGCCTGGATTCGCACGTCGACCGCGTCCCGGAAGGGACCGTACGACGCCGACGCGTACTTGGCGGCGTAGGCGAGGATGGCGGTGCCCCCATGTCCGGCGCCGTCGAGCGCCGCGCGTATGGCGGCCACCTGGCCGTCCATCATCCCCGAGGGCGCCACCACGTCGGCGCCGGCGCCGGCCTGCGCCAGCGCCACGGCGGCGTAGCGCTCCAGCGTGGCGTCGTTGTCGACCGTGCGGCCATCGGCCGACAGGACGCCGCAGTGGCCGTGGTCGGTGTACTCGTCGAGACACAGGTCGGCCATGACCACGAGGTCGTCGCCCACCTCGTCACGCAGGTCGCGCAGTGCAAGCTGGACGATCCCGTCGGGATCCGACGCGCCGGACCCCATGGGGTCCTTGTGACTCGGCACTCCGAAGAGGATCACTCCGGGCACGCCGGCGACGGCCAGCGCCCGGGCCTCCTTCCGGAGCGACTCGCGCGTGTGCTGGACGATGCCCGGCATCGAGGAGACGGGCTCGGGCACGTCGATCCCCTCCCGCACGAACAGGGGCGCCACCAGGTCCTCCACGCCGAGGCGGGTCTCGGCCACCAGCCGCCGCAAGGCTGGCGTGCGCCGGAGCCGCCGCAGGCGGCGAGCGGGGAAGCTCACGCGTTCGATCGTACGGCGGCCAGGGCGCCGACGATGGCGGCCACCAGGCCGTCGACGGTGTGGGGGTCGGCGACGAGGGAGACGGTGAGCCCGGCACGGTGGGCGGTGGCAGCGGTGACCGGTCCGATGCTCGCCACGAGCGGCGGCACGCACGACGGTCCGGCGGCGGCCAGGTAGTTGGTGACTGTCGACGACGACGTGAAGGCGATGGCGTCGGCCTTGGCGGCCATCGCCAGGGCGTCGTCGGCGGGCCGTACGGGACGGGTCCGGTACGCCTCCACCTCGTTCACCTCCCAGCCCTTGGCCGCCAACCCCGCCGCCAGGATGGGTCGGGCGGCGGCGGCCTGGGGCAGCAGGACCCTGCGCCCGTCGCCGGCGCTCATGGGCGGCGCGGTCGGGAACACCTCGACCAGGGCATCGGCCACGGCTTGGGCCGGCACCAGGTCGGCCACCACGCCCCTGCCCTGGAGGGCGGCGGTGGTGGCGGGCCCGACGGCGGCCACACCCACGCCCCCCAGGGCGCGCGCGTCGGTGAGGCAGGCGAAGAAGCGCTCGACGGCGTTGGCCGACGTGAAGCAGGCCCAGGCGTGGTCCGCCACCGCGGCGGCGGCCGCCCGCAGCGCCACCCCACCGTCGGAAGGGTCGACGATCTCGATCGTCGGCAGCTCCAGGACCTCGGCACCGAAGTCCCGGAGGCGGGCGACCAATCCCGAGGCCTGATCCCGGGCCCGGGTGACCACGACCCGCCGGCCGAACAGCGGTCGGGCCTCGAACCACGACAGGTCGAGGCCGGCGACCCGGCCGATGACCATCGTGACCGGTGGCTCCAGATCGACCGAGGCCAGGGCCGCGAGCGTGGTCCTCACCGTGACCTGGCCGGGGTGGGTCCCCCATCGCACTGCAGCAACGGGCGTGGCCGGCGGCAGGCCACCGGCGACGAGACGGTCGGCGATCTCGGCCCGGTGGGCCACGCCCATCAGGACCACGATGGTGTCGCCGGCCCGGGCCAGCGCGGCCCAGTCGGTATCGGAGTCGACCGCGTGGCGGCTGTGGCCGGTGACGACGGTGAAGGAGGTGGACAGGCCACGGTGGGTCACCGGGATGCCGGCATAGGCGGGAACAGCGACCGCCGAGCTGACGCCAGGAACCACCTCGAAGGCGACACCAGCCTCGATGAGAGCGGCCGCCTCCTCGCCGCCGCGTCCGAAGACGAACGGGTCGCCGCCCTTGAGCCGTACGACCGCCAGGCCGGCCCGCCCCCGCTCGACGAGCAGGGCGTTGATGTCGGCCTGGGCGATCGGCGACCCGGGCGACTTGCCCACGTCGACCCTCTCGGCGTCGGCCGGTGCCAGGTCGAGCAGCGACGGCTGGCTGAGGCGGTCGTGGACCACGACGTCGGCGCGCCGCATCACCTCCGCGCCGCGGACCGTCATCAGCCCCGGGTCTCCGGGCCCCGCTCCCACGAGGTAGACGGTCATCCCACCTCGAGCAGCTTGGCGCCGCCGCTGTCGTCGAGGAGATAGCGGGCTACCCGCCGCCCTAGCGCCGGGCCGTCGTCACCGGAGTCTTGGTGGCGCAGGACGATGCGCCCGTCGGCGGTGGCAACCATGCCCGTGAGAGTGAGGAGACCGCCCGGGGCGACGGTCGCGAACGCTCCCACCGGCCGGTCGCACCCGCCTCCGATCTCGGCCAGGAAGGCCCGCTCCGCGTCCACCGCCAACCGCGACGTCGGGTGCTCGATGGCGGCCAGGGCCCGCAGCGATACCTCGTCGCCCTCCCGGCACTCCACCGCCAGAGCCCCCTGGCCCACCTGGGGAACCATCGACACGGGGTCGAGGTACTCCGTGATCATGTCCTCGCGGCCCAGCCGCTGGAGAGCGGCGGCGGCCATGACGAGCGCATCGAACTGCGACACCTGGGCCAGGCGGGTGTCGATGTTCCCGCGCAGGCCGACGAACGTGAGATCGGGCCGCAACCAAGCCAGCTGCGCTCTCCGCCGGACGGAACCGGTGGCAACCCGGCCTCCCACCTGCAGACCAACGAGGGTGGCCCCGACCAGCGCGTCGCGGGGGTCGGCCCGTTCGAGGACCGCAGCAAGGACCAGGCCGGGAGCCGTGGACGACGGGAGGTCCTTGGCGGAGTGGACGGCGATGTCGGCCCGCCCGTCGAGCACCGCGGCCTGCACCTCCTTGACGAAGACGCCCTGGCCGCCGAGCTGCCATATGGGCGCGTCGGCCACGCGGTCCCCCGTGGTCTCGACCACCACCTGCTGCACGTCGACATGGCCAGGCGCGTTGGCCCCCGCGCCCGTCAGGCGGTCGGCCACCAGGCCGGCCTGGTGCCGGGCGAGTGGGCTGCCCCGCGTGGCAACCCGCATCCGCAACCCCTTAGAGGTCGAACAGCTCGCGAAGCGCCCCGGTAAGCCGTTCGCCCCGGGCAGAGCCGGCGGCGTCCTTCATCCGGACCGTCGGCTCGTGCAGAAGCTTGGCCAGGATCGAGGCGGTGAGGGCCTCGACCGCCTCCCGCTGGCGCTCGTCGAGACCCTCCAGGCGGGACCGGTAGCGCTCCAGCTCGGTCGCCCGCAGCTGCTCGGCCCGGCGCCGCAGGGCGGTGATGGTAGGTGCGGCCTGGCGGGCCGACAGGCCGCCCATGAACCGCTCGACCTCGGACTCGACGATGCCGGCCACCCGACCGGTCTCTTTGCGTCGTCCATCGACGTTGGCCTCCACGAAGCTCTGCACGTGGCCGAGGTCGAGAAGGGTCACGCCGGGAAGCTCGCCGACGGCTGGGTCGACGTCGCGGGGTAACCCCAGGTCGATGATGAGCAGCGGGCGGCCGCCGCGCGCCCGCGCCACCGAGAACAGGTCGTCGTGGGCCAGCACCACCGACTCGGAGCCGGTGGAGGTGAACAGGACGTCGGCGTCACCGAGGGTGGCAGGCAGGTCCTCGAGGGGGACCGCTCTGCCGCCGACTCTCCGGGCCAGCTCGACGGCCCGGGGCCAGGTGCGGTTCGCCACCACGACTTCGGCCCTCGCCCCGGCGTCCGGGTTACCACTGCCGGCCAGGTCGGTGGCCATCCCCTCGCCCATCTCGCCGGTCCCGAGCACGACCACGCAGCGGCCCGCCAGCGATCCCAGCTCTTGGGTGGCCAGGGCCACCGCCGCCTGCGAGAGCGAGGTGATGCCGCGGGCGATGGCCGTCTCGGACCTGGCCCGCTTGCCGACCTCCAGGGCGTGGCGGAACAGCGGGGAGAGGCGGGGGCCCACGGTGCCGGCGGCCCGCGCCTGGTCCCACGCGCCGCGGACCTGGCCCAACACCTGGCTCTCGCCGGGGACCACCGAGTCGAGGCCGGCAGCCACTCCGAACAGATGGGTCACGGCGGCCTCGTCGTGGTAGGCGTACAGGTGGTTGGTGAACTCGTCGGCGTCGACGTCGGCCCGCTCCGAGAAAAAGTGGCGGATGTCGTGCATGGCGCCGTGGAAGCGCTCGGCGACGGCGTAGACCTCGACCCGGTGGCACGTGGACAGCACGACCGCCTCGGTCACGAACTGGCGGTCGACGAGGTCGGCGAGCGCCTTCGGGAGGGCGCTCTCGGGCACTGCCAGCCGCTCGAGCAGAGCGAGCGGGACGGTGCGGTGGTTCAGCCCGACGACGACGACAGACATGTCTGCAAGCGTTCCTTGGCGGCACCCACGTCGCCCGTGCGGATGAGAGACAGCAGCTCGGAGTCGAGGGCGCCCCGCCAGTCGAGGTCCTCGGTGGACCGGCCAACGGCCCGGATCTCCTCGCGCTCGGTCGAAAGGAGGTCAAGCAGCACCTCGTACTCGGGCCCGATCTCCTCGCCCAACCGCCGGCGAAGCCAGCTCGCCAGTGCCGGGCTGCGGCCGCCGGTGGAGATGGCGATCTGCAGCGATCCACGGCGGACAACCGAGGGCAGCGTGAACGAGCAGTTCTCGGGGTCGTCGGCGCCGTTGACCCACACCCGGGCCAGCTCGCCCTCGAGGAAGACGGCCCGGTTCACCTCCGGATCGTCGGTGGCGGCAATCACGAGCCAGTAGCCGTCGAGGTCGCCGCGACGGTACGGCCGCTCATCACAGGTGACGCCCGCGTGGCCGCGCAGCTCGGACGAGATGGAAGGGGCGATCACCCGGACGACAGCGCCCGCCGCCAGCAGGCCTTCGACCTTGCGGCCCGCCACCGATCCACCACCCACCACCAGGCAGGCCCGGCCGGCGACGGTGAGGTTCACCGGGTACGGGGTCGAGGCGGAAGCCGGCACGTTGCCCATCATTCACCCGTCAGCCGAGGGCCAGGGCCGCGGCACCCACGGTGGGAACAGTCACGTCGCGACGCTGCTGGTAGAAGGAGAGGATCTGCAGCTCGATCGAAAGGTCGACCTTGCGGAGCGACACGCCTTCGGGGACCGAGATGACGGCCGGGGCGAAGTTCAGGATCGAGGTGACGCCCGACGCCACCAAACGGTCCGCCACCGCCTGGGCCGAGCTGGCCGGGGTGGCGATGATGCCGATGGCGATGGCCTGCTCGGAGGCGATCGCGGGAAGCTCGTCGAGATGGCGGACGACGACGCCGGCCACCCGCTCGCCGACCTTCGAGGCGTCGGCGTCGACGAGGGCGACGATCCGAAAGCCGCGGGCGGAGAAGCCGCGGTAGTTCGCCAGCGCGTGGCCGAGGTTGCCGACCCCCACTATCGCCACCGGCCAGTCCTGGGTCAGCCCCAGAACGCGGTTGATCTGCAGCAGCAGGTACTCCACGTCGTACCCCACGCCGCGGGTGCCATAGGAGCCGAGGTGGGACAAGTCCTTCCGCACCTTGGCGGCGTTGACTCCCGCCATCTCGGCCAGTCGCTCCGAAGAGATGGTGGTGGTCTTCTCGTCGGCCATCTCCATGAGCGACCTCAGGTACACGGGGAGCCGGGCAACCGTGGCCTCGGGAACCCGACGGGAGATCCAGCCGGGCGGGACCGCCTCACCGATGCCATCGGCACCAGGACCGCGGCGGCTGCCTCCATTGGACCCGTTCGCGCCCGCAGCGGGGGCAGCGGGGGCTTCGAGCCACCCGGGAGGGGCGACACCTTCACCGCCATCACCGTCGAGCGGCTGGGACACGACTACAAGTCTACCGACCTCGTGCGCATGTTCACAAAGGGAATCCGATGCCGCATGCGATCCCGCTCATCTCCCGAGAAGCACGAACTGCACGACGGCCGACATCAGGATCGCCACCAGCACGACGGCCAGCACGATGATGGTCGCCGGCCTCACCCTCGGCCTGCCGTCCGGCCGGTCATACGGCCGCCTCCACCGTCACCGAGTCGCCCGCGACCAAGCCCAGCTCCTCTGCCGCCGATCGGCGTTGCTGTACCACCGCCATGAGCCCGTAGGCGTCCACCATCAGGCCGATCTGGCCGGCCTTCAGGTCCGAGTAGGAGCCCACTAGCGCCGCGCTGCGCGTCTGCTCGTGGCACCGCAGGGTCAGGTGGTCGCCCATGGAGGCCAGCTCCTCCGGGCCGACGTTGAGCTGGGCGTTGCCGAAGCGGTCCACCCAAAGCACCTCGCCCGCCACCCGTTCGTCCTCCTGGCGCGGCAGGGGGACCACCCCGGGGATCAGCGAAAGCGGGTCCACCTCTTCGCCCAGATCAGCCAGGTCGACCCCCGCACACAGGTGAGCGGCTGCCGGCCCGAATATGTCGCGCCCGGCAAAGGTGGGGCCAGGGGCGTCGAGCTGGTAATCGCGGTTGGTGAGCGCCACTGCTCGCCGAGCCCCGCCAGCCATGGCGACCGCTGGTGCCAACAGGCCGTTGTCGGGGCCGATCAGAACCCGTCGGCTCTCCGCCGACTCGGCGCCGTTGGCATCCTCCCCCACCTCGACCGCCACCGCTCTCCTGTCACTCCCCACACCGGGGTCCACGATGCCGACGACCACCCCAGGCCCGAGGTACTGGATGCAGCGGGCCAGCGTCAAGGCGCCGGCCCGGGTGTCGTAGGGCGCGATCTGGTGGGTGAGGTCGATCACCTTGGCCGACGGCGCGAACGCGTGGATGACGGCCTTGACGACGCCGACGAACTCGTCGGCCAACCCATAGTCCGACAGGAACCACACAGTGTCGAACTCGGCGGCCACCTGGCGAGACTACCCAGGCGGCCGTCGAGCCCGGCGTTGCGCCGAGGCCGGCGGCTCTTCTCTAACCAGCCTCGGTGTAGGTGGTGCCGAGGTATCGGTCGACGTCGTCCTCCCGTACCCGGTAGGACTTGCCGACCCTCACCGCGGCCAGGTTCCCAGCCTTGATCAGCCGGTAGACCGTCATGGTGGACACCCGGAGCAACCCGGCTACCTCCGCGACGGTAAGGAAACGGGCCCTTGCATATGACTGTGCCAGTTGGATCACCCCTCTTCGCCTGTCGGCAATGTATTCGCCTGTGGCGTCTGAGGAAAGAGGCACCCTTCGGGGAGCGTGCGCAACGTCGGGCGCGAGGGTCAGCTCTGCCCCTGGCCGAGCTGACGGGAACGCTCGGTGGCGGTGGCGACCGCGTCCTGAAAGGCCGCCCGCAGGCCATGGTCCTCGAGGCTTCGGATGCCGGCGGCAGTCGTCCCCCCGGGCGACGTAACGGCGGCACGCAGCTGCTCCGGCTCCTCGCCCGACTCGACGAGCAGGCGGGCCGAGCCGAGGAGGGTCTGGAACACCAGCGACCGGCTGACGGGCCGGGGAAGGCCGGCGGCCACGCCGGCGTCCACCAGGGCCTCGGTGACCAGGAAGAAGTAGGCCGGGCCGGACCCGGAAAGGCCCGTGACCGCATCGAGGAGGGGCTCGGGGACCCGCGTCACCGTGCCCACGGCCGACAGGATTCCCTCCGCCCAAGCCACGTCGTCGTCGCCGGCGCCGCTGCCGCCCGCCACCGCCGAGGCGCCGCAGCCGACCAGCGCCGGGGTGTTGGGCATGGCGCGGACCACGGGGATGCCGGGGCCCAACCACCCCTCGAGACGGGACAGCGTTACCCCGGCGGCGATCGACAGGGCTCGCTCGGCGCCGGCCGAGGCGATGGCCACGCACGCAGCCTCGGCGTCGCCCGGCTTGACCGCCACCACTGCTCCCTTGCTGGTGCGGGGCTCGCCCTCAACCTCCACTCCGGGAAACCTCACCCTGAGCTGTTCGCGGCGCGCCGAGACGGCCTCCACCACCAGAAGGTCGGCCGGCGAGGCCCAGCCCGAGGCGAGGAGGCCGGCGACGAGCGCCTCGCCCATCCGACCGCCGCCGACGACGGCGAGCTCCGGGGTCATGGTGACGGAGGCCCTAGGGGAGGAAGCGCGACGGGTTCACGGCGCTGCCGCCGGAGCGCACCTCGAAGTGGACGTGCGTCCCCGTGGAGCTCCCGGTGCTGCCCATGTCGCCGACCTGTTGGCCCTGCTTGACGGTGGCGCCGTCGCTCACCCGTAGCCGGCTCATGTGTGCGTACAGGGTGCTGTAGCCGCCGCCGTGGTCGATGACCACGGCGTTGCCGTAGCCACCGTTGTAGCCGGCCAGGACCACCCTCCCGGCCCTGGCCGCCTTGATCGGCGTGCCCGAGCGCGACGCGATGTCGATCCCAGTGTGCATCCGGCCCCACCGCTGCCCGAACCTCGAGGTGACGGAGCCCGAGGCCGGCCACGCGTAGCCCGAGCCCGAGATCTTCGTCGCTCCTGTCCCACCCTGGATGCGCGACTTGATGATGGCGTTGAGCCGGGCCTCCTCACGCGACAGCGCGTCGGACTCCGACTGGGCGGCCACGATGCGCTTCTGCAACGCCGAGCTCAGCCGGCGCTGGTCGGCCTGGGTCCTCTTGAGGCTGGCCACCTTGTCGGCCACCGCCCTGGCCCGGGCCGCGGCCTGAGCCCGGGCAGCCAGCACGTTGGCCCGGTCGGACTGCTGGTCCTGGCGGGCGGCCCGCATCGCCTCGAGAACGTCGCGGTCGCTGCTCACCGCCTGCGAGAGGAGCGCCTTGCGACGGCTGGCCTCGCCGAAGTCCCTCGAGCGGATCATCTCGAAGAGCCCACTCCCGCCGGGGTGCACATAAGCCCGGACGGCGGCGGCACCGACCTGGACCCGCAGGATCGCCATTCGCGACTCCGTGGCTGCCAGCTCCGCCTGGGCGGAGCCGGCGCGGGCGTGCGCAGCCCGCAGGTCGGCCTCGGCCGCTGCACTCGAGGCGGTCTGGACCGCGATCCCCGAGTCGAGCGCCCGGACGGCGCCCACCAGCTGGTCGTCACTGGCCTTCAACACGTTGAGCTGAGCGGCGACCTGGGCACGCTTGGCCTGGGCCACCTCCCGCCGATGCTCGTCATCGGTAGCCGACGCCGGTGCGGCGAGAGCCAGCACCAACAATCCGACGACGGCGGCCGAGATCGGTGTTCGGGTCATATTCGAGGGCCTCGACAAGCCCCACCGTGGCGGCCGAGTGGGCGCACGCTAACCATCGACCCAGGAGCGGTGCAAGCTTCCACAAGCTCCTTTGCCAGCCGGACGCGAAGCGGCCCGAGGAACCTCACGACGCACTGCACTTCCCCGAACAGTT
>JBOGIF010000031.1:0-4445 GCA_050742415.1 Acidimicrobiales bacterium | reverse complement strand
GGCCCGGGACGCGAACCGGTCGGAGTGGCGGGTGGCGCCCTCGAAGTAGGTTGAGGTCAAGTCGTAGCAAATATGAGGCGCAGGTCGAGATTGGCCAGGTCGGTGAGCCGGGCGTAGAGGTGGGACTCCGTGGCCTCCTTGGCGGGGCTGCCTTCGTGCTCAGCCCCGACTTTGACACGATGATCGCAAAGTGGCTGGTCAGAGGGGCGCGCTGGAAGGTGTTTGTCACTACGCGGGTCGGTTGACCTGCGGTTAAGCGATGCGGGCCCGGGACCACTCCGTGGTGTCGACGCCGAAGGCGTCCAAGACCTCGGCCTGCAATGACGAGCGGCGGGTGACGAGCCGGATGCGCTTGTCGCCGGCGTCGAGGCCGACGGCGCGGATGCGAGCGAGCTCGCGCAAGGCCCGGGCCGGGGTGAGGTGCTGGTCGTCCAGATCGGGATCGCGGACGTCGGCGGCCGCCAGGTCGGCGGCCATGAGGGCCTCGATCACACCGGCGTACACGCAGATGGCCACGTGCCCCCGCACCCGGTCCTCGGTCCAGTGGAACACCGGTCGCAGCGCCAGGAAGTCCTTGAGCACCCCGAAGCGGTGCTCGACTTCCAACAGCCGGCGGTAGGCCATGACCACGCGGGCGGTGGAGGCGGCGGTGGGGCTCAAGCTGGTGACCAGCACGTAGCGGCCGGCCAGGGCCTCCTCGTAGTCCATCGCCGCCTCGCGGTAGTGCCACAGGAACAGGCCCCCCGACATCTCCACCTCGAACAGCCGTCCCACGCCCGACTGGCCGAGGATGTGCTGGGCGGCGGCACCGATCTTGGCTGGGTCGACGAGCGATCCCGCCCGCACCCGGGCCTCCAGGGCCCGCAGCCGCTCGGCGGTGCGGGCCACCAGCTCAGCGGTGCGCCCCGAGTCCCGCACCCAGCGCTCGAAGCTGGCCACCACCACGGCCCGGCGGCCGTCCACGCTCACCTCGCAGGCCGCCGAGTGGGCGTCGGGCACCGGCACCCATCGGGCGTCGGGAAGCGACGACGCCTCCAGGGCGGCGGCACAGGTCGGGTCTCGGTGCAGGCGGGTGGCCAGCACATGGTCGAAGCCCTTGTCGTCCAGGGCTTGAACGTTGTCGGCCGAGATGAGCCCACGATCGGCGACCACGGGGATGTGCCCCACCCCGAAGCGCCGGGACAGGTCGGCGAGCACGCCCGGCAGGGTCGACACGTCTGCGGCGTTGCCGGCGAAGACGTGGTGGGCGATGGGGATGCCGTCGCCGGTGGTCAACAGGCCGATGACCACCTGGGGCCGGTCACCCCGGTGGTCACGGGAGTAGCCGAAGGCCCGGGAGGCCAAGCGCGCCGACGGTCGGGTCTCGCCCTCGAAGTAGGTCGACGTCAGGTCGTAGCAGACCAGGCGCAGATCGAGGTTGGCCAGGTCGCAGAGGCGGGCGTAGAGATGGGTCTCGGTAGCCTCCTTGATACTCGGCCACGGTGTCGACGGCCCGGTAGTAGCAGTGCAGGGGCGGATAACTGAAGCCTTCGGGAGCGGCGACGTCGTCGGCGACCCACTCGGGCACCCGGCGCTTGGAGCACGGGTCGCACAGGCGGTTGGCCACCATGGCGAACACCGCGTCGGCGTCGGCGCCGAAGTGGGCGCCCAGTCCCAGGCGGCCCCAGTAGGCGGCCACCGCCGCCACCGCCCCGAGCGAGCGGGCATCGGTGGCCTCCAGGTCGTCGCTGTGCACCCAGTCGCCGGCTACGTGGCGCGACAGGGCGGCGACGATGCGCTCCAGCTGGCCGGTGTCTCGCAGCACGCTGGCCTCGCCCAGGCGCACCACCGTGCGGTGGCGGGTGCGAGCCCTGTCGCGCACGGCCTCCACCAGGCTCAGGTACTCGTAGACCTTGTTGCCCCTGCGGATGGTCGACGTCTTGACGAACACGGCTCACATTCTCAGGCATCTGAGCCAGAGAAGCAAGCATTGTGTTGTCACTACATCCAGGCTCCGACTTGGACTCTCACCAGGTAAACATGCAGGTCACAGCGTTGCGGCCTCTTCGGAAGGGCCGAATCTTGTCAAAGTCGGGTCAGAGTCTCGGTGGACTTCGCCGTCCAGCGCAGCGGCGACATAGGGTCGCCCCGGGACTCGGGATCCACCAGATCGTCGAGCTCCTGAAGCAGGCCGGGTTGCTCGTCGATGAGCATCCGCCGTCCTGCGCCTGGCGCCCTGATCCGATCCGACGGTCCCGCTCCTGCCTCGAGCTCGCGCACACCGGAGATCACCGTGTTGCGGCTCAACCCTGTCGCCTCGGTCACCCGGGTCGGGCCGCCACGCCCCAACGCTGAGGCCATCGCTCCTGCCACCAGCCGACGCTGCCGCTCGTCCAGCAACGGCCCCACCGACTCGAAGAACCTGGTCAGATCCTCCCGTGACAACTCCACATCATCACGCTAGTGCTCCCGCGCATAAATCCCACGCGTGTAAGTCGGGCATCTTCATCCCACCTTGAGGGGGTCGCCGGAGTAGGTCCAGGCGAAGGGCTTGGCCGTCTGGTCATAGTCGCTGATGAACGCCAGGAGCTTGGCGACGAGGTCCTCGCGGGAGGTGAAGTTGCCGTTGCGGATGACCTTGCGTTGCAAGATCGAGAAGAACAGCTCGATCTGGTTGACCCAACTGGCGTGCACGGGGGTGTAGTGCACGACCCACCGGGGATGAGCGTCGAACCATGCCCTGGTCACCTTGGAGACGTGGCTGGAACCGTTGTCGAGGATCACGTGGATGGCCAGGTCGGCTTCGACGGCCTCGTCGATGGTGGTGAGGAAAGCACAGAACGTCACCGAGTTGTTCCGATCGATGGGTGTGGCCACCACGCTGCCCCAGTGCACGTCCATGGCCGCCAGCAGGCTGGCGGTGCCATGGCGGCGGTACTCGAACTCCCGCCGTCGTGGTCGCCCAGGAGCGGGAGCCTGGTCGGGGTGGCGGCGCTCCTTGGCCTGGATCGCGGTCTTCTCGTCCACCGACAGCACCAGGGCACGCTCGGGAGGGTCGAGATACAGGCCGCAGACATCTCGGACCCGGTCCCAGAAGTTCGGGTCGTCCCGGCGGTTGAGCCAGCCCCTCACCTGGTCAGGGTGGATGTCCATGGCCGCCAGGATGCGTCCGAGCTGCGAGACCGACACCTCCACCCCCTCAAACCACAGCCGTTCGGCCAGCTCCACATGGGTCCAGGTGGAGACCGGGTCGTCGGGATCACGCTCCGAGGTGGCAGCGGCGGCCATGGCCATGCGGTCGTCGTGGCCGAACCGACGAGGTCTGCCGCTTCGGGGGTCATCCTCGAGACCCCCGAGGCCCTTATCACGGAAACGATTGCGCCACTTGGCCACGTTCGACTCGTGCATGCCGACCGTGGCCGAGATCTTCCGGGAGGCCACGCCGTCGGCGGCCAGCAGGATGATCCGGGCTCGACTTGCCGCTCGCACCGGCGTCTTGTGAGCGACCACCCGGCGCTTCAGCTCCACCCGTTGCTCGTCGGTCAGCGTGATCGGAGGCGCAGTCCACATCGCCCCAATCTACACGCGTCTAACTTATGCGGCCATGCACTAGCGGCCGTCATGGAAACTCACGCGTGGATCGAGGCGGGCGTGCAATAGATCGACCAGAAGGTTCACTACAACGAAAACCGTGCCCGTGAACAGGACGAAGCCCTGGATGACGGGATAGTCATGGGCGTAGATGGCTAGGACGACGTACTGGCCGAGGCCCTGCCATGAGAAAACCGTTTCGACGATCGCCGCGCCCGCCAGAAGTCGCCCGAAGCGCAACCCAGCCAGGATCAGCACCACCAACAGCGAATTGCGCAGCGCATGATGGACGATGACCGACCGTTCCCCCACTCCCTTGGTTCGGGCCGTACGCACGAAGTCCTCCCCCAGGGAGTCGATCAGGCTGGACCGCACCAGGCGCGCAAAGCCCGCCGCCCCCCCCAATCCCAGCGTGAGTGTGGGCATCACCAGGTAAGTCCAATTGCCCGAGCCGGCTACGGGAAGTAGATGCAGCTTTACCGAGAAGATGATGATGAGGATGTAGGCCAAAAGAAAGCCTGGGACGGAGGCCATCACCAGAACCCCAGCCTGTGAGGCATGGTCCCACAGCCTGCCCCGGTGGGTGGCAGCGACCACTCCGAGGGGAAGGGCAAGGGCGAGGGCGAGGAGGAATGCAGGAACTGCCAGTTGTAGCGTCGCTGCGAAGCGATGAAACATCGTGGCGGCCACTGGTTCGCCCCGATAAGACGTGCCGAGGTCCCCCCGGGCAGCCGACGACACCCACCGGGCGTAACGGATCAGGAACGGATCGTCTAGGCGCAGCTCCTCGCGAACCGCTTCGATCTCGGCCGTGGTCGGCGGTTCCGAACTGCGATATCGGGCGACCGCCAGAGCCGGGTCGCCGGGAGCCAGAG
>JBOGIF010000030.1:0-20611 GCA_050742415.1 Acidimicrobiales bacterium | reverse complement strand
GCCCTGAGGGCCGCGACCGCCGTCCACACCGTCGTCGTGCGCTCCACCGTGCCCCCCGGTACCTGCGAGGCCCTGGTCCGGCGGGGCCTCGAGGAGGCATCGGGCCTGGTTGGGGGCGATGGCTTCCTGGTGGCTTCGAACCCGGAGTTCCTCCGGGCCGCCTCGGCCCTGGACGACTTTCTCCAGCCGTGGATGACGGTGGTGGGATCGCGCAGCCAGCGAGCGCGTGACGGCCTGGTCGACCTGCTGTCGCCGTTCGGGGGGGAGCTCCGCTGCTTCGACGACCCCGCCCCGGCCGAGCTGGTCAAGTGTGCCCACAACCTATTCAACGCCGCCAAGATCAGCTTCTGGAACGAGATCTGGCAGGTCAGCCGCCATCTCGGAATCGACGCCGACGCCGTGGCCTCCACCGTGGCCCGTTCCGCGGAGGGCTCCACCAGCATCGAGTACGGCATCCGCGGCGGGGCTCCCTTCGGCGGCGCCTGCCTGCCCAAGGACGCCGCCGGCTTCCTGGGCTTCGCCCGCGACCTCGGCTTCGACATGAAGCTCCTCGTCGCGGTGATGGCCGTCAACGGCGACATGGAGCAGTTCGTCGGCGCCGAGATCAGTGAAGCGGAGCGGGCCCTCGACGACGATGGCGCGGGTGCCGTCCAGCACCGATCTGCCTAGCACGGCTCCTGAGGCCCTGAGGGGGCCGGGGGCCTGATGGACGCCGTCTACCTGATCCCCATCGGGCTCCTCGGCCTGGTCCGCTGGATCTCCTGGTTCCTGCGGCGGATCCCAGCCGTCCTGTACCGGCCGATGACCACTGGCCATCGCGAGCCCCTGTCGGTCGTCGTCCCCGTCTACCAGGAGGATCCCGTCATCTTCCGCCGGGCCATCGACTCGTGGATCGCCAGCCGGGTCGACGAGATCGTGCTCGTCATCGACGTGACCGACCGCGACTGCCGGAAGGTCGCGGCCCGCTACGGCAAGCTGGTCCGGGTCGTCGTGACCGACGTCGCGGGCAAGCGGGATGCCCTCAGGCGAGGCTGGGAGGCGGCGACGTCGCCCCTCGTCGCCCTGGTCGACTCCGACACCATCTGGGCCAGCGATGTCGCCGACCTGGTCTGCGAGCCCTTCGCCGATCCCAGGATCGGGGGGGTGGGCACCCGCCAGAACGTGCTGAACCCCAGGGGCCTGTGGCAGCGGACGGCCGACCTCTACCTCGACTACCGGTACTTCGACGAGATCGCCGGACAGACGGTGATGGGCCAGGCGGTGTCGTGCCTGTCGGGCAGGACGGCGGTCTACCGGCGGTCGTTGCTGCTGGCCAACAGCGAGCGGTTCATGGCCGAGAAGTTCATGGGCGTCCAGTGCATGTCGGGCGACGACAAGCGCCTCACCACTCTCACCCTGGAGGCCGGCTATCGCACGTTCCTCCAGCGCTCCGCCCGGGTCTGGTCCACCTTCCCCCGCGACCCGAGCCGCTTCTTCCGCCAGAGGGTGCGGTGGGCCCGCAACACCTGGCGCAGCGACCTGCGGGCGCTGTGCTCACGCTGGGTTTGGCGTCACCCGTTCCTCGCCCTCAGCATGATGGACAAGGCCGTGGGCAGCGTGACCCTCCTGGTCTCCGCCAGCTTCATGGTGCTCGCCCTGTCGGAGCAGGCCTGGCTGGTGGCCGGGATCCTGGCCACGTGGTGGCTCGTCAGCCGCTCCGCCAAGATGCTGCCGCACCTGGAGCGGTGCCCTCGCGACATCTGGCTCATGCCGGTGTTCATCCTGCTGTCCTTTGCCATGGCCGTGGTCAAGCTGTACGCCCTGCTCACCATCCGCAAGCAGAAGTGGCTCACCCGGCAGGTCGCGGTGGTCGACGGGATCGTGGTGCGCACCGGTGCCGACGCGCCCGTCGAGGCCAGAGTGGCCGGGTAGGCTCGGGGAATGAAAGTAGGGATCGTCGGCAAAGGCGGCACGGGAAAGACCACACTGTCGGGGTTGCTTTGCCAGGCGTTCGTCAGCCGGGGCCGCCGCGTGGTGGCGGTCGACACCGACTCGAACCCCAACTTGGCTCTCAGCCTCGGGCTTTCGGAAGAGGCCGCCAACACCGCACCGGTGATACCTCGATCGCTCGTCGTCGGCTCGGGTGGCGGGGCCATGAGCCCGGCCGAGCTGCTCAGCGAGTACGGGCTGAGGACACCCGGCGGCGTCACCCTCCTGCACGCCATGAGGGTCGACACGGCCGGTGCCGGCTGCACCTGCTCCAGCCACGCCAGCGTGCGCAGCCTGCTCGGCGCCGCCATAGACGACGAAGCCGACGTGACCCTGGTCGACATGGAGGCCGGGCTGGAGCACCTGAGCCGTTCGGGCGGCACGCTCGCCTACGCCGACGTCCTGCTGATGGTCATGGAGCCCACCCGCAAGTCGATCATGACCGCGGCCCGCACGGTGCCGCTGGCCCGCGAGCTCGGGATCCCGCGGGTCTACGGGATCGGCAACAAGGCCGTCCTCTCGGCCGACGCCGAGATGTTCGCAACGGTGTCGGCCCAGAGCGGGGTGCCGCTCGGCGGGGTCGTGCCGTTCGACAAGGTTCTGTGCGACTCCGACCGGAGGGGTGTGGCTGTGCCCGCCGGAGAGGCGCCCGATGTGCGGGCGGCAGTCGACGCCATCGTCGAGCTGCTCGAGTCGCCCGACGAGGAGCGCGACGCCCTGCTGCGCGAGCGCGCTCGTGTCGAGGAGCGGATCGCCGAATTGACCACTGGCGCCTAGCCAAGCGGTGCCCGGTCCCGCGGCCGGCGATAGTTTCGAGACCCGGGCCATCCACGCCGGCCAGGACCCCGATCTGGCGACGGGCGCCGTCACCGTTGCGATATCGCAGAGCTCCACCTTCGCCCAGGAGGCGGTCGGCTCTCACCGGGGATACCAGTACTCCCGTGCGGCCAACCCGACCCGCGCCGCGCTCGAGACCTGCCTGGCATCACTGGAGGGCGCCTCCAACGGGCTGGCCTTTGCCAGCGGGGTAGCCGCTTCCGACGCCGTGCTGCGCCAACTACGCCCGGGCCAGCACCTGATCCTCCACAACGACGGCTATGGCGGAACCCACCGCCTGGTCTCGCAGATCCATGTCCCTAACGGCCTGCGGTTCGACACCGTCGACCTACGCGACCTCGACGCTCTCGCTGCAGCGTGGCGACCCGAGACGGCGATGGTGTGGGTCGAGTCGCCCACCAACCCGTCTCTGGCCATCCTCGACATCGCGGCCGTGGCCGGGCTCTGCCATGAGAGATCGGCCTGCTGCGTGGTCGACAACACCTTCGCCACCCCATACCTGCAGCTCCCGCTCACCCTCGGTGCCGACGCCGTCGTCCACTCGACCACCAAGTACCTGGGCGGCCACTCCGACTTGATCGGTGGGTTCGTGGCCACCGACGACCCTGATCTGGCCGCCGCCCTCGGCCGCGTCCAGGTGTCCGCCGGCGCCGTCCCGGGGCCGATGGACTGCTTCCTCGTCTTGCGCGGCGTCAAGACCCTGGCGGTGCGGATGGAACGGCACTGCGCCAACGCCGCGGTGGTGGCCGAGCACCTGGTGAACCATCCGGCGGTCGAGAAGATCCTCTGGCCGGGTCTGGCGAGCCATCCCGGCCACGAGCTGGCCAAACGGCAGATGAAGGGCTTCGGGGGGATGGTCTCGGTGGTGATGCGGGGTGGGGAGGCCGCGGCCCTCGCCATGGCCGCCCGGACCCGGCTGTTCACCCTGGGGGAGTCGCTAGGTGGGGTGGAGTCGCTCCTCGGCTACCCGGCGAGGATGAGCCATGCGTCGCTGGCGGGGACGCCCCTGGCCGCCGACCCGGGCATGCTCCGCCTGTCGGTGGGCATCGAGTGCGTGGACGACCTAGTGGCCGACCTCGACCGGGCCCTGGAGGGCCTGGAAGCGGGCTGAGTCTGGCTGAGTCTGGCTGAGTCGGGCTGAGTCTGGCTGAGTCGGGGACCGCTACTCGGCGGCGGCCGCTACCGGTTCTGCCGCCGCGAACGAGGGCGCCGCCTCGTCGGTGGGTAGATCGGCGTCGGCGGGGGGCGCAGCGTCGGGTGCCGGGACCTCGGGCATGGCCATGGGCGAGCGCGGCGCCCTGGGCCCTCGGCCCCTGCCTTCGCCTCTGCCGGCCTTGTCGGTGATGGTGCGCTGGGTGTAGGGGATCAGCGCCAGCTCCCGTGCCGTCTTGATGGCCACGGCGACATCGCGCTGGTGCTGCATGCAGGTGCCGGTGGTGCGGCGGGCCTTAATCTTGGCCCGGTCGCTGATGAACCGACGGAGGACGTTCACGTCCTTGTAGTCGACCCAGGAGACCTGCTCGCGACAGAAGAGGCACACCTTCGGCTTGCCCCGCCGGTTGGTGTCACGGATGGGGGCTCGCTTCTTGCCGCGATCGCGGTCGTTGTTCCCGGCCATGAAGGGACCAGCCTATCCGTAGCTGGACCTCAGCCGGCGAAGCGGACCCGGATGAGGTTCAGGGCACTGCCGGCCCGGAACCAGTCGATGTGCTCGGCCGACAGGCTGTGGGTGCACGAGAAGTCCAGAACCGGCCCCGCGAGGCGGTGGATCCGGCATGCTACCGGCGCGTCGGGAGCCAGCCCGTCCAAGCCGAGGATGGAGATGGTGTCGGTGGGCCCGATCTGGTCGTAGGTGCCCGGGTCCTGGAACACGAGGGGCAGCACGCCCTGCTTCTTCAGGTTGGTCTCGGCGATGCGGGCAAACGACCGGACGATGACGGCCCGGGCGCCCATGAACCGGGGCTCCATGGCCGCGTGCTCACGCGACGAGCCCTCACCGTAGTTCTCGTCGCCCACCGCGACCCACGCCACACCCGCGTCGCGGTAGTGACGGGCGACGTCGGGATAGGGCTCGGTGACGCCGTGCACCACGCACTGGCCGGACCCCACCTCGCCCGTGAAGGCGTTGACGGCGCCGAGGAACAGGTTCCGGCTTATGTTCGCCAGGTGGCCCCGGTAAGCCAGCCACCGGCCGGCGGCCGAGATGTGGTCGGTCGTGCACTTTCCCCGGGCCTTGACCAGCACCGCGAGCTCGACGAAGTCCCTGCCGTCCCACGCGGGGAAGGGCTCGAGCCGCTGGAGGCGGTCGCTGGCGGGATCGATGTCCACGTCGACCGCCGAGGCGTCGGCCGGTGGGGCGAGGTAGCCGCGGCTGTCTGGCGAGAACCCGTCGGGCGGCAGCTCGGCGCCGGTGGGCTCGACGAGCTTGATGCCGTCGAGGGAGTCGCGGCGAGGGTCGAAGTCGAGCGTGCCCGCCAGGGCGAAGGCGACCGTCGTCTCGGGGGAGGCGACGAAGGCCAGCGTCTCGGCGTTGCCGTCGTTGCGCTTCGGGAAGTTGCGGTTGAACGACGTCACGATGGAGTTGGCCTCGCCCGGCACGATGTCGGTCCGGGCCCACTGCCCGATGCAGGGACCGCAGGCATTGGCCAGGACGGTGGCGCCTATGGCCTCCAGGTCGGCGAGCAGGCCGTCGCGCTCGATGGTGGCGCGCACCTGCTCCGAGCCGGGGGTGACGAGGAGCGGGACGCGGGTTCGCAGGCCGGCGGCGGCGGCCTGGCGGGCCACGCTGGCCGCCCGGCTGACGTCCTCGTAGGACGAGTTGGTGCAGGAGCCGACCAGGGCCTGCGACAGCGTCACCGGCCATCCGTTGTCCTTGGCCTCGGCACCGAGCATCGAGATGGGCCGGGTCCGGTCGGGCGTGTGCGGGCCGGCCACCAGCGGCTCCAGAGAGGAGAGGTCGATCTCGACGACACGGTCGAAGAAGCGGGCCGGCTCGGCGTCGACCTCGTCGTCGGAACGTAGCTGGTCGGCGATCCCGTCGGCGGCCCGGGCCAGTGCCTGGCGCCCGGTGGCGTCGAGGTACGTGGCGGAACGGGAGTCGTAGGGGAACAGCGAGGTGGTAGCTCCCACCTCGGCGCCCATGTTGCAGATCGTGGCCCGCCCCGTGGCGCTGATGGTGGCCGTGCCCGGCCCGAAGTACTCGATCACCGCTCCCGTGCCACCTCGCACGGTGAGGATCTCGGCCACCTTCAAGATGACGTCCTTCGGCGAGGCCCAACCCGAGAGGCGACCGGTGAGTCGGACCCCGATGAGCTGCGGCCAACGCAGGCTGAAGCCGCCGCCGGTCATCACGTCGACGGCATCGGCCCCGCCCACACCGATCGCCACCATGGCCAGCCCCCCGGCGTTGGGAGTGTGGCTGTCGGTGCCGACCATCATCCCTCCCGGCAACGCGTAGTTCTCCAGCACGACCTGGTGGATGATCCCCGAGCCCGGCTTCCAGAACCCGATCCCGTACCGGGCCGACACCGTGCGCAGGAAGTCGTACACCTCCCGGTTGGCGTCCTCGGCGGCGTCGAGGTCGGGCACCGCGCCGGTGCGGGCCTGGATGAGGTGGTCGCAGTGCACGGTGGTCGGCACTCGAACCGCGGGCAGCCCGGCGGTCATGAACTGGAGCAGGGCCATCTGGGCAGTGGCGTCCTGCATCGCCACCCGGTCGGGTAACAGGTCCACGTAGGTCCGGCCGCGCTCGGGTACAGACCGGCAGGCCTCGGGCAGGTGCGCCACCAGCACCTTCTCGGCCAGCGTCAGCGGCCGGCCGAACCTCTCCCGCCCGGCTGCCACCCGCTCGGGGAGCACGCTGTAGAGGTTGCCGGCCAGGTCGAGGGAGCCGTCGGCGCTCACGTTGCAAGACTCTCACGATCTGGGCTCATCGGTCCGGCCCTTACGACCGGGCCCTATTGTTCGCTGATGACCGAACAGCCGCCGGGACCAGCCGACTTCGGCTCGCCTCCCGAAGACGCCGGCCGGGTGGCGCCCCTCAGCCTCATGGCCCTGGTCCTGGCGCTGGCGTCGCTGCTCGTGCCCGGCGGGCTGATCGCCCTGCCGGCGCTGTACATGGCGGCCAACGCCGAACGAAAGAGGGGCGGCAGCAGCCTGGTCACCGCGGCGCGGGTGGTGTCGGTGGTCAGCCTGGCCGGCTGGGCGGTGGTGCTGGCCGTCGTGGCGGTGGTGAAGTTCGCCTGAGCCCTGGGCTGGCCGGCCTCAGGCGGCGTTGTCCACGCGTGCCGCCTGAAGGGCCTCGATGCGCCGGATCTCGTCGGCCGGGGCGACGAGCCAGAACTGGTCGGCCGCGACCTCCCAGTCGGCGAGGATGGCAGTGGCCCGGAGGGAGCCGGTCAGCTCCTGGTGGCGCTCCACTGTCCATCGAAGCTCGTCGAGGAGCTCGGCGTCGGGCCGGGCCGCCTCGACCAGGGCCGGGTTCAGACGGTTGACGAGGTTGGCGTCGGGATCCCACACGAAGGCCCGCCCACCGGTCATGCCCGCTCCCAGGTTGTAGCCCACGGCTCCTATGACGACGACCGTGCCCCCGGTCATGTACTCGCAGGCGTGGTCGCCCACCCCCTCGACGACTGCGAGCGCGCCGGAGTTGCGGACCGCGAACCGTTCCCCGGCCGAGCCGGCCAGGTAGAGCTGGCCGCCGGTGGCGCCGTAGAGGCACGTGTTGCCGGCCAGCACGGGCTCGCCGGCGTCGTCGGCCGGGGGCCGGACCACGATGCGGCCCCCGGCCATGGCCTTGCCCACGTAGTCGTTGGCCTCACCCACCAGGTCCAGCTCGATCCCGTGCCCGAGGAAGGCGCCGAAGCTCTGGCCGGCCGAACCGCTCAGCCGCACCGTCACCCAGCCGGGAGGCTGGTCGTTGCCGAACTCGAGAGCCAGGGCTCCGCTCAGAGCGGCCCCGACGGTGCGGTCGGAGTTGGCGATCGGGTACGAGAGCTCGAATCGCTCGCCGTCCCAAACCCGCTTGTAGGCGTCGGCCGCCAAACGGTCGCCCAGCGAGGACCGAGCTCGCTGGATGGGAAGGGCCCGCACGAACCGGCGGGAGGCCGAAGGGTCGGCCGGCGGGGTGATCAGAGGAGACAGGTCCATGCTGTCGGCCCGGGGTTCGCCGGCGTGGCGTTGGCGGAGGCACTCCACCCGCCCGATGGCCTCGTCGACCGAGCGCAGGCCGAGCTCCGCCAGCTCGCGACGCACCTCCTCGGCGACGAAGAGCATGTAGGCGGCGACGCCCTCGGGCGTGCCGGCGAACTTGGCTCGCAGGTGCGGGCGCTGGGTGGCGATGCCGGTGGAGCAGGTGTCCTTGTGGCAGGCGCGCAGCATTATGCAGCCCTCGGCGATCATGGCGGCGGTGCCGAACGAGTACTCGTCGGCCCCCATCAGGGCGGCCACCAGCACGTCGCGGCCCGTCATCATCCCGCCGTCGACCCGGACCCGGATCCGGTCCCGCAGGCCGTTCTCGATGAGGGAGCGCTGGGTGTCGGCGATGCCGATCTCCCAGGGCAGGCCGGCGTGCTTGATGGAGGTGAGGGGTGATGCCCCGGTGCCGCCGTTGCAGCCCGATATCTGCACGACCTCGGCGAGGGCCTTGGCCACCCCGGCGGCGATGGTGCCCACGCCGTCCTCGGCCACCAGCTTCACCGAGACGTCGGCCTGGCCGCTCACCTGCTTGAGGTCGAAGATGAGCTGGGCCAGGTCCTCGATCGAGTAGATGTCGTGGTGAGGCGGCGGCGATATGAGCCCGATGCCGGGCTGGGTGTGGCGCAGGGCGGCGATCTCCTCGGACACCTTGTTGCCCGGTATCTGGCCCCCCTCGCCGGGCTTTGAACCCTGGGCCATCTTGATGTTGAGCTCGTCGGCGAAGGCGCAGTACTCGGGCGTGACTCCGAAGCGGCCAGAGGCGATCTGCTTGATACGGCTGTTCTTGTCGCCCGTGGCTCGGCCTCGGGTGACGAACCGGGCGTGGCTCTCGCCGCCCTCGCCACAGTTGGACGCCGCGCCGATCAGGTTCATGGCCTCGGCCAGGGTCTCGTGGGCCTCGCGGCTGAGGGCGCCGTGCGACATCGCCCCGGTGGAGAACCGGCGGGTGATCGCCCGGGCCGGCTCGACCTCGTCGAGCGGTACCGGCGGCCCGGCGGGCACGAGCTCCAGCAGGTCGTGCATCTCGGTGGGCGGGCGGGAGTTGACCAGCTCGGCGAAGCGCCCGTAAGTCTCGTCGCTGCCCGCTTTGATCGCGGCCTGAAGCAGGTGGGCGGCCTTCATCTCGTTGAGAGCCTTGACCACGTCGTCGTTGTGGGTGTGGTACTCGCCGCGCTTGCGGGCGCGGTAGTAGCCGGCGTCGGCCAGGCGGCCCTCGGCGTGGCGGGCCAGCGCGTCTTCGGCCAGCTCGGCCCAGCCGATGCCACCCACCACCGACGGCGTGTCGGTGAAGCACACGTCGACGACCTCGGCACCGAGCCCGACGATCTCGAAGATCTGGGCGCCCCGGTAGGAGTCGACGGTGGCGATGCCCATCTTGGACATCACCTTGAGCACGCCGTCCTCCATGGCCGCCTGCAGGCGGTTCTGTGCCTCGGGACCGGACAGCTCGGAGTCAGCGTTGCGGTCGGCCTCGTGGGCCACCGTCTCCAGGGCGAGGCCGGGGCACACGGCGTCGGCGCCGTAGCCGAGCAGGCAGGCGAGGTAGTGGACGTCGCGGGCGTCGTCGGCGGCCACCACCAGGCTCGTGTCGAGGCGAAGCCCGGCCGCGACGAGGCGGTGGTGCACGGCCCCGGTGGCGAGAAGCGCCGAGATCGGGGCGCGCTCGTCGCCGACCCCGCCGTCGTCGATCACGAGGATGCCGGTGCCGTCGCGTACGAGGCGCTCCGCCTCGTCGCCCAGGCGGGCCACCGCGGCCCGCAGCCCGTCGCTGCCTTCGGCCACCGCGAAGCTGGCGTCGAGGCGGGCGCAGCCGAACCCGCCGCCCCCGTCGGCCAGCAGGTCGACAACCCCTGAGGGGTAGAGGAAGAAGCTCTTCATCGCCAGCAGGCGCGTGCCCTCGGCGTCGCCGGAGAGGATCGGTCGGCGCGGCCCGAGCAGGGTTCGCAGGCTCATCACAAGCCTTTCGCGCAGGTGGTCTATCGGGGGGTTGGTGACCTGGGCGAACCGCTGCTTGAGGTAGTGGTGCAAGGGGCGGGGGCGGCCGGCGAGGTGGGGGAGGGGAGAGTCGTCGCCCATCGAGAAGGTGGGCTCCTTGGCCTCACTCGCCATCGGCCTGAGCACCATGGCCAGCTCCTCTTTGGAGTAGCCGAAGATGGCCTGGCGGCGCTCGATGTCGTCGGGCTCGGGCGTCTCCTCGATGGCCCGGCCACGCGAGACGGGCCGCAGGCCGTCGGCTGCCCAACGGCCGTAAGGGGCGGCCTCGGCCAGCTCCGACTTGCACGTGACGTCGTCGAGCACGCCCCGGCCCGGGTCCACGTAGAGCATCTCGCCGGGACCGAGGCGGCCTCGGCGCACCTGCCCGTGTCCGGAGACGTCGATGGCTCCCGCCTCCGAGCAGCAGGCCACCAGGCCGTCCTCGCACACGGCATAGCGCAAAGGCCGAAGGCCGTTGCGGTCGAGGGCGGCCCCCACGCCGACGCCGTCGGTGAAGACCACCCCGGCCGGGCCGTCCCACGGCTCCATGAGGGACGCGTGGTAGCGGTAGAAGCCGCGCACCGCCGGGTCCAGGTCGCGCTCGCCCTCCCAGGCCTCCGGGATCGTCATGGCGACGGCGTGGCGCACGCTGCGCCCACCGCGGGTAAGCAGCTCGATGACCGAGTCGAGCTGGCCGGAGTCGGAGTCGGTGGGGTCGAGGACCGGGTGGAAGAGCTCCTCGGGTCCCAGGCCGGCGGGGACGGTGCCCAGCACGGCGCGGGCGCGCATGCGGTTGGCGTTGCCGGCGAGGGCGTTGATCTCGCCGTTGTGGCAGAGGGTGCGGAACGGCTGGGCCCGCTCCCAGCTCGGCAACGTGTTGGTCGAGAAACGCTGGTGGAACACGGCAAAGCTGGCGGCGAAGGCGGGGTCGGCCAGGTCGAGGTAGTAGTCGGCCAGGGCGTCGGCCACCACCAGGCCCTTGTAGATGAGGGTCCGGAACGAGCACGACGCCACGTAGGTGCCCGTCGTCGTGGCCTGGATGCGGCGGCGGAGCCGGAAGGCGGCGGCCTCGGCCTCGTCCCCTCCCGGGCCGGCCAGCACCGCGTGCACGACCCGGGGGCGGCTGGCACGGGCCAGCTCGCCCAGCACGCCTTCGTCGGTGGGCGGCGTGCGCCACTCGACTACCTGTATGTCCTCGGCGGCGGCGGCGGCCTCCACCTGCGGTGCCGGGTCGTCACCCCGGACGAACAGCACGGCGACGCCGTTGCCGGCCCCGAACAGGGCAGGCGGGATCGGGGCGAGCAAACCGCAGCCGTCGGACGACCGGGCGTCGGCGGCGAGGGCGCCGCGGTGCTTCACGCAGGCGAGCCCGTGGAGCGCGGCTTCCACGATCGAGCGGGACGAGCGGCCGGCGGCGTCGGCGGCGAAACCGATACCGCAGGCGTCGAGCTCTCTGGCCATCCTGGTCACCTCCACGAAGAAAAGACGATCCGGTCGAAGCGATGGAGGCGCCGTTGCCGCTGCCCCGGCGGGGGTTGGGAAGGCTAGCGCCTCAGGGCCACGACCGGGTCGTGGTTGACCGGCCGCTCTCCAGCGCCCACGCCCGTCGCCATGAGCCGGCGTCGGGCCCGGCGATGGCGGAGGTGGAACCTGCCGCCGCCCGCTGCCGTGCCGACCACCAGTCGGTGGCCTGCTCGTCGGCCAGCGCCGCTACGGCGGCCTCTATGCGAGACGAGAACCGGCGCGAGTCCTCGTCGGCATTCGGAGTCATCGGCGACCCAAAGGTGATGGTCACGCCGTGGCCCCGCGCCGCCGGCCGCGGCCACTTCTGGCCCCGCTTCCAGAGCCGCCCGGTGCCAGCCAGGTGAATCGGGACGACGGGGCACCCGCACCGCAGAGCCAGGTAGGCGGAGCCGCCGCGGAAGGGGCGACCCCAGCCGTCGGGGCTGCGGCCTCCTTCGGGGAAGATCACCAGGCTCCAGCCGTCGGCGATCAGCTCGGCGGCGAGGTCGGCCGACCGGCGTCCCACGCGAGTGCGCTCCATGGGGATGGCGCCGAGGGCCAGCGCCGAGAGCGTGCCCTGGGCCCGGCTGGTGAAGAAGTAGTCGGCTGCCGCCGCCACCACCGCTTTGTGGCGCAACCGGGCCGGGAGCGCCGAGAGGACCAGTGACGTGTCGAGGTGGCTCTGGTGGTTGGCGGCAAAGATCGCCGGACCCTCGAGTCCCTCGATGCGGTCCAGCCCTTGCACCTGGGGGCGGGCGACCAGATGCGAGACGGGCCGCAGGACGTCGTCGACGATCACGGCCCGGGCCAGGCGGGCGCCGTAGCGGCGGGCCCACGAGGTGTCGTAGTGAACCCCTGTCTTCGGCTCGACCGCCGGCCGCGGCACGGATGTCGGCCAGGTGGGGGAGCCGAGCGGGAACCGCGCTCCCAGCCTCAACCGCACGGGTTCCGCACCGTCTCCAGCGTTCTGGGGTCGCTCAGGGTCGCTATACCGCCCTGTGTGTCCCCAGAAGGGCCTTTGACCGGCGGCGTCGGCGAGTCGTTCATGTGACGTCGGCCATGAGGATGGGTGGGTTGTGGATGTGGGTGATGGACGGGTCTCGACCCACCACGTCCTCCGCCATCTCAAGGGCGTCGCGGAGGGTGGAGGCCGGCTTGAAGCCCATTCGACGCACAGCCTTTGGGTTGCCACCGACGATGATGACCCCGCCGAGGTGGGCGAGGGCGTGGGCGCCCCAATACCACATGTAGAACGGATGGACGCCGTGGTAGGCGTAGCTCGTCCGGTACAGGTGGATGTACCAGGGGTCGGTGGCGAACCCTTCTTCGAACTTGGCCTCGATCTCGGCCGGGTCGGTCGTCTCGATCAACACCTGCTCGAAGAAGTCGATGTAGCTCGGGTGGTGGACGGGGTGGAAGTCGGCCGGCGTGGGGTGGCTCATGATGACCACGCCTCCGGCGCGCACCAGGGGCTTGCCGCGGTAGAGGTTGAAGAAGTAGCCGAGCCCGAGGCACATGACGAGGATCGGGTTCATCACCGAGTTCACGTTGTACGGGCAGATGTAGGGCAGGCCCATCGTGAGGATGTCGGCCTGGCCCGAGACGGCCACCAGGTGTTGGCGGTAGACGTTGGCGGTCGTCGCTTCGTGGACGGCCTCGACCTCGCCGGCATTGACTCCGGTGACGCCGTAGGGCGCCCGGATCGAGTGGAAGATGCTTCGGGCGATGCGGGGCGGCGTGCGCTCCAGGGACTTGGCGGTAGCCAGGTACGAGGCGCGGTCGCGGGCCGACCACTCCCACTCGCGCTTCTGGAGGAAGGCGAAGGGCTTGGGGAAGGTGTCGCTGTTGAGGGTGGTCTCGATCTGGAAGATCTTCACGCCCTCGGATGCCAACAGGCGGCCCATGCGCCAGTTGGACGAGTGCAGCTCGGAGCGGTGCTGGTCCATGAACGACCGGCTCTGCTGCATGGTCGCCACGTTGTGGTGGTGGCGCAGGCTCCGGTACGACGACAGCCCGGTGGCCACGCTTTTGTGGCCGCCGTCCATGGCCACCAGGTTGATGTTCACGTATACCAGCAGGTCGCTCGTGGCCGCCCGCTTGTTGATCTCGACCAGCTCGCCCTCGGCGGTGTGGCCGACGACGGTCATGTTGTCGGGGTCTTCGGCGTCGTGCTGGGTGAGGCGACCGGATGGCTCAAAGGCGTCGTAGACACGGTCCCCGACGGCGTGGCGCAGCTCGGCCTCCGTGAGGCGGCGGTGGAGGGCGAGGGCGGCGACGAGGACCACGTCGTCCACTCCTGCCTCGGCCGCAAGGTCGAGCACGGCCTCGATCACCCGCTGGCGGATATCGGGCCGGCGCATCGGGGGCAGCGGCAGCGAGACGTCGTCGAAGGCGATGGTCAGGCGCATGCCCGGGCGCAACAGCGACGGGAGCGGTTCGCTGTCTCCGAGGGGGTTCAGCAGGGCGTGCCGGATAGCCGCATCGACGCCCTCGAGCGGCGCTAGCGGCTCGGCCGGGTACACGACCCGCGAGCCGAAGGGGAGGCGTTCGAGGTGGAAACCCTCGCCCGAATGGAACAGGATCGGTGGAGTCGATCGGTCGACCTCCAGCACGAAACCGGGACGGCTCAAAGCTTTCTTCCCTTCTCCTGCCGCAGGTCGAAGACCACCTTCACCGCACCGCGGGAACCGGCGTTGGCGGCGTGGGCGATGGCATCACGGTAGCGGCCGAGCGGGTAGGCGGCCGAGACCAGGCGGTCGAGGCGGGCCTTGGCCACGAGCTCGAACGCCAGGTCGAATGTGCGCGGCACAGCGCCGTCGGGGCCGGGCGGCTCCACGCCGTAGGCATAGGAGCCGCGGAGGTTGACCTGGCGATGCCAGAGCGGCGTGAGGTCGACGGTCACGGTCGACGGCATGCCGACCAGCACGACCGTCCCACCAGGCTTGACCACCGCGAGGTCCTCGGCCAAGGAGGTGGCGCTGCCGACGCAGTCGACCACCACGTCGACACCGCCGGACAGGGTGTCGCCGACGACCAGCGAGCCCGTCGCCCGGCGCACGGCGCGGCGCACCTCGTCGGGAGCGACCACCACGTCGGCTCCGAGCTCGGTGGCCCAGCTCCGCTGCTCCCCGTGCTTGGCGGCGGCGATGACCACCCCAGGGGTGGCGAGCGAGCGCAAGGCTGCGATCGTGCAGAGCCCGAGCGTGCCGGCACCCAGCACCAGGACGCTGGCGCCGTAGACCGGCGCGGCGAGGGCGGCGTGCACGGCGCACGCCGCGGGCTCGACCATGACGGCGGCCTCGTCGGACATGGCGTCGGGCACCCGGTGCACTTGGCTCTCGTGGGCGGCGAGGGCGATCGACCAGCCTCCCCCCGTGTCCGCGCAGTAGCCGGTCTGGAGGCCGGGTCGCAGGTGCCCGAAGGCGACGCGCCCGCACTGGTCGATCCGCCCTTCCGAGCAGGCGTCGCAGAGGGGGTGGACGTCGCGCGCCGCGCAGCCGAGGACCGGCTCCACGACCACACGGGACCCGTCGTCGAGCTCGCCCACGACCTCGTGGCCGGGGACGAACGGGAACGACACGATTGGCTCGAAGTAGCGGGACGACTTCCCGTCGACCGTCGATAGGTCGGAGCCGCAAATACCGGACAGGCGCGGCCGGACGCGGGCCCATGACGGGCCGGGGAGCGCCGGCTCGTCGATCTCGGAGAGCGCCAACGGGCCGACGCGCGCCCCGAGACCTGGGGTCAGCGAGCCGGCCACACGGGCCGCCGCGTAGCGCGGCAGCGACCGTTCGACCACGAGGGCCTTCAGCGCCGAGCCCCCTGGAGGGGAGGGGCGAGCGGCAGGAGCGATTGAGGCCCGCCCGGGGCCTTGGTCCAGTGCTCGATGTGCCAACCGCGCTTACGCGCAATGGCCGCCAGCTTGGGCTCGGCATTGACGGCCACTGGATGGCCGACGGCCTCGAGCATCGGCAGGTCGCTGGCGGAGTCGGCGTAGGCCACCGACTCGGTGAGCGACAGCCCCTCGGCGTCGGCGTAGGCGGCCATGGCCAGGGCCCGAGCCTCGCCGGTGGGTGGACCGTCGATGAGCTGGCCGGTGAGGCGGCCGTCGTCCTGGTCGAGGCGGGCGCAGACGATGTCGTCGAACAGCGGCCGCAACGGCTCCACGATGAAATCGAGCGACCCGGTGATGAGCACCGTCCGGTGTCCGAGGCGACGGTGCTCGCGCACCCGGCGAAACCCGGCCGGGAAAGACTTGCGCAGCAACAGCCCGCTGAACAGCTCCCGTGCGTCGGCCCGCAGCGTCTCGGCCGAGGCGGAGTCGTAGCGCCGGTAGAAGTGGCGGAGGAAGTCGCCCCGGTCCTTGCGGTCGAGGGCGAGCAGTCCGGGGGCCTGAGCCAGCATCCGCAGGACGAACCTCAGCCTCTCGTCGGCCGACATCCGCCGGGTCGCCAGCCATGCGTAGGAGTCGACGACGTTAGAGGCGATGAGGGTGTTCTCTAGATCGAAGGCGGCGATGTGGCGGCCGGGCGAGAGGATGGCGCGCCGGCCCCGCTGGTAGCGGGTCGGGCCCTCACGGGTCCCACCGGTGGTCCGCACCCGGGCCTGGCGCACGACCGACGGCAGGTGGACCTCCTGCACGTAGCGGCGCCAGTCGATCACGCTCGTGTCGAAGCCGAAGGCCTCCTGGTCGGCGGGCGCCAGGCTCTGCCAGAGCGCGGCCAGCCTGGTGTCGTCGAACACCGCCTCGGTCTCGGCGTACGCCCCGTACAGCCGCACGTAGTCGAGCGCCCGCTCGGCCTGGTTCCGCCGCTCCTCCAGCCGGCCGTTGACCTCGGCCCGGGCGCCGCGGACGGGTAGCGACGACACCAACCGCTCGGCGGCGTGCAGGGTCTTCACCCCCCGCTCGAGCTGGCGCTGGGCCCGGCCCCGTGCCGAGAACGCCCACTCCGGGGCCACGATCGGCTGGCCGTCGGAATCGAAGAGCGGGTTCTCGCGGAAGTACTCGCGCACCAAGTCGACCAGGCGGCGGTAGCGCAGCGGGTTACGGGAGCCGGTGGCGACGTGGTAGACGGGCTCGGACTCCGGCTCGGGCCCCTTGGCCGCGAGGGTGACCAGGGCGGCCACGACCAGGTCGACCGGGATGACGTCGACGACGCCTTCGGGGATGCCCGGGAACTCCCGGAGCAGGCCCCGGGCGTAGGAGATGATCACCGGCTCGGCCATGCGGAACCCGCGTATCCATCCGGGCTCGGGCTCCAACAGCGCCGACTCGATGATCGAGGGCCGCAGCACCGTGACGGGCACGTCGCCGTGGGTCTCCACCAGGGCCCGCTCGGCCAGCGCCTTGGTGTAGGCGTAGGCGTCGGGCCAGCCGAGCGAGCGGGCCCGCGACCGCCCGGCCTCCACCAGGGCGTCGGCCACCCACTGCTCGCGGCGCTTCTCGGCCTTGGCCGACAATACGGGCAGTCCGGCGGCGCCCAGCTCGGCACGGGCCTCCTTGGAGAACCGGGTGAGCAGCTCGGGCCGTCGGCTCTCGGCGTCGAGGTCGGCTCGGGCCCGGCGGGCGGCGACCACCTCGGCGCGCCAGTCGACGTCGATGCTGAACGGGGTGGCGGCGAGAGTGGCTTCGGGGGCCCGGCCCCGACGGCTCCCGGCCACGTAGGCGGTGGAGACGGCGATCAGGTGGGCCTTAGAACCCGTTTCCTGGAGCACCGACAGCACCCGGAGGGGACCGAGGAGGTTCACCTCCACCGCGGCGTCGAGCGGTGAGTCGAAGCTCACGCGGGCAGCCGAGTGGATGACGGCGTCGCAGCTGGCGAAGAGGGCCCTGGTCTCGGTGTCGAGCCCGAGGCCGTCGACGGTCACGTCACCTTCGATCACTGTCACCCGCCGGGCGACCTCGGCGTCGAACCCCGCGCCGAGCTGTGCCCGTAGCCGGTTGAAGGCGTCATTGCCGAACAGCTCCCGCCGAGCCCGCTTCTCGGCGCTGCTTCGCCGCCCGGCCCGCACCAGCAGCACCAGCTCGCAGCCCGCCACGCAGCGAAGGAGCCGTTCGACGAGGGCGGTGCCCAAGAAGCCCGTGGCTCCGGTCACGCCAATGCGCCGGCCCGCCAGCATCTCGGCGACCGTGGTCCCTTCGCTCACGCCCCTTCTCTAGCATCAACCCGGTGACCACCTGCGGGAGCGACGACTGGGTGTGCGAGGCCCTGGGGCGTCTCGGCATCGAGGGCTTCCCGGCGCGCACCATCGAGTGGCTGCTCTCTCAGCCGTTCAAGATCCTGCTCATCCTGCTGCTGACGATGGTGCTCAGCCGGGTGGGTGCGCGCCTCGCCCGGCATTCGGTGGAGTCCGTCGGAACCCGTTCCCCGTTCGGCGAGCGGTCGGCGCGGGCGGCCCAGCGGTCCGTCACCCTCGGCGGCGTGGTGGCCAGCAGTGTCCGCGTCGTGGTGTGGACCTTCGGGACGCTCGCCGTGCTCGACGAGGTGGGCCTCAACCTGGCGCCGCTCCTAGCTGGCGCCAGCATCGTCGGTGTGGCCGTCGGCTTTGGCGCTCAGAGCATCGTGAAGGACTTCCTGTCCGGCTTCTTCATCCTCGTGGAGGATCAGTACGGGATCGGCGACAGCATCACCATCGCGGAGGTGACCGGCACGGTCGAGGAGGTCAACCTCCGTCTCACCCAGCTGCGGGGAGCCGACGGCACGGTGTGGTTCGTTCCCAACGGCGAGATCCGCAAGGTCGGCAACTCCACGAAGCGAGCGGCGTCCAAGCCGCCGCCAGCCCCGTGAACGGCTTGGTCAGGCTCGGATCCTGTCGAACAGGTCGAGGTGCTCGCGGATCATGCGGTCCACCGAGAAGTAGCCCTCCACCGCGGCCCGGCATTCGCCCCGGTCGATGGCCTCGACCGTGTGGATCGCCTCGGCCATCTCGGACTCGCCACGGCACAGGTAGCCAGTGCGACCGTCCTCGATCACCTCGGGCGCAGCACCCTCGGAGAAGGCCAGCACCGGGGTTCCGCAGGCGAGCGACTCGATCATCACCAGCCCGAACGGCTCGTTCCAGCGGATAGGGAAGAGCGTGGCCCGCGCCTCGGCCAGGAGGGTGAGCTTCTCCTCGTGGGGTACCTCGCCCACGTAGCGGATGTCGTCGCTGAGGTAGGGCTCCACCTCCGACTCGAAGTAGGCCCTCTCCCACGGCTCGCGCGACTTGCCGGCGAGGAGGAGGCGAACGCCCGCCTTCTGGGCCGCCCGGATCGCCCGGTGGGCGCCCTTGTCGGGTGACATACGTCCCACGAAGACGAAGTAGTTGCCGTCGCCCCGGCCCATCGGGAAGCGGGAGGCGTCCACTCCGTGGTGGATCACCCTGGCGATGGGCACCTCCGGCGCAGGTTTGCGCTGGGCGTGGGAGATGGCGATCAGAGAGACACGGCCACCGATGCGGCTGTAGATGTCGGCCAGCTCGGTGTGAAGGGGGCCGTGGATCGTGCTCACCACGGGCAGGTCGGGGAACCGTTCCGCATAGACGGGACCGAGAACGGTGTGGTCGTGCACGACGTCGAAGGTCCCCGCCGACAGGACCTCGTCGTAGGCGGCCATGACGTGGCGGAGCTCCGGAACGGTGAACCCCATGCGGTGCCCCTCGGCCTCGGGGAGGAGCCACTTGCGCGGCACCGGGCAGGTCGAGTCCCCGGTCGTGTAGAGGAGGACGTCGTGGCCGGCGTCGACCAGGGCCCGTGCCTCGGCGTCGACTGCCTGCTCGATCCCGCCGTAGAGCGTCGGTGGTATGGGCGCCCACGGCGGGGCGATGATGGCGATCCGCATCGGCGTATTCCAGCACGCCGGCCGCGGAGTCTGTCAGTAGGTCCGGGTCAGTAGGTCTCGGTGAGCGTGAGCGTCCAGCCGCGGTCGGCTCTCACCACGAGGTAGTACCGGCCGGGGCTGACGCCGCCTCCGGCCCATCCACCGCTGGCGCACGGAGAGGAGCAGTTCGCCGTGGGAGTCGCACCGCCGTCGAAGGGCTGGCCGGCGGGCACGAGCCAGAACACCGCGTAGGCGCCGTTGTTGCTCATCCCGCCGCCGACCTGGCCGGTGGCGAGCGTGAAGGTAGGTGTCTGGGCGTCACCCGTGCCCGAGGCGGAGAGAGTGTCGATCGGGCCGTGCCGGGCGTTGGCGGGCGGCAGCGGCTGGAGCTTGAAGCTCGGCGCCCCGGGCTTGGCGGCGGCCTGAGCGGTGGGAGAGGGGCTCACGGGCGTCGCACCGGCGGTGACCCCAGTCGACGACGACGACGTACGCCAGGACCTCGTCGTGAACGCCACGAGGTGAAGGAGCAGCGACAGCACGGCGAAGACCAGGGCGACGATCGCCAGGGCGGTGGGGTCCCGCTGCCTGGGAGGCTCGGGTTGTGCCCACTGCGGATTGACCAAGTGGTACCTCCGGTCCTGGATGACAGTGTTGCTGCGACGGCGCCGGATGTCGGCGGGGAATGGTACCGGGGCGCGGCCGGATATCGTCTGTGGGCGGGCTCGCGCCCGCCTCGGGCGACTAGCTCACCGGTAGAGCGCTGCCTTCACACGGCAGAGGTACGGGGATCAACACCCCGGTCGCCCACCATCGCTGGCTGCTAGCCCTGTAGCGCCCGCCGACAACACGCGTAGCCTCGTCGTCGCGGCTGCAAGAAGGGCGCGGTAGATGACCGGGATTGGCCGGCCAACTGCGGGGGAGCGGTTTCCCCGGAAGTGGGTCACCCTGACGATTACGCGCACGGTGCCGACGACGGTGTTCACACCTCCGGTGACCCAGACCCCGGCCCTACCCCGCACCGGCTCCACCCGCTTGACCTCCCCCCCTCGCAGCCGCTGGAAGCCTGCTACTGCTGGCCGGATGGTGGGTCTTCGAGCGGGCGAGTTGGAGCAGGCCGGTGAGTACGAAGCGCCCCGGATGATCGGTGGCGGCTCATTGAAGTGGACCCAGCGGTAGTCAAGCGGCTCGCCCCTCGGGTGTTTCCAGTTGCCGGGCGCTGGGCCGGTCGGAGGCGCGGGCTTGCCGCACGGTGTCAACTCTCGGCCCCGTTCGTCGGTGAATACCATGCCGTCGGGTTGGTCGGCATCACCAACGATGCCGAGCCTGTCCCTGTG
>JBOGIF010000029.1:0-3607 GCA_050742415.1 Acidimicrobiales bacterium | reverse complement strand
ATCCACGGAGGAACATGTTGAGTTCCCCGATGATCCAGGGCAGCGGCGTTCCGACCCGGCGTCGGTCGGTGAGGGCTTTGACTCGGAGGCGAGCCCGTTGCATGGCGCGCTGTGAGGGCCAGCGGTGGAGGTAGTTGCGGACGATGCCGCGGTCCTCCCAGAGCCGACCCGACATGCGGGCCTGCAGGTGGCAGCCGAGGAAGTCGAAACCTTCGGCGCCTTTCCGGAGGTCAACCACGCGGGTCTTGTCCGGATGCAGTGCGAGACCGAGGTCGCCCAGGATGGCGGTTGCCCGCCGGTGGGCTTCTTCGGCTTCGAGGACCAGCTTCGCTGCCTGTTGGCACACCCGATCACGCACGGTGGGGACGGTGCCTTCATACCGTGCCTCCTGTCAAGGCGTGGCGGGCTTGGGACTTGATCTCGGCCGGCAGATGGACAGAGCTGGCGATGCGCTGTCGACAGGCGGCTTCCACGTCGGGGCTGAAGTCGACGTACTTTCGGCCACCTGGCCCTCGGCGCCAGGGCAGATGTCCTTGGGCCACCCAGTGGTAGACGACGTCGGCCTTGACCCCGAGCGCCCTGGCGACCTCGGCGATGGTGCGCTCCCCCGGGGCAGGAGCACGAGAGTCGATGTCGCAATGCACGTGAGGCGAGGCGGCAACGTGGTCGCGCCAGATGGTCTCCACCTCGGCTCCGAAGGGGATGCACCAGCGGTTGGAGAGGCCGCGCCGGGCGGGGAGCATCCCGCGGTTGATCCAGTTGGTGACCGTGCCCTGGTTCACGCCGAGGCGGGCGGCGACGTCGCGCGCTGTGAGCTCGCCGGGCTCGAGGAGGTCGGGCGAGCCGATGCCGTGGTAGTGGCGCAGAGAGGACACGGCGTCGGAATCGAAGGCCCGGCCTGCCCCCGTGCGGTGGCCGGCGGCGTTGAGCTCGGCGGCCAGGGTGGTGTTGTCCATCTCGGGGCCGAGCAGCCGGGCGAGCTCGATGGCTTCGGGTGCGGTGCGTCGCCACTCGGTGAGCCGGCTCATGCGTTGCACCACGAGCTCCTCGGTCGAGCCGGAATGCCAGTGGATGCCGACGCGCAACTTTGATCGGTCGGCGTCGGGGATGAGGGTCACGTCGGCCACCAGCGTGCGCAGGAGGCGTTTGCGGTCCCGGGCCGAGGTGGTCGGCGCTGCCCACAGCTCGCCAAGGTCACCCACGACCGCCTCCAGCTCTGCCCGGGGCGGCAACGGCGCCGTGGCTGACCGCTGGGCGGCCAGGGCTGCCTCCACCTCGGCGAGCTCGGACAGGCGCGCCTCGAGGCGGTTCTCGAAGTTGCGGGCGACCAGGCGATTCTCCGGCTCGACGGCGAGTAACGCCCGCTCGGCCCGCTCGGCCTGGTATCTGGCCCGCTCGACGGCCAGCTCGGCCGCCCGGGTGGAACGGGCTCGCCGGTCGGTCACCTCGTCGGCGGCGGCCAGGGCGAGGGCCACCTCCTCGCCGGAGAGGGCGCCGAGCAGGCAGTCGGCGACGGCCGCGTCCACGGTGTCGGCCCGCACCGAGCGGCAGGCCGGGGTGGCGGTGTGGTCGGAGCGGGCGTGGGCGCAGTCGTAGTAGTCGTGCCCGCCGGCGGCATACGTGCTCATGGCCCGACCGCACGCTCCGCAGAACACGATGCCCTGGCAGATCGCCCCGCCCTCCCGAGGGGGGCGAGCGCCGGCGCTGGTCCGGTTGGCCGCCAGCTTCGCTTCGGTGACCAAGAACCGCTCCCAGGGGATGTAGCCGGGATGGTGGTCCACGATGACGGTGGCCCACTCGGCCCGGGGCAGCTCCACGGTTCGGGTGCGGATCGTGCCGTCAGGGGAGACCACACGTCGGGAGCGGAACCGCCCGAACACGTAGGCCCCGGCGTAGGCGGGGTTGGACAGCACCCCGCAGGCCCGGGAGTAGGTCAGCCGGCCCCAGCGCAGGTCGCCGGCCCAGGACCCGCCGTAGGCGCGCTTGGGGAAGCGCCGCTCGGAGAACGCCCCCACGACCTGGTAGGCCGAGCCAGTGGCCTCGAAGGCGGCGAAGACGTCAGCCACCGCGGCTTGGACCTCGTCGTCGGGGTCCATCACGGTGGCTCCCTCGTCGTCGTAGACGTAACCCACCGGAAGCGGGAAGTGCAGATCCCCTCGGGCGGCGGCGGCACGCTTGGCGCCTTGCAGCCGTCCGGAGAGGATGTGCAGCTCGGCCTCGGACATTTGACCTTTCAGGCCCAGCAGGATCCGGTCGTTGAAGTCGGCCAGGTCGTAGATCCCGTCGCTGTCCACGACCAGTGTCTCGGTCAGGCGGGCCAGCTCCAGCAGCTTGGAGAGGTCCGCGTTGGACCGAGCCAGTCGGGATACCTCCAGGCCGAAGATGGCACCGACCTCGCCGAGGCACACCCTGGCCACGATTTCTTTGAACCCGGCCCGGTTGTCCGCCGAGCGGCCCGAGATGCCGAGGTCGGCGTCGATGACCTCGATGGCCGAGGCCGCCCAGCCCAGCCGGGCCGCCTCGCCCGCCAACCCATACTGGCGTGCCGTCGATTCGGTGTTGCCCCGGACCTGGGCGAGGGTGCTCTGCCTCACATAGATGATCGCGACCCGACCCAGATGGGAACTCGTGATCTTCGTCTCGCCCCTCAGCATGGCTTCCTCCCCGCTCGGCTCGGCCCACCTCGCCGCACGCAGGCGGGGCCGTGGTGGCAATCGGTGCTTCGTCGGTCAGACGTCGGGAGGCCAGCGCGGTCTCGACCATGTTGGCGAGCGGCGCCACGATCTCCGGGCAGGCGAGCGCCACTACTCGAGCTCCCGGCGCCGCAACAACTCCACGTTGATCGACGAGATCTGCTCCAGCGCTGCTTGGGCGGCAACCGTCAGGCCTACCCGGCGGCGCACCTCATCAGCCAGGGAGGAGGGGACGTAGAGCAGCCGGGAGTCGGCTCTCCCCCGCCCCAGCGAGAGGTACACGTAGGGCCCGTGCAGCTCGCCGCGGGCGCAGCGGCACCCCTCCTTGCCACAGCGTCGGCCCTGGCTCACCACCGATCCTTGCAGCACGGCTTCCAGGTCGGGCAACCCGCGAGCCAGGCGACGACGCCGGGCCTTGAGCTGCCGAACGCTGAGCTCACTCACGCTGGCATCAGGAGTCTTGTTAACCATATCTACACAAGACAATGGCCAACGTCAGACCCGAGGTCAAGCACCCTCGATTCGCTCAGGACCCTCTGATACCGGCGATGACCGCGGCCAGCTCGACCAGCACCCCATAGCTCAGCCGGGCCGGCTGCTCCCGCGTGCCCCGATCGGTCCACGTGGCCGGAAGCATCATCCTCCCCAACGCGCCGCCATCGCAGCTGTAAGCCAGCCCTGCGGGCATTCGCCGCTCGAAGAGCACCTCCAGGCGCTGACCGGCCAGCGGGTGGAACGGATGGGTCACGACGATGAACTCCGAACCTTCATTCGGCTGGAGAGACTTCGCGCTATACGCGCTCCGTCGGGATCCCGAGGCGGCGGAGCTTGCCGTTCGCTTTCGGGATCAGTTTCTCCCGCACCGGGACCGGCACGAACCGTCGGGCCTTGAGGTCCTCTCGCAGCCCTTCGAG
>JBOGIF010000028.1:0-2593 GCA_050742415.1 Acidimicrobiales bacterium | reverse complement strand
CCGCAGGAGGGAGCGCAGCCCGCGGCGCCCGAGGACGTGCTCCTCGTCACCCTCGCGCTCGACGGGCCGGCGGCCGAGCGCGTTGTGTTCGCCGCCGAGCACGGCACCGTCTGGCTTTCCTACGAGCCGCTCGGCGCTGACGAGGGCGGGACGAAGATCATTACCATCCTCAACGAGCACCTATGAGCCGTACGGCACTGCTGACGACTGATGCGGAATTCGAGCGCAAGCTCAGGGCCGCGGCACCCGACCTGGCTGCCAACGGGTTGGCCCGCGTCAAAGGGGAGTTCCTCCGCATGGAGGCGGCGGCGGTGGCCGACACGCTGGCCAAAGCGGGTGCCGAGGTGGTCTGCATCGGCCCCGGTGTCGACGTCGGGACCATGCTGTCGCTGGCCCGAGCCTTCGACTCCGACCACCCTGAGGTCATGGTCCTGTTGGTGGCCGACCCCAGCCCCGAGCTGTCGCAGTGGGCCATGCGGGCCGGGGTGCGCGACCTGCTGCCGCCCGACGCCCCACCGGGGGATCTGCTGCACGCCTTCGAACGCGCCCGTCACAGCGGGGCACGACGGCACGCTACGGCCACCGCGCCGCCACGCGACGATCCCCGGGCCCCGGCCCCGGCCAAGGTCGTCACCGTGCTGTCGGCCAAGGGTGGGTCGGGCAAGACCATGGTGTCGTCCAACCTCGCGGTGGCGCTTGCCGGCGGCGACCAGGAGGTGGCCATCGTCGACCTCGACGTGCACTTCGGCGACGTCGCCACCGTCCTCCAGCTCAAGCCGGCCCATACCCTGGCCGACGTGGCCGCGTCCCCGCCGCCGCTCGACCGCACCGTGCTCAAGATCTTCCTGGTTCGCCACGCCTCCGGCCTCTACGCCCTGTGTGCCCCGCCGACACCGGCGGCGGGCGACGAGCTCACCAGCGAGACCGTGGTGCAGGCGCTCGACCTGTTGGCCGAGGAGTTCGGCGTGGTCGTGGTCGACACCGCCGGCGGGCTCGACGAGCTGGCGCTGGCGGCCATCGAGCGTTCCACCGACCTGGTGCTGCTGTGCACGCCCGACGTGGTCAGCGTCAAGTGCCTGCGCAAGGAGTTGGATGCCATCGACCAGCTGGGTTTCACGGGGGCGCGCCGGCACTTCGTCCTCAACCGGTCCGACGCCAGGACCGGGCTCGAGGTGGCCGACATCGAGTCGGTCGTGGGGATGACGGCCACGGTCTCGATCCCCGGCTCGCGTGCCGTGCCGACGGCCATGAACATGGGCTCGACCGTGCTCGACCACGAGCCGCGTTCCGACGTGGCCCGCGAGCTACGCCGCCTTGCCGAAGCCTTCGGCGCGGCACCGGTCAAGCACGATCCGCTCGCCCGCTTCCAGGCCCGCCTCAAGCGACGGGCCGGATGAGCTGAGGGCCGGATGAAGCTCGGTGAGCGCCTCAGGCACCAGGAGAAGGTGCAGACGAACGCGTCGGTCGACTACGTGAGGGCGCCGAGGCCGCCCAGAGAGGACGACCGCGCCTCCGATCCGTTGGCCGGCATGAAGGAGCGGGTCCAGCAGGCCGTGTTCGCCCGGCTGGGAATGCGGCTCTTCGACCCTTCGCTCAGCGAGGAGCAGCTGCGGGCGTTGGTCGTCCAGGAGATCGGCGGGATCATGGAGTCGGGGGAGGCGCCGCTCTCGGGTCCCGAGCGCCAGCGCCTGGTGGCCGAGATCAGCCAGGACGTGCTCGGCCACGGTCCCATCGAGCGGTTCCTGGCCGACCCGGCCGTCACCGAGGTGATGGTCAACTCCGACGACGCGATCTACATCGAGCGCGGCGGCAAGCTCCACTGCACGGATGCGCGCTTCATGTCCCAGGAGCACCTGCGAAGGGTCATCGAGCGCATCGTGAGCCAGGTGGGCCGGCGCATCGACGAGTCGTCGCCCATGGTCGACGCCCGCCTGGCCGACGGATCACGGGTGAACGCCATCATCCCGCCGCTGGCGGTCGACGGCCCGGCGCTCACCATCCGCAAGTTCGCCAAGGACCCGTTCCAGATCACCGACCTGGTGCGCTTCGGGACCCTGACCAACGACCTGGCAAGCCTGTTGTCGGCGTGCGTGAGCGGCAAGCTCAACGTCCTGGTCTCCGGGGGCACCGGCACCGGCAAGACCACGCTGCTCAACGTCCTGTCGTCGTTCGTGCCCTCCGACGAGAGGATCGTCACCATCGAGGACGCCGTGGAGCTGCAGCTCAGGCAGCCCAACGTCGTCCGCCTGGAGAGCCGGCCTCCCAACATCGAGGGCAAGGGCCAGGTGACCATCCGCGACCTGGTTCGCAACGCCCTGCGCATGCGCCCCGACCGCATCATCGTCGGCGAGGTCCGGGGCGGCGAGGCACTCGACATGCTCCAGGCCATGAACACCGGCCACGACGGGTCGCTGTCCACCGTGCACGCCAACTCGCCGCGCGACTCGCTGGCCCGGGTCGAGACCATGGTGCTGATGGCGGGTCTCGACATCCCGGTGGCTGCCGTCCGGGAGTACATCTCTTCGGCGCTGAGCGTGATCATCCAGCTGAGCCGCCTCAGTGACGGCACCCGCCGCATCACCCAGGTCACAGA
>JBOGIF010000027.1:0-2196 GCA_050742415.1 Acidimicrobiales bacterium | reverse complement strand
CGACTTCGAACACGAGGTCCGTCCCCTCACGGGCCACGCGGAGCCGGGCCTCCTTGGCACCGGAGTGGCGGACGGCGTTTGAGACGGCTTCTCGCGCCGCCATGACCATGTCGTAGCCGCGGCCCCTGGCAGCGAACAGCTCGGCCGCCGCGGGTCAATATCGCAGTCAACAACAGCCGTGCCGCAGGCGCTGAACACCTCGGCCACCTCGACGAGCATGGTCCGGAGACATCCCGGACCCTCGGCCGGCTCGGCGGACAGCACGCGACGTAGGTCGGTCATGGCGCTGTCGACCTGCCCCAGGGCCCTTGTGACGCAGGACCGCACGTTGTCCGGCTCACCGACGACCCGGAGGCCTTCTGCAGGATGAGCCCGGCGGCGAAGACCATGAGCCGTACCGTCATGGAGGTCGGCGCCGATGCGCTCCCGTTCCTCCACGACCGACAGCCGTTGCCGCCTCCGACGGGTCTGATCGCAGCCGAGCGCGGCCTGTACGCCCTCGGCCAGGGTCCGCACGGCGGAATCTCCTCAGCGGTGTAGGGCGGGCGCGGAGGGGACCTCCCGACGCCGATCGCCCACCGCTCGCCCGCCACGACCAGGGCCACCTCCAGCACGTGGTCGCCAGCCACGCTCCGGCTCGCTCCGCCCGACGGCCAGGGCTGGCTCGCCGTCAACTCGCCATCGCCGTCGGTGGCCCGCACGACCAATGGTTCGCCGTGTGACCCTGGCGTGGCTACGACGGCAAAGTCGCCCGACACCAGCAGGCGCGCCCGCCTGGCCAGAAGGGGGCCACGTCCTGCGCCGTCAGGCCGCCCAGGAGGCCGAGAGCGATCTCCGCGACCATTCCGACCGCGGATCCCCGGAGGTCGGCGGGATCCTCGTTGCCACCGGTGATGGCGCCGACAGGGTCCGCAGGCACCCCGCACCGGCGAATACCAGAGCGGGCCGAACAGCCCATGTCGAGCCGGCCGTCAGGGCCGTCCGGCCCCCGTAATCGGGGGTCAACCGACCCGGGGGGACCCGAGAAATAGGAGGGCGGTTGGGCCTATGGCGCGTCGTCGGCGCGTTGAATATGATCCGTGGCTACGCTGTAACGACGGTTCGATGAACTAGGACTAGGGGGACGTTCGCATGGGCAACGTATTTCTGAGCGTGTGGATCGAGGCGAGGTCGAGGGTCCGGTCGCGACGATCGGACGAGGCGGGGGCCGTTGCGTCCGAGTATGCGCTCCTCCTGTTCCTGATTGCAGTGGCTCTCATCGTGGCCATCGGGGGGCTGCGCGACGGCATCATCGCCGCCTTCGACGCAGCCACTGCGGTTCTGCCGTAGCTGAACCGGCCTCTACTGCCGGCGGTGGGTCGGGCGCAGCCGCCCACCGTCGGCGGTGTGGAACACCGGATCGGTTCAATTCGGATGTCGACGCCGGGGTCGAGGCCGCCACGCTGCCGACGTAAGCGCTGCAGGGGTGGCCGCGGTGCGGTCGCCATGGAGTTCGTCGTGGTCGTCCCGATCCTGGTCATGGTGGTGTTCGGCATCATCGAGTTCGGGCGCGGCTACAACGCCAAGGTCGAGCTGACCGGTGCCGTCCGTGAGGGGGCCCGGGTGCTGGCCCTCGGCCAGTCGCCGTCGGACGCGATCGACACGGTCATCGAAGCCGCGCCGAGCCTCGCCCCGGCCCCGGAGGTCTTCGTCGATGCCGAGTGCCCGAACGACGACGACCGTGCCGTGATCAGCGCCACCTACGAGGTCGACTACAGCATCCCCCTCATCGACGAGGGGACCTGGGAGCTGTCGGTCACCGGGGTGATGCGTTGCGGCGTCTGACGCCCGGGCGGGACCAGGGCGGCGCCATCGGCTACATGACGGCTCTTCTCATCGTGCCGGTCCTGGGCATGGGCGCCCTGGTGCTCGACATCGGCGCCGTCGTGCAGGAGCGCCGGGAGCTGCAGAACGGCGCCGATGCCGCCGCCTTGGCCGTGGCCAAGGACTGCGCCGGCGGCGACTGCGGCAGCTTCAACGACCTGGCCGACGAGTATGCCGATGCCAACGCCGACGACGCCGACTCGAACATCGACGAGGTCTGTGGCGACGGGCCCGGTGTGGGGGCCTGCAGCGAGCCGCCGGAGCTGCCCGACGGCGTCGAGGGTTACGTGAAGGTGGTGGACAGCACGTTCGAGACCTCCAGCGGCACCGACC
>JBOGIF010000026.1:0-1834 GCA_050742415.1 Acidimicrobiales bacterium | reverse complement strand
GTCTCGTACCCGCGCTTCGTTGTCTGTTCTCGAAACGCACAACGACCCTAGCTGCGCCCGAGTCGGGCCGGTCGGCCCGGCGCGGGCGTCAGCCGGGCTGGATGTTCTTGTTGTGGTGGAAGGCGTTGTCAGGGTCGTACTTGGCCTTGACCTCGGCGAGCCGCCGGTAGATCTGATCGCCGTAGGCCTCTCGAACCCGGCTGGAGTCGTCGTCGGAATCAAGGAAGTTGACGTAGACGCCGCCAGCGCGGTGCGGTTGGAGGGCTTGGAGGAACCGCCGCGCCCAAGCGGTCTCGGCCGCGGCGTGCTCGCCGGACTCGTCAGGGAGCCACACGGCGTCGATGATGATGTTGTGGGCCACGTCGCGACCGGCGTAGGCGGTGGCGTCGTGGGGGACTTGGGCGACGGCGCCACCCATGTGGAACATCGCCGCGTACGACCGGGGCGAGCTGGCGGCGTAGGCGTGATCGGCGATGACGGCGATGGCGTCGTCGGAGAGGCCGGCGAGGTTCGTCGCCTTCCAGTAGTAGTGCCACCCGTGGAGGACGGTGTCGTCGAGGCCGCCCTGGAAGGCGACGTACGGCGAGGGTGCGAGCAGGTCAACGAGCGGAGTCCCGAAGCGGCGGAGGGCCCGCACCGCACGCTTGCCGTCTTCGACGGCGCCGGCGTAGCAGCAGGCGACGGCGATGGCCGGCCGCCAGTGCAGGTCCTCGGGGATGACCGGCAGTGGGGGGACGGTGCCGAGCCTGACGACGCTGCCGAGCTCGTCGGGCGCTTCGGCGGCGAAGTCCCGGTAGAAGCGCAGCACGTCGGTGGTGTCGTCGGCCGCCCAGAAGACGGGTCCGGCCATCACGGTCGGGCCGAGGGGATGCAGAGCGAACCGGAACGAGGTGACGACGCCGAAGTTGCCACCGCCGCCTCGCAGCGCCCAGAACAGATCGGGGTGTTCGTCGGCGGACGCCCGGACGATGCTGCCCTCGGCGGTGACCACCTCGGCGGCAAGCAGGTTGTCGACGGTGAGCCCGTGTTTGCGCATGAGGAAGCCGATGCCGCCGCCGAGGGTGAGCCCGGCGACGCCGGTGTGGCCCACGATGCCGCCGGTGGTGGCCAGCCCGTGGGCCTGCGTCTCGTGGTCGACGTCGCCCCACAGAGCACCACCCTGCACCCGGGCCGTGCGACCGGCGGGGTCGACCCACACGGCCCGCATCGCCGAGAGGTCGATGACGACCCCGTCGTCGCACACCGCGGTGCCGGCCACGTTGTGGCCCCCGCCCCGTACGGCGATCTCCAGGTCGTGGTCGCGCGCGAAGCGCACGGCCGCGACCACATCGGCCACCCCCGTGCAGCGGGCGTTGCAGGCCGGATGGCGGTCGATCGCGCCATTCCAGATCCTGCGGGCAGTGTCGTAGCCGGGGCTGGTCGGCAGCAGCAGCTCTCCGCGGAACGATCCGCCGAGCTCGTCGAACGCGATCGTCTCCAGGGGCGGTGCCTGTGGTGTCTGGATAGCGGTCATCTCGTCCTTCCGGCTGTGCTCGATGAGCCCACCTCGGATATCGGCGTCCGGGTAGCCATGCGAGCAACGTAGGCTTGCCGGCCCGGGGCTGACTAGTTCTGCTTTCGAACCAACCGGTCCGAATAGCAGACCTGTTGGCCGATCCGCGGCTAGCATGGTGGCGCGATGCGCAGCTACGCGCAGTACTGCCCGGTCGCCAAGGCCAGCGAGATCCTCGGCGACCGTTGGACGCTTCTGATCGTCCGCGAGATGCTCGGCGGCGCGAGCGGCTTCAACGAGCTCCAACGCGGCCTCCCAGGGATCTCGCGCTCGGTCCTCACC
>JBOGIF010000025.1:0-3839 GCA_050742415.1 Acidimicrobiales bacterium | reverse complement strand
CCTGGCCGGCTCCATCAGCTGGGTCTACGGCGATCTGAGCCCGGGTCAGCTGTCCGTTGCTCCGCCTGCTCCCGCCGAGCCCGCCTTTCCCTGGCTCAGGCCACCCGTGGCCGGAATGCCCGGTCTCGATCTGGACATGTGATATATCTCAAACCTATGAAAACATCTGAAATATCAGATAAGAGCCTCGTTCTCCGCTCCGTGGTGCGTGCGGACCTCCCCGTCGGTGTCGCACTCTCGGTGTTCGAGGACCGCCTGGCCGATGCCATCGCTGCGACGGTTGAATCGCTCGGCGGGCAGGCCCGCGTCCTGCGGGTCGGCCACGCGCTCGACCCACGGTGGTCGACACCGCTCGACCCGGTCCCGGACCGGGCGGTGCTGCGGTGAGCAGGCGAGCGGCGGCTGCCAGCGACCCTGAGCTGACGGTGTGGGTCGGCTGGGACGACGGCCTGGGGAGCTTCTTCGCTCAGGTGGTCCCGCCTGGCGACGTCGACGACGACGGGCTCCTCCTGTGGGTGGGCACCACGCCGGCGGAGATTGTCGACGTGGCGAATCTGGCGTCACTGGTGTCGCCCTGGACCGAGCTCGGTCCGGACGTGCTCCGAGCCCTTGAAGCCGACCGGTGGGCGAGCACCTACTCGAAAGGGCCAGACAGCCATGCCCGGCCCATCAGGTAGCGGTACCTACAGTTGGCCAGCCATGGAGGGCGCGCGTCGGGCCAGCTGTCTTTCGATGCGCTGTTCGAAGAGGCCAGTGAGGAGGCTGACAACGATGTCCACGATGAACCGTTACGGGGCGAGGGCTCTGAGCCACATGCGCGAGCACTGTCCGAACCGATTCCGGGCGATCAGCCACCCGGACGTCTATTTCACGACGCTGGGCGACCGCATCGCCGAGGAAGTGTTCGCGCTGGAGGAAGCGCTGTCGGGGCAGGAGCCAGACGGCGAGACCATGGAAGCGAAGGTGGGTCGCAAGAACATGGCGCGGGCGATGGCCGAGGAACGGGTGCTGTCCGAGCTGGCCTGGCTTCCGGCGGAGAGCGGGCACGAGACGGCGACCGACGAGACGGAACCCTCCCATGGGCGTCGACCGAGCTGGGATCCGCTCGTCCCGGACATGTCGGACCTCTCGGAGGAGGAGAGCCTGGAGGGCTGAACTTTCGCCCGGCCGGCCAAGCCGACCTGGCACCCCCCGGCGCCCGGTCGAAGGCCGCCGCCAACCTCGGCGCACTCGGGGTGCTGGCTGACCTGGACAGGGACGGTCGCCGAGCGTCTGCGGACGAACAGGCGGTGCTGGCGCGATGGGCGGGATGGGGTGCTCTGCCCGGCGTGTTCGACGACGCCGACGAGCAGTGGTCGGAGATCCGACATCGCCTCCGCGATCTGCTGGACGAGGCTGCCTGGGAGGCAGCCCGCCGGACGACGATCAACGCCCACTACACGTCGGCGGAGGTAGTCCAGGCGATCTGGGGTGCGGTCACAGCGCTCGGCTTCTCAGGTGGCCGAGTGCTGGAGCCGGGTTGCGGCTCCGGCAATTTCATCGGCTTGGCGCCAACAGACGTCCCTATGGAGATGGTCGGCGTCGAACTGGACCCGACGACCGCCCGTATCGCCGCGGCCCTCTACCCCCACGCCCGCATCCGCTCCGAGGGCTTCGAACGGACGCGGTTCCCGCCCGGCTCGTTCGACCTCACCGTGGGAAATGTGCCGTTCGGCAAGATCACGCTTCACGACCCGGTCGGCAATGCCGGCCGGCACTCGATCCACAACCATTTCATCCTCAAGGCCCTCAGCCTGACCCGTCCGGGAGGGCTCGTGGCGGTCGTCACATCCCGCTTCACGCTGGACGCCCGCAATCCCGCCGCGCGGCGCGAGATGGCGGAGATGGCTGAACTGTTGGGCGCGGTACGGCTTCCTGCCGGGGCGTTTCGCGCCGCCGCCGGTACCGACGCCGTAACCGACGTGCTCCTGCTCCGTCGTCGCGAGCCGGAGTCTGATTCCACACGGGGCGCCGGCTCCGAGGCTTGGGAAAGCACGACATTGGTAACCACGCCCGACGGGGAATGCTGGATCAACGAGTTTCTGGCGTCACATCCCGAAATGGTGCTGGGTGAGCTGAGTGCCACGAGGGGCCAGTACAGCGACGCGGACCTCACGGTGCGAGCGCGGCCGGGTCCGCTCGCTCCTCAGTTGAACGACGCGCTGGCGTCGATCGTGGCCAGGGCGACCGCGGCCGGTCTGGTGTGGTCGGGCGGCCACCGGACCTCAGACCCCGAGTTGCCGACAGCTTCGGTCTCGGTAGCGGCCCATCACCAGGAGGGAAGCATCGTCGCCTCCCGTGAAGGTGGCTTCGCCCACATCGTCAGCGGCGAGCCCCGCCGGTTCGAGGTCACCCCAAGGCAGGACCGTCGTGAGCTGGCAGCACTGCTGGAACTTCGCGACGTCATGGTGTCGCTGCTGGAGGCCCAGGCGAGTACGGCTGACGACGGCCGTTTCACGGCCGCGCAGTCACTGCTGAACAAGCGATACGACAACTACTTCGCCCGCTTCGGGGCTCTCAACCGCTTCTCGCTTGCCCGAACCGGGCGCGTCGATCCGCAGACGGGAGTCGACTCGTATCGGCGGTTGCGTCCAGCCATGGGCGGCTTCCGTCTCGACCCGGCCTTTCATTCGGTGATGGCGCTCGAGGTCTTCGACCCGGACACCCAGACGGCCTCCAAGACGCCGGTTTTCAGCGAGCGCGTCGTTGGGCCTCGTGCTCCTCGGCGGGGCGCGGAGAGTGCCCAGGACGCGCTGGCGATATGCCTGGACGACCACGGCCATCCCGACCTGGAGGTCATCGCCGGGCTACTGGGCGTCGATGAGCCGACGGCGCGAGCCGAGCTGGGCGAGTTGGTCTGGAACGACCCGGTCAGCCAAAGCCTGGTGGCCGCTCCCAATTACCTATCGGGAAACGTCCGTTCCAAGCTTGTCCAGGCGGAAGCGGCCGCCGCCGGCGACCAGCGCTGGATGCCCAACGTCGAGGCCCTTCGGCGCGTGCTTCCAGCTGACCTGGAGCCCCAGGACATCGACGTCCGCCTCGGGGCGCCGTGGATCTCGGCAGACGAGGTGGAGGCGTTCGTCGCCGAGGTGCTCGGCTGCTCCTCGGTTGTCGTCGATCATGCGCCGGTCACCGCCACCTGGGCCGTGAGTGTGCCGTCCTGGCAGCGCCAGACGGTGGCGGTGACCAGCCAGTGGGGAACAAGTCGGGCTGACGCCGTGGCATTGCTGCTCTCGTCGCTCAACCAGCGACCGGCGACGGTCTACGACGCTCTCGACGACGGAGGGCGCATCCTCAATGCGGCCGAGACGCTGGCGGCACGCGAAAAGCAGCAGGCGATCGAGGCGCGGTTCGGTACCTGGGTCTGGGAGGAGCCGGGACGGGCTCGCCGCCTGTCGGCGCGTTATAACGAGCTGTTCAACTCCATCGCGCTCCCGAGCTATGACGGGTCACACCTCTCGACGCCGGGTCTGGCCCATAGCTTCCGGGCTCATCCCCACCAGCGTGACGCCGTGTGGCGGATTCTCCAGGAGCCGACAACCCTGCTGGCGCACGCGGTGGGAGCTGGCAAGACAGCGACGATGGTGATGGCCGGCATGGAACTTCGCCGCCTCGGTCTCGCCAACCGCCCGGCCTACGTTGTGCCCAACCACATGCTCGACCAGTTCGCGGCGGAGATGCTCCAGCTCTACCCCCAGGCCCGGGTCTTGGTGGCGAGCCGCGCCGAAGCCAGCCGTGCTGGCCGCAAGTCGTTCGTGGCCCGGTGCGCCACTGGTGACTGGGATGCCGTTGTCCTGACC
>JBOGIF010000024.1:0-1607 GCA_050742415.1 Acidimicrobiales bacterium | reverse complement strand
AGGCTGCAGGGTCGCCTCGAACGCCGCCACGCCGCCGCCGCCGAGCTCGACGTGGAGCGCGCCGCCCTGGCCGACAGCGCCGGCCGGCTGGCGGTCCTGGCCGACAAGGTCCAGGGACTGGGCTTCTATCCCCATGCCCTGGCCAGTGCGCGGGCGGCGCGCGACGAGCTACGGGGCGGGTCCGCCGAGGCCGCCGGCCGGGCCGACGCCAGCCGCCTGGCCGTCGCCCGGGCCCAGGCGCAGGCCGACGCCGAGGTCCGCCGGCTCGTCGATGCCACCGAGCAGCACGCCCGGCTGGGTGAGCTGGGAGACGAGGCCCGCCACCTGGCCCGACTGGCCGACCTGCTCAACACCTTCCGTAACACCCTCGTGGCCAGTGTCGGCCCTCGGTTGTCGACCCAAGCGGCAGAGCTGTTCGCCGAGCTCACCGACCACGAGTACGACGACCTGGCGGTCGACCCCGAGACCTACGAGATCAGGGTGACCGACGCCGGCCACACCTATGGGATGGACCGCTTCTCCGGGTCGGAGACAGATCTCGCCAACCTTGCGCTGCGGGTGGCCGTGAGCGAGCAGGTACGCTTCCAGGCCGGCGGCTCGGTGGGGTTGCTCGTGCTGGACGAGATCTTCGGCCCGCTCGACGACGACCGAAAGAGCCGGATGCTCATGGCGCTTGAGCACCTGAAGGCCCGCTTCCGGCAGGTTCTGGTGGTCACCCACGACACGGCGATGAAGGAGCAGCTGCCCAACGCCATCGAGGTGGTGAAGCTCCCGGGCCGGCGCGCCACCGCGCGCCTGCTGTGAAGGCCACGACGTGGGTGCTCGACCTCGACGGCGTGATCTGGCTCGGCGACGAGCCAGTCGCCGGATCGCCCGAGGCGGTCAGGAGGCTCCAGGAGCTCGGGCATCGGATCGTGTTCCTGACCAACAACTCGGCGCCGCGCCGGGGTGAGCTGGTCGCCAAGCTCGTCGGCTTGGGGATCGAGGTCGATGCCGACGACGTAGTCACCTCGGCCTACGCGGCGGCCGGTCTGTTGACCCCGGGGTCGGTGGCGCTGGTGTGCGGCAGCGCGGGGATCGTCGAGGCGCTCGAACAAAGAGGCGTGACGCCGGTGCGCGACGGTGACGCCGACGCGGTTGTCGTCGGTTTTCATCGCGACTTCGACTACGACCGGCTCACTGCCGCGTTCCGAGCCGTTCACCGTGGGGCCCGGCTCATCGCCACCAACGACGACCCCACCTACCCCACTCCCGACGGCCCCGTCCCCGGCGGAGGTTCCATCCTTGCCGCCGTGGCCACAGCCGCGGGGGTCAAGCCGGAGGTGGCCGGCAAGCCCTACGCACCCATGGCGGTCGCCGTTCTGGCCCGGCTCGGGCCCCTAAGCGACGGCGAGTGCCTCCTCGTTGGCGACAGGCCTTCGACCGACGGCGGGATGGCACGTCGCCTCGGAGCCCGGTTCGGGCTCGTGTTGAGCGGGGTCGCCGAGGACGAGGCGCCGGAAGCGGCAGATCTGGTCAAGCCCGACCTGGTGGCGCCCGACCTGGCGCGGATCGTCGCTCAGGAGACGGCGTAGACCCAGGGGTCATAGGTGAGATATGTCTTGCGT
>JBOGIF010000023.1:0-21205 GCA_050742415.1 Acidimicrobiales bacterium | reverse complement strand
GTCGTATAGCCGCCCTGAGCGTCCCCAGAACGGCTTGGGTGGCGGGCCGCAAGCACCCGTCAGCGCCCTGCTCGTACCAACGCCCGGCGAGGTTCGGCACGGGAGCAACCCGAGCGCCCAACGACCGGTCGAGCGCCCGCAGCAGGCCACCGTGGGTCACGACCAGTAGGTCCCGCCCTTCGGTGGCCAGCCGGCGGACGGCAGTGAGGGCTCGGTCCGAGAACAGGTCCTCGGGCTCGCCGCCGGGTATGACGGGCAGGCGGCCGGCCAGCCAAAAGGCCAGCTCGTCGGGCCACCGGGCGGCGATCTCGGCCCGGGTCAGCCCGGACCAGTCCCCCACGTCGCGCTCGCGCAACCCGGGGTCGACAGCCACCGGCCCGAGCCCCAGTCCGTCGGAGAGGACCTCGGCGGTCCGGCGAGCGCGGACCAGGTCGGAGGCGACTACCCCGTCGAAACCGTGGCGCAGCCCGAACGAGCTGAGCAGGCCGGCCAACCGCCGGGCGGCCTCGACGGCCTGGCGTTCGCCCAGGGGCGACAGCGGCGGGTCGGCCCAGCCCTGCCAGCGGCCCTCGCCGTTCCAGGTCGACTGGCCGTGGCGCACAAGCAGGAGCCGGGTCGGAGCAGGTGCAAGAGGGCCCACCGGCGAAGTGTTACCAGCTGGCGCAGGAGAGCGGTGAGGTCGGGTGAGCCACCCTGGCGACTGAGCGACGCGACCCGACCTCACCGGCTACCTGGTGCGGGATCGGGGGGGGACACCGCACCGCTTCCAGTATCGGGCACTCCGGAGCCTTACTTGAGAGGAACTTGGGCTCTCGACGCTGACCTCGGCTACGATCGTGGGACCGCCGGGAGGACTTGCCGAGGGAGAAGCGCGTGCCCGGAACCGTGGTCGTCGGTACCCAATGGGGCGACGAGGGCAAAGGCAAGCTCACCGACCTTCTGGCCAAGGAATGCCAGATGGTCGTGCGCTACCAGGGGGGCCACAACGCCGGCCACACCCTGGTGGTCGACGGTGAGTCCTTCGCCCTCCAGCTCGTGCCCAGCGGGGTGCTCTACCCGTGGGTGACGCCGATCATCGGCAACGGCCTGGTGGTCGACCCAGCGGTGCTGCTCGACGAGATCGACGGCCTGGCCGCCCGCGGAGTGGACTGCTCACGGCTGCGGCTGAGCGGCAATGCCCACCTGATAATGCCGTACCACGTCGAGCTCGACCGCCTGACCGAGCGCCGCCTGGGCAGCAACCGGCTGGGCACGACGAAGCGGGGCATCGGGCCGGCATACGCCGACAAAGCGGCAAGAGTCGGGCTGCGCGTCCAGGACCTCCTCGACCCCAAGATCTTCCGGCAGAAGCTCGAGGTGGTCCTGAAGGAGAAGAACCTGATCCTGGCCAAGGTCTACAACCGCCTCGCCCTATCGGCCGACGAGATCGCCGACGTGTACCTGGGCGAGCTGGCGCCTCGGCTCGAGCCCATGATCGCCGACACTGTTGGGCTGGTGCACGAGGCGCTGGAGGCCGGCCAACACGTCCTTTTCGAGGGGGCGCAGGCCACCTTCTTGGACCTCGACCACGGCACCTATCCGTTCGTGACCTCCTCCAACCCGGTGGCCGGCGGAGCGTTGGTCGGCGCCGGCATCGGTCCGGGCCACGTGCAGAGGGTCATCGGGGTGGCCAAGGCCTACGTCACCCGGGTGGGCTCGGGGCCCTTCCCGACCGAGCTGGAAGGCGATACCGGCGACCTACTGGTGGATCGGGGCCACGAGTTCGGCACCAACACCGGACGGCGGCGGCGCACCGGGTGGTTCGACGCGGTGATGTTACGCCAGGCCGTGCGCCTCAACGCCCTGACCGAGATCGCCCTCACCAAGCTCGACGTGCTCGACTCCTTCGACACGGTCCGGGTGTGCGTCGCCTACGAGGCCGACGGCCAGCTCTACCACCACCTGCCCTACCACCAGTCGGTGCTGCACAGGGTGACTCCGGTCTACGAGGACCTGCCCGGCTGGCGCACCGACCTGACGGCAGCCACCTCTCCCGACGACCTGCCCGCCGCCGCCACCGACTACGTGGCCTTCCTGGCCGCCCAGTGCGGCGTACCCGTGGGGATGGTGGGCGTGGGACCGGGACGCGACCAGTTCGTGCAGATGGCCGGCCCGGAGCCCGGCGCCGAGCCCGAGTCGGGTCACGAGGTATTCGAGGACGACGAGGACTGGGAACCCGGTCCCGGCGTGCTCGTCCTCTAGAGGCGGCGAGATGCGAGTCTGCGTGGTCGGGGGGGCAGGGCGCGAGCACGCGCTGGCGACCGTCCTCGGCCGTACGGCCGATGTCGTGGTGACGCCGGGCAACCCGGGGATCCCCGGGTCAGTCGCCACCCCACCCTCCGAGGTCGACGCCGACCTGGTCGTCATCGGGCCCGAGGGGCCGCTGGTGGCCGGCCTGGCCGACCGGCTCCGCGCCGCCGGGCGTCTCGTGTTCGGGCCCGGCGCCGACGGCGCCCGGCTGGAGGGTTCCAAGGCGTGGATGAAGGACCTCCTGGCCGACGCCGGGGTCCCCACCGCCGGCCACGGCGTGTTCTGCGCGGTCGAGCCGGCCCTCGGCTTCCTGAAGAGCCTGGCTCCGCCCTACGTCGTGAAGACCGACGGCCTCGCCGGTGGCAAGGGCGTGCTCGTGACCGAGTCGCTGGCCGAAGCCGCCGACGACGTGGCCGCCAAGCTCTCGGGAGCGGCGTTCGGTGAGGCCGGCCGCCGGGTGGTGATCGAGGAGGGCCTGGCCGGAGAGGAGGTCTCGCTGCTTTGTCTGTGCGACGGCACCCGGGCCGTCCCGCTGGCGCCGGCCCAGGACTACAAGCGCCTGGGGGACGGTGGAGCCGGGCCGAACACCGGCGGCATGGGCGCCTACTCCCCGGTGCCGGCGGCCGGGCCCGACATCGTCGACGAGGTGATGGACCGGGCGGTCGAGCCGACCTTGGCGGCCCTCGCCGCCCGCGGGATCGACTACCGGGGCGTTCTCTATGCCGGGATCATGCTGACCGCCGAGGGGGCGAGGGTGCTGGAGTACAACGTGCGTTTCGGCGATCCTGAGGCCCAGGTGGTCCTTCCCCGTCTCGACTGCGACCTGGCCGCGCTCCTGGGCGAGGCCGCTGCCGGCCGGCTGCGATCGGTGCCGGCGTTCGTCGAAGACGCCGCCGTCACGGTCGTGCTCGCGGCCGAGGGCTACCCGTCCACTCCCCGGACGGGCGACGTCATCGAAGGACTGGACGAGGCGGCCCGCCAACCCGGCGTGAGCGTGTTCTGCGCAGGAGTGGACATTGACAGCTCCGGCCGGCTCGTCACCGCCGGAGGCCGGGTGCTGGCCGTCACCGGCACGGGAGCCGACGTGGCCGAAGCCCGAGCAAGGTCCTATGCGGGCGCTGCCTGTGTCTCGTGGCCGGGCATGCACCACCGCACCGACATCGCCGGCCCGGTCGCGGAGGAGCCCAGATGAAGGTCGCCATCCTGATCGGCTCGCCGAACGACGGTGACAAGATGTCGCCTGCCCTCGAGGTCTTGGAGGAGCTGGGCATCGAAGCCGAGTCCACAGTGCTGTCCGCCCACCGCAACCCGGAGGCGGTGGCGGACTTCGCACGCAAGGCGCGCGCTGGGGGCTACGCGGCCGTGATCTGTGGGGCCGGCATGGCCGCCCATCTCGCGGGAGCGGTGGCGGCCAACACCACCCTTCCGGTGGTCGGCGTACCCCTCTCGGGTGGGGCGCTGAACGGTGTCGACGCCCTCTATGCCACGGTCCAGATGCCGAGGGGCATTCCCGTCGCCACCGTCGCCATCGACGGCGCCGCCAACGCCGCCCTCCTCGTGGCTGAGATGCTGGCCATCACCGACTCGGGCCTCGCCGAGGTGCTCGACGAGCGCCGGCGGCAGGGTAAACGGTGACGCCGTGATCCCCCGGTACTCGCTGCCTGAGATGGCGGCGCTCTGGACCGACGAGGCCCGCTTGGCGCGGTGGCTCGACGTGGAGGTGCTTGCCACCGAGGCCTGGGCCGCGCTCGGCGTGGCCCCCGAGGCCGATGCCAAGGCGGTGCGGGAACGGGCGCCCGTGGCGGACGCCGCCCTCGTCGCCGCCGTGGCCGAGCGTGAGAAGGTCACCGACCACGACGTGGCCGCCTTCGTCGACGTGGTGCAGGCGGCCATCGGCCCGCCTGCCGGCAACTGGGTGCACTACGGCCTGACCTCCAGCGACGTGGTCGACACCGCCCTGTGCGCCACGCTCGCCGCCGCCGCCGACGTCCTCGTTCTGGCCAGCACCTCGCTCGTCTCCACCCTCAAGGCCCGGGCCCTCGAGCTGCGCGACGTCCCGATGGCGGGCCGCACCCACGGGATGCACGCCGAGCCCACCACCTTCGGCGTCAAGCTCGCCCACTGGTGCCTGCAGGCCGACCGTGACCGCACGCGCCTACGCCGAGCGCGGGAGGCGGTGGCCGTGGGCAAGCTGTCGGGTGCGGTCGGCACCTACTCCAACGTCGATCCCGACGTGGAACGCCAGGTCTGTGCCGCCCTCGGCCTCACAGCGGTGCCGGCCACCCAGGTCGTGGCCCGCGACCGTCACGCCGAGTACCTGTGGGCCTGCGCGGCAGTGGGTGCGTCGGTCGAGACCTTCGCCACCGAGGTACGGCATCTTCAGCGCACCGAGGTGGGCGAGGCCGAGGAGCCGTTCCGGGCCGGGCAGAAGGGCAGCTCGGCCATGCCTCACAAGCGCAACCCGATCACGTGCGAGCGTCTGGCCGGCCTGGCCCGGGTGCTGCGCGGCAACCTCGGCGCCGGCCTGGAGAACGTCGCCCTATGGCACGAGCGCGACATCTCTCACTCCTCCGTGGAGCGGGTCGTGCTGCCCGACTCGTCGCTGCTGGCCCACTACCTGCTCGTAAAGATGCGGCGGGTCGTCGAGGGCCTGGTCGTGCACCCCGACCGCATGCTCGAAAACCTCGACCGCTCGTTCGGACTGGTGTTCAGCCAGCCGGTCCTGCTCGCCCTGGTCGCCGCCGGCCTCCCACGCGACACGGCCTACCGGATCGTGCAGGAGACCGCCGCCACATCCTGGCGGGAGCGCCGCCCGTTCCGCACCGTGCTCGAGGCCGACGAGCGCTTGCCGCTCACCGCCGACCAACTCGACGAGGCCTTCAGCTTCGATCGCTCCCTGCGCCATACCGGCGCCGTCTTCGATGCCCTCCAGGAGGTCGACGGGTGACACCCCCCCTGCAGCTGGTCCGCTCCGGAAAGGTGCGCGAGGTCTACGACGCCGGCGACGGCCGGCTGCTAATGGTGACTTCCGACCGCATGTCGGCGTTCGACGTGGTGCTGGCCGAGCCGATCCCCGACAAGGGCCGCGTCCTCACCGGTCTCACCGCCTTCTGGCTGGCGGAGACGGCCGACCTGGTGCCCAACCACCTCCTGTCGGTAGAGCCTGACGGCCGCTCGATGCTGGTGCGGCAGGCCGACATGCTGGCGATCGAGTGCATCGTCCGGGGCTACCTCTCCGGCTCGGCATGGAAGGAGTACCGCACCCAGGGCACGGTCCACGGCACACCGGTACCGTCAGGTCTGCAGGAGTCGGACCGGCTCCCCGAGCCGATCTTCACGCCGTCCACCAAGGCGGCCGTGGGTGACCACGACGAGAACATCTCCGTCGCCGCCGCCGAGCGGCTGGCCGGGGTCGACGTGGTGAAGAAGGCGGCGGAGATCAGCCTCGCCCTCTTCGAGAGGGCGTCGGCCCGAGCCGCCGCCGCCGGGCTGATCCTGGCCGACACCAAGTTCGAGCTGGGGTTCATCGACGGGCGACTCGCCCTCTGCGACGAGGTGCTCACCCCCGACTCGTCGCGCTACTGGGAGGCCTCGGAATGGGCGCCCGGCACCACGCCGCCGTCGTTCGACAAGCAGCCGGTACGCGACTGGCTGGAGGCCACGGGCTGGGACAAGCGCCCGCCTCCACCCGCGCTGCCGGCCGAGGTAGTCGCGGCCACCCGCACCCGGTACCTGGCGGTCTATGAGCGTCTCACCGGGCGTCCCCTGTGAGGATCGACGTGCTCGTCGAGGTGCGACTGCGACGCGGTATCGCCGACCCAGCGGGCGCCACTGTGCAGCGTGCCCTTCCCACCCTTGGCTTCGCCGACGTCACCGATGTACACATCGGCAAGGCGATCCGCTTCGCCATCGACGCCGCCGACACCGCCGTCGCCCGCCAACGGGTCGAGGACCTCTGTGCCCGGTTCCTCACCAACCCGGTGATCGAGGACTACGAGATCACCCTCCTCAATGGCGCGCCTCGATGACGACAGTCGGGGTGGTGGTGTTCCCCGGCTCCAACTGTGAGCACGACGTGGCCGAGGCCCTCGGCTCCGTCGGCGTCGACGCTCGACTCCTATGGCATGGTGACCGTTCCGTTGCGGGCGTCGATGCCGTCGTCCTGCCGGGCGGATTTGCCCACGGTGACTACCTTCGGCCGGGCGCCATCGCCCGCTTCAGTCCGGTCATGGAGGCGGTCACCCAATTCGCCGAAGACGGCGGCCCCGTGATCGGCATCTGCAACGGCTTCCAGGTGCTCACCGAGTCGGGCCTGCTTCCCGGCGCCCTGCAGAAGAACCGCGGGCTGAAGTTCGTTTGCAAGACCGTTTCGCTCGTCGTGGCATCGACCCGATCGCCGATCACCGCAGACGCTGTCCCCGGCCAGGTGGTGGAGCTGCCGATCAACCACTTCGAAGGCAATTACACCTGCTCGACCGAGACGCTCGCAGAATTGCGGGCCGAAGACCGCGTGGTGCTGCGCTATCTCGACAACCCCAACGGCTCAGTCGACGATATCGCCGGCATCTGCTCGTCAGGGCGTAACGTGGTCGGCCTCATGCCCCACCCGGAGCGGGCGGGGGAGGCGCTGCTCGGCTCCGTCGACGGCCGGATGCTGCTGTCGTCGGTGCCGCGGTGGCTGAAGGGCTGACCTACTCGGCGGCGCGCTTGATGCCGGCGGCACGGAGGATGGCAGGGTCGATCCCCAGCTGCCTCCAAGCTCCGTAGGTAACACCCTTGCGCTGACCGTATGGCGCGGCGGCGGCGATGAAGTCAGCTTCGAGGGCCTGGAGGTCCACGGCATTGTCGGTGGCCGTGAGCTCCTTTTCGAGGTTCATGCGTTCCTGAACGAGGTGCAGCCGCGTCAACGGGTCGGCCTCTGCCAAACGGTCGTCTATGACTGTGAGCCGGCGCTTGACCGACTCCTGGGTGCGCTTCCGGCCCCGCTTCGGCCGGTGGGCCTCGATAGCCTCGAGGTACCGACGCACCGCTCTTCCCTGGTCCCTCCCCTCAGCCAGTGCAGCCTTGTGGCTGTCGGACATCGGGGTCCTTGCTCGCCGCTGTTTCGTAGCCATTTGAAGATTTTGGACCAAACTGCGGGAGGATTTCAAGTCGGCAGGCATCCCGAGTTCATACAACATGCATTTGGCGTCACTCCCGGAGCTGTGCGCAGCTTTGTAGCTTTGCGGTATGCCCGAAGCGCTGCACCGAGCCCTGGGGCTCACCGACGACGAAGCCGCCCGTATCGAGGCCATCCTCGGGCGCGCCCCCAACCCGCTGGAACTGGCCCTCTACGGCGTCATGTGGTCCGAGCACTGCTCCTACAAGTCGTCTCGGTCCCACCTGGGTCGGCTCCCGACCGTTGCGCCGTGGGTGCTGGTGGGTCCGGGCGAGAACGCCGGCGTGATCGACCTCGGCGACGGGGTCGCGGCAGCCCTTCGGATCGAGAGCCACAACCACCCTTCGGCCATCGAGCCGGCCCAGGGTGCGGCCACCGGGGTGGGTGGGATCCTGCGCGACATCTTCACCATGGGCGCCCGGCCCATCGCCGTCCTCGACTCCATCCACTTCGGCCCGTTGGACGACACTCCCGAGGGCGCCCGTAACCGCTGGCTGCTGGAGGGCGTGGTCGACGGCATATCCGGCTACGGCAACTCCGTGGGTGTCCCCACCGTGGGCGGGGAGGTGGCCTTCGGAGCCGGGTTCTCCGAAAACCCCCTCGTGAACGTCATGTGCGTCGGACTGCTGCCGACCTCGAGCTTGGTGCTGGGCCAGGCCACCGAGACCGGGCACCTGGCCGTGCTGCTGGGCTCGTCCACCGGCCGTGACGGGATCGGCGGGGTGAGCGTGCTCGCCTCGGCAGCATTCGGTGCCCCCGGCGACGTCGACGACGCCGCCAAGCGGCCCAGCGTGCAGGTAGGCGACCCGTTCGAGGAGAAGCGGCTGATCGAGGCCTGCCTCGCCCTATACGACGCCGGGCTGGTCGCCGGCATCCAGGACCTCGGCGGGGCCGGCCTGGCCTGCGCCACCAGCGAGACGGCGTCGCGCGGGGGCCGGGGGATGGACGTCGACGTCACAGCCGTGCCGCTCCGGGAGCCGGCCATGACGCCGCCCGAGATAATGACGAGCGAGTCGCAGGAGCGCATGCTCGCGATCGTCGCCCCCGACGACCTGGACGCCGTCCTCAACGTGTGCCGGCGGTGGGAGGTGCGGGCCAGCGTCCTCGGCCCGGTCACCGAGGGCGGCCGGCTGCGGATCATGGACGGGCCCAACGCCGCGGGCGGGACGGGCGCGGTCCTCGCCGACGTGCCGGCCGCTTCCCTGCACGACGACGCCCCCCGTTACGACCGGCCGCTGCGGCCGCCGGCCGGCCTCGCCGCCCGCCGGGCCGACGACCCATCCCGGCTGCCGGCCCCGGGCGACTGCGCTGCCGACCTGCTGGCGATGCTCGCCGACACGTCGTGGGTGTGGTCGCAGTACGACCACCAGCTCTTCCTGAACACCGTCGCCGGCCCGGGCGGAGACGCCGCCGTGCTCCGGGTCAAGGCGCCGGGACTGCCGCGCTCCGAGCGCGGGCTGGCGCTCACCGTCGACAGCAACAGCCGCTGGTGCGACGTGGACCCCCGGCGAGGCACGGGCTTGGTCGTGGCCGAGGCGGCCCTAAACGTCGCCTGTGCCGGTGGCCGGCCCCGGGCCGTGGTCAACTGCCTCAACTTCGGGAACCCCGAGCACCCGGAGGTGATGTGGCAGCTCTCCGAGGCGATCGACGGGCTGGCCGAGGCGTGCCAGGGCCTATCTGTACCGGTCGTCGGCGGCAACGTGAGCCTCTACAACTCCTCCGCCGGTCGCGACATCGACCCCACGCCGGTCATCGGCATGGTCGGAGTGATCGACCGGCTCGACCGACGACCTCCCGGCCCGTCCCTCACCCCGGGAGCAACGGTACTGCTGCTGGGCGACGTCGACCCGGCGGCGACATTGGCCGGATCGCGTTGGGCCGACTCCGTTCACGGCCACCGCGGCGGCGTGCTGCCGGCCCTCGATCTCGCCCGCCACGCGGCGCTTTGCGGTCTGGTCGCCGACCTGGTGAGCGCCGGGCTGCTCGCAGGGGTGCACGACGTGGCCGACGGTGGCCTGGCGCTGGCACTGGCCGAGATGGCGGTGGCCTCGGAGACGGGCTTTCGGATCGACGGCCTCGGCGCCGTCGGCGCGGGGCACGTCGCCCTGTTCACGGAGGCGCCTACGCGGGTGGTGGCCTGCGTCGAGCCGGCTCTCGTCGGGCGGGTGACCACCGACGCCGCGGCCACAGGCGTCACCGTCACTCCCCTCGGTGCCGCCGGCGGCGACCGACTGATCGTCACCGGCCTGGTCGACCTCGGCGTGGCCGAGACCGTCCACTCGTGGCGCGAGAGCCTCACCCTACGAATGGCGCTGCCGGCAGGTTAGGGTTACGCGCGCGTGGCGGTATCGGCTGGAGATCTCGAGGACGATAGGGCGCTCGTTCACGCCGTCCAACAGGGCGACCTCGACGCCTACAGCGAGCTCTTCCGCCGCCACTACCCGGCGGTGCGCCGGGCCTGTGCCCGGCGCCTCCTCGACAGCTTGGAAGCCGACGAGATCGCCCAAGCGGCCTTCGTCCGGGCCTTCGAGCGGATCGGCCAGTGCGAAGGCGACCGCCGCTTCGGGCCATGGGTGCACGTCATCGCCCGGTACCTGTGCGTCGACTCTGCCCGGGCCAAGGCGAGGGTGGTCCCCCAGGAGGCGCCGCTGTCCGACGACGTGACCAGCGGGAGCCAGCCGGAGGACTCGATGCTCGACCGCGAGCAGACCGAGCAGGTGCACCGGGCCATCGCGTCGCTTCCGGAGCGCCAGCGTCACGCCGTCATCGCCCGGGCGTTCGAGGGCCACCGGCCGGTCGAGATCGCCGCCACCCTCGGGCTGTCGGTGGCAGCCGTCGACTCGCTCCTGGTCCGGGCCCGCCGCGGGCTCGCCGTGGCCTACAACCGCGTCGCGGGCGAGGGCGGGGCGGCGGCTACTGCCACCAGCACCTCGGCCGCGGCGTCGCTGGGCGGCACCATCGCCGTCGGGCCCAACCGGGTCGTCGACAACGTGGTGGCTGCCGGCCACGCCATCGGTGGAGCGGCGGGCGACGTGGCCGTCAAGGCGGCTGGGCTACCGCCGGTACGCGGCATAGGCGCGGGCATCGCCAGCGCGGTCATGAGCGTGACCGTGGCGGTGAGTGGGAGCGGCGGCGCACCCCATATCAACCCCGTGGCGGAGCGAGTAGCCGTCGTGGTGACGACCACCGTCCCCTTCAGCACGCTGCCCCCGCTACCGACAGCAGCACTCTCGGGCACCGACCCGACGTATGACCAGACGTCGCCGTCAGACCAGACCTCGCCTTCCGGCGCGGCCGGCGACGGCACGACGCCCCGAACGATTCCCAACCCGTCGGGGGCGGCCCCGTCCCTGCCGCTGCCCGGGCTGCTCCCCTCGGCTTCGCCCAACGAGAAGTCCAAGGATGCGACCCCGGCGCCGAGCGTCACCGGCCGGCTCACCGACGCCGTCGGCGGGGCCGTGGAAGGTCTGACCGGCTCGCCCTCCGACGAGCCGGCGCCGGAACCGAAGGACAACGGATCGAAGAAGAAGCGTCCCCCGGCGCCCCCGGCCCCGCTTCCCCCCGTCTCGGGCATCACGAACGCGGTCGGCGGCCTGCTCTGAGCTCGGGCTGTGGGAAAATTGGGCACGTGTCGGTTGACGCGGGAAAGCCGGGCGAGGCATGCGGCGTATTCGGCGTGTACGCCCCCGGCCAGCCGGTAGCGCACCTCACCTACCTCGGCCTCTACGCGCTGCAGCACCGGGGCCAGGAGTCGGCCGGGATGGCCGTGAGCGACGGCGACACCATCACCGTGGTCAAGGACATGGGTCTGGTCTCGAATGCCTTCGACGAGCGGACGCTTGCCCCCCTACAGGGCCACCTGGCCATCGGCCACGTTCGGTACTCCACCACCGGCGGCAGCACGTGGGGGAACGCCCAGCCCATCTACCGGGGCGTGGGTGACGCCGGGTTCGCTCTCGGGCACAACGGCAACCTCGTCAACACCGCCGAGCTGGCCGCCGGAGCCGGGGTGCTGCCGGGCACGGTCACCAGCGACAGCGACCTGCTGGCCGAGCTGATCGCCGAGAAGATGGCCGCCAGCGGCCACGACGGGCGTAGCGACGGCCGCGACCTCGAGCGGGCCGTTGCCAACGTCGTCCCGTTGGCCAAGGGCGCGTTCTCCCTGGCGATGATGGACGACTCCCACCTGATCGGCGTCCGCGACCCCAACGGCTTCCGGCCCTTGTGCCTCGGCCGGCTCGAGGGCGGATGGGTGCTGGCCTCGGAGACGCCCGCGTTGGACATCGTCGGCGCCCACTTCGTGCGGGAGCTCGACCCCGGCGAGATGGTGGTGATCGACGCCGCCGGCGCCCGCTCGCTGCGGCCGTTCCCACCCGAGCGTCTCGACCCCAAGCTCTGCCTGTTCGAGTTCGTGTACTTCGCCCGCCCCGACAGTCGCCTCTACGGCCAGACCATCCACACCGCGCGCCAGCGGATGGGCGAGCTGCTGGCCGAGCAGGCGCCCCTGCCGACCGGCTTCGGGCCCGATGCCCACGAGGCGATGGTCATGCCGGTCCCCGAGTCCGGCATACCGGCGGCGGAGGGCTACGCCCGTCGTAGCGGGATCCCCTTCGGCCACGGCCTGGTGAAGAACCGCTACATCGGCCGCACCTTCATCGCCCCCGGGCAGGCCAAGCGCAGCCAGGGCGTGCGCATGAAGCTCAACCCGATCCGGGAGAACATCGCCGGCAAGCGTCTGGTGGTGGTCGACGACTCCATCGTCCGCGGCACCACCACCCGGGCCATGGTCGCCATGCTGCGGGAGGCGGGGGTGGCCGAGATCCACCTTCGCATCTCGTCACCTCCCTACCGCTGGCCTTGCTACTTCGGCATGGACACCGGCAGCCGCTCCGAGCTGCTGGCCGCCGACCTCACCGTCAGCGAGGTCCGTGACTACCTGGGCTGCGACACCCTGGCCTACCTGGAGCTCGACCGGCTCCTCACCGCCACCGGCGCTGCGGCCTCGGGATTCTGCACCGCATGCCTCACCGGAAAGTACCCCGTCGAGGTGCCCCAGGAGGCTGCCGCCGCGGCGTCCGAAGCGAAGGCCGTCGAGCGGGCCGAGCCGGTCCGCCAGAGCTAGCAGGGCCAGTGGGAGAGACCTACGCCGGCTCCGGGGTCGACATCGACGCCGGCGAGCGGGCCGTACGACGGATCCGCGACAAGGTGGCGTCCACGGCGCGCTCGGAGGTGATCGGCGGGCTGGGGGGCTTCGGCGGGCTGTTCGCCCTCGACACGACTCGCTACCGCGAGCCGGTGCTGGTGTCGTCGACCGACTCCGTCGGCACCAAGGCCCTGGTGGCCCAACAGACCGGGCGGCTCGACACGATCGGCATCGACCTGGTCGCCATGTCGGTGGACGACATCGCCGCCCAGGGCGCCGAGCCCCTCTTCTTCTTGGACACGATCATGGTCGGCCGCCTCGACCCCGACGAGATCGAGCTCCTCATCGATGGAGTGGTGGCCGGGTGCAAGCAGGCTGGGTGCGCCCTCATCGGCGGGGAGATGGCCGAACTGCCTGGGGTGGTGGAGCCGGGCAAGTTCGACCTGGTGGGCTTCGCCGTCGGGGTCGTCGAGCGTGACGCCATCGTCACCGGAGAGTCGGTGAAGCCCGGCGACCGGCTGGTCGGGATCGCCTCCCCGGGCCTGCGCTGCAACGGCTACTCGCTCGCCCGACGGGTGCTGCTGGAACAGGCTCGGCTTCCCCTCGACGGCCCGGCGTGGCCCGGTGCCGACCACAGCCTGGCCGACGAGCTGCTGCGGCCGTCGCTGATCTACGCCCCGGCGCTGGTGGCTATCGCCCGTGCCGTCGACGTTCACGCCTTCGCCCACATAACCGGTGGAGGCCTCGCCGCCAACCTCGCCCGCGCCCTACCGGCCGGCTGCGACGCGCTGGTGAGCAGGGGCTCGTGGGACGTGCCCGAGATCTTCTTCGAGATCAAGTCCCGGGGGGACATCTCCGCCGACGAGATGGCCAAGGTCTTCAACCTCGGCATCGGGATGATCGCCGTCGTCCCCGCCGACGATCTGACCTCGGTGGAGGGACTGCTTCGCTCGTTCAACCTCGCCTCCTTCGACATCGGCGAGATCGTGCCGGGCCGCGGGTCGGTCGTCTTCCGCTGAGAGGCTGAGAGGGCTACTCCTCCAGCAGCGAGCGGGCGGCGGCGGCGATCTGGTCGGGGCCGATCGTGAGCGCCTTCTCCAACGAGATCTCGAACGGAAGTGCGGGGACGTCGGGCATCGCCAGCCGGCGCACCGGGGCGTCGAGGTCGTAGAAAGCCTCCTCCGCCACCATGGCCGCCACCTCGGCACCCACTCCGAAGCTCACGTTGTCCTCGTGCACCACCAGTAGCCGACCGGTGCGCACGACCGACGCCAGCACGGTGTCGCGGTCGAGGGGCGAGATCGTACGAAGGTCGATCACCTCGACGGACAAGCCGTCGGCCGCCAGGGTCTCGGCCGCCTGGAGGGACAGATGGCGATGCTGTCCATAAGTGACGAGGGTGAGGTCGTCGCCGGCTCGGGCGACGTCGGCCACGCCGATCGGCACTCGCCAGTCACCGTCGGGCACGAGGCCCGTGATGCGGCGGTAGGTCTTCTTGTGCTCCAGGAACAGTACGGGGTCCGGGTCCTCGACTGCGGACCGCAGCATCCCGGCGACGTCGGACGGCGTGGAGGGGACCACGACCTTCAGGCCGGCCACGTGGCCGTAGAAGGCCTCCACCGCCTGGGAGTGGTACGGCCCGCGGTGCCCGCCGCCGCCCCAAGGGGCGCGCACCACGAGGGGGACGCAGAAGTCGCCGTTGGATCGGTAATGGGTCTTGGCCGCCTCGCTCACGATCTGGTCGAAGGCCGAGTGGAGGAAGTCGGCGAACTGGATCTCCGCCACCGGGAGCATCCCGGCGAGGGCCAGGCCGATGCCGATCCCCACGATCGACGACTCGGCCAACGGCGTGTCGATCACCCGCCCTTCGCCGAAGTCGCGCCGCAGGCCGTCAGTGGCCCGGAAGACCCCGCCCAGCAGGCCTACGTCCTCACCCAGCAAGACCACCCGGTCGTCGGCCGCCATGAGGTCGTGCAGCGTCTGGCGAACGGCGTCGAGCACGCTGCGCTCGGTGCCGCCGGACGGCGGCGTCTGCGTCGGCCTCGGCGCGACCGGGTCCCCGAGCCCTTCGGGCACCCGAGGTATCGGGCGCAGCGGCCGGGCGTACACGCGAGTGAACGCCGTCTCGGGCTCAGGCGTGGCCGCCGCCTCGGCCCGGTGGGCCGCCTCGCCGACCTCGGCCCGCACCTCGGCCTCCATCCCCTCGATCTGGTCGGCCGACATCACCCCGGCCTCGAGCAGGTACTCCCGCATCCGCGGGATCGGGTCCTTGCGACGCCATTCCTCGATCTCCTCGGCGCTGCGGTACCGGCGGTCGTCGTCGTCGGAGGTGTGCGGCAGGTAGCGGTAGGTCTTGGCCTCGATCAAGGTGGGGCCGCCCCCCGAGCGCGCCTGCTCGACCGCCGCGCTGGTGGCGGCGTAGACGGCCAGAGCGTCGTTGCCGTCGACGATCACCCCGTCGAACCCGTAGGAGGCGGCCCGGGTGGCCACGTCGGGCACCGCCGACTGCTCCGACATCCCGACCGATATGGCATATCCGTTGTTCTCGCACACGAAGACGACGGGGAGGCTGTGGATCCCGGCGAAGTTGAGCGCCTCGTGGAAGTCGCCCTTCGACGCCCCGGCCTCGCCGAACCAGCACAGCGTCACCCTGTTGTCGTCACGCAGCGTGGAAGCCAGGGCGATCCCGGCGGCGTGCGGGAGCTGGGTGGAGATCGGCGACGACCCGCTGATGATGCCCAGGCGCCGGCAGCCCCAGTGGTTGGGCATCTGGCGGCCGCCCGAGTTGGGGTCGTCCGCCCGGGCCAGCACGGCCATGAGGATCTCATCGGCCGTCATGCCGAGGGCGAGGACGACACCGAAGTCGCGGTAGTAGGGCAGGGCCACGTCGTGGCCTTTCTGCATCGCCCAGGCCGAGCCCACCTGGGTGGCCTCCTGCCCCTGCCCGCTGATCACGAAGCGGGCCTTGCCCATCCGCTGGAGGCTCCACATCTTCTGGTCGATGGTGCGGGCCAACAGCATGGTGGCGTACATGGCGACGACGTCGGCGCCCGACAGGCCCAGGTGGCTGTGCCGGTCGGCCTCGTCGAGTGCCGGCTGCGACGGCACCGTCATCTTCGGACCCGAGTGCGGATGCGGCCGACGCTGCCCATGTCGCGCATGCGCCGTTCGGCTACCCCATCGGCGGCCGCAGCAGTCGTCACGCCCTCGGCCCTGGCCCGCTCCAGCACCGCTGCGGTGGTGTCGAAGATCCTCCGGACGGCCGCGAAGGCCCGGTCGTGGTGCCACCCGGCGGGCGACAGCTCCTCGGCGATGGTGATCAGTCCCCCGGCGTTGACGATGTAGTCGGGCGCGTACAGCACCCCGGCGTCGGCCAACCCCGACGCCGACTCTCCGTCGGCCAGCTGGTTGTTGGCCGAGCCGACCACGGCTGCACAGCGCAGCTCACCGATGGTGGCGGGGTTCAATGCCCCACCGAGGGCGCACGGCGAGTAGATGTCGCACTCGACTGCGTGCACCTTCTCCACCGGCACGACGGCGACGTCGAACACCTCGACTACCCGGTTGACGGCCACCGGCGTCACGTCGGCCACCGTCACCTGGGCCTTCGCCTCCATCAGGTGCCGCACCAGGTTCCCGCCCACCTTGCCCACCCCGGCCACGGTGACGTGGCGGCCTTCCAGCGACGTCGAGCCCCACAGGTGCGCGACAACCGCCTTCATGGCCCACAGCACGCCGTACGCGGTGGCGGCCGACGGGTCGCCCGAGCCGCCCAGCTCGGGGCTCACACCCGTGACGAAGCGTGTCTCCCTTCGCACCAGGTCCATGTCGGCCTGAGTCGTGCCGACGTCCTCGGCGGTGATGTAGCGGCCGCCCAGCGAGTCGACGAACCGCCCGTAGGCCCGCATCAGGGCTTCTGTCTTGGCGGTGGCGGGGTCGCCCAGGATCACCGCCTTGCCGCCGCCCAGGTCGAGGCCAGCCGCCGCCGCCTTGTAGGTCATCCCCTTGGCCAGGCGCAGGACGTCGGTGAGGGCGTCGTCCTCGCTGGCGAACGGATAGAAGCGGGTGCCACCGAGGGCAGGGCCGAGCAGAGTCGAATGGATGGCGACGATGGCCCGGAGAGAGCTGGCCCGGTCGTGGCAGTACACGACCTGCTCATAATCGTCCCCGCCGATCCGGTCGAAGACCATCATCTGCCGGCAGGCTAGTTCGCAGCGCCTACTGGACCACCAGGGTCGCGGTCTGGTGCGCGGGGTGCAGCTGGCAACGGATCCTGAAGGTGCCGGCCTTGGAGGCCGTCAGCTCAACCTTCTTGGAGCCGAGGGCCTCCACCTCTTCGCGCACCCCGTAGCCGTCGATGGTGAAGCCGTGGGTCTTGTCCGTCTTGTTGCCTACGGTCAGCACCACCGTGTCGCCCTTGTCGACGGTGACCGCGGGCGGCGTGAAGCCCGCCGCCGCCCCCACGGTCGCCGCAGATATGGAGCGCCGCTCGGTACCTCCGCCGCCACAGCCGGCCGCCGCCGTCAACACGATCGCTATCGCCCCGCCAGCCAGTCGTCTCACGGCGGGTACCGTAGCGGCCGTCAGATGGCGTCGGCGTCGCGCTCGTCGGTGCGGATCCGGATGACCCGCTCGACCTCGCTGACCCAGATCTTGCCGTCGCCGATCTTCCCCGTGCGGGCGGCGTCGGTGAGGACCCCGGCGATGGACTCGGCCTTCGAGGCTTCGCAGACGATGTCGAGACGGATCTTGGGCACGAAGTCGATCTTGTACTCGGCGCCCCGGTAGACCTCGGTGTGCCCGGACTGGCGTCCGAACCCCTGCACCTCGGTGACCGTCATGCCGGTCACGCCGGCGACCTTCAGGGCATCCTTCACGTCGTCGAGCTTGAACGGCTTGACGATGGCGGTGATCAGCTTCACGGTGTCCCTCTCTCAGCTCGCGTAGGCGGTTTCGGCGTGCAGGCTCAGGTCGAGGCCCGCGTCCTCGGCTTCCGGGGTGATCCGGAGGCCAATCATGGAGTCGATCACCTTGGCGATGACGAGGCTCACCACGAAGGAGTAAGCCAGCGTCGCCGCCGACGCCACCACCTGGTCCATCAGCAGGGCGGTCCCGCCGTTGCTGATGAACAGGCCCGGGTTGGTGACCACGCTGTTGACAGCAGGATCGGCGAACAGGCCGAGCACGAGGGAGCCGAACAGACCGCCCACCAGGTGCACGGCGATCACGTCGAGGCTGTCGTCGAACCCGGCCGCCTTCTTGATGCCGAGGGCGAGGTAGCACACCACTCCGGTGGCGAGGCCGATGTACACCGGCGCCATCCCGCCCACGAAGCCGGCGCACGGCGTGATGGCCACCATCCCGGCCACCGCCCCCGAGGCGGCGCCCAAGGTGGTGGGGTGCCCTCCCCTCAGACGCTCGATGAGCAGCCAGCCCAACATGGCGGCCGCCGGCGCCAGGATCGTGTTCATCAGGGCCTGGGCAGCGACGCCGTTGGCGGCGAGCGCCGATCCGGCATTGAAGCCAGCCCACCCGAACCACAGGATGCCGGTCCCGAGGATCGTCAGGGGCAGATTGTGAGGTGGCATCGGAGTGCCCGGATAGCCCCTGCGCTTCCCGAGCACCAGGATCAGCGCCAGAGCGGCGGCGCCGGCGTTCATGTGGACCACCGCCCCGCCGGCGAAGTCGAGCGCTCCCATGTCGGCGAGGAACCCGCCGGCGAACACCCAGTGGGCGACCGGCCCGTAGACCAGCACCAGCCACACGGAGATGAAGATGGCGTAGGCCGAGAACTTGAGGCGGTCCGCGGTGGCGCCGGTGATCAGCGCCGGCGTGATGATGGCAAAGGTCATCTGGTAGGCGCAGAAGAGCACGAACGGGATGGTCAGCGCCCCGAGGAAGTCACCGGGGGCCTTGCCGATGCCCACGTCCTTCAGGAACGCGAAGTCCAGGTTCCCGATGAACCCGGCGTTGCCAGCGTCACCGAAGGCGATGCTGAACACGATGGCGACCCAGAGCACCGCGAGGATCCCCATGGCGAAGACGTTCTGCATGAGCATGCCGAGCACGTTCTTCGAGCGGACCATGCCGCCGTAGAAGAAGGCCAGGCCCGGTGTCATGAACAGCACCAGAGCCGTCGAGATCAGCATCCATGCCGTGTCACCCGTATCCACATCCGCTCCCCTCGTTGCCGGATAGCGGAACGTTGGTACACGAATGTTTCCGGACTATTTCGTCTCCATCTCGCTCAGATGAACCACACCGTCGATCCGCGCCCTCACATGAGGAATGAGAAGAGCGGCGAGCCGGGGGGCACCTGCTCGATCTCCAGCGGGCTGTCCGCCATGCGCTTGAGGAGGCCTTCGACATCGGCCGCCCGCTCGAGCTCGATCCCGACGAGTGCCGGACCAGTCTCCCGGTTGTTCTTCTTCACGTACTCGAACACCACGATGTCCTCACCCTGCACCAGAACCTCGTCGAGAAAGTGCCTCAGGGCTCCCGGCTCCTGCGGGAAGGTGACGAGGAAGTAGTGGCGCAGGCCTTCGTGCAGCAGCGAGCGCTCGACCACCTCCGAGTAGCGGCTCACGTCGTTGTTGCCACCGGAGACGATGCACACGACCGTCCCCTGCGGCCTGCGTTGGAGCGACTCCTTGACGGCGGCGGATGCCAAGGCCCCGGCCGGTTCGGCGATCACTCCCTCCGACTGGTACAGGTCGAGCATCTCGGTGCACACCGCGCCCTCGGGCACCGTGACCACCTCGTCCACCAGGTCCCGCACGACGGGAAAGGTCAGCTCCCCGACCCGGCCGACCGCCGCGCCGTCGACAAAGGTGTCGACCCGCGCCAAAGCCACCGGCTCGCCGTGAGCCAGCGCCGCGGTCATGCTGGCCGCCCCCTCCGGCTCGGCACCGACCACCCGAATCTCGGGGTGGTGCTCCTTGAGCCAGACGGTGATGCCGGCGATGAGCCCGCCACCCCCGACGGGGACGATGACGGTGTCGATCCGGCCCTCGCTCTGCTCGGCGAGATCGATGGCGACGGTGCCCTGCCCGGCGATGGTGCGCGGGTCGTCGAACGGATGGACGTAGACCGCGCCGGTGCTGTCGCTGTCGCGGTGGGCCGCGGCGCTGGACTCGTCGTAGGAGCTGCCGACGATCAGGACCTCGATCCCGGGGCCTCCAAGCGCCATGATGCGCTCCCGTTTCTGGCGCGGGGTGTTGGCGGGCAGGAACACACGGCCTTTGATCCCGAGCTGACGGCAGGAGTAGGCGACACCCTGGGCATGGTTGCCGGCGCTGGCACAGACCACGCCTCGCTCACGCTCGGTGGCGTCGAGCGAGGAGATCAGGTTGTAGGCGCCCCGCACCTTGTAGGAACGGGAGATCTGGGTGTCCTCACGCTTGAGCAGCACCGGATGCCCGAGTGCGGCGGTGAGCCGTTCGCTCAGGTCGAGCGGCGTGTGCCGCACCACCGGCCGCAAGGTCTCGGCGGCCCGGGCGATGGCGCCGGCGTTCAGCTCGTAGGACATCCGAGCGATGTTAGATACGTCCGAGCCAGGGACCAGCGGAGTAAAGGGCTGGCCCGCCTCATTCTCACCCCGGGGCCGCTTTGGAGAGGCACCTCGGTATTCTTGGCGGAGAGCTCGACACCACCCAGGAGGGCCAGAATGGCAGCACCGGTCAGCTACACCCCAGTCGCATCGCTCGACGAGACGTCGCGGTCCGACTTCCTCGTCAAGGTCTACCAGCACCTCGTTCTCGCCATTGCCGCGTTCGCGGTCGTCGAGGCGGTCTTCTTGAAGGTCGGTATCGCCGAGGCCGCGTACGAGCTGGTGGCCGGCCGTGGCGGCGCGTGGCTGCTGGTGCTGGGCGGCTTCATGCTCGTGAGCTGGCTGGCCACGACCGCGGCCCACGACATCTTGAACCCATCGAGGCAGTACGCCGGGCTGTTCGCGCTGGCGGTCGCCGAGGCGCTCATCTTCGCCCCGTTCCTCCACTACCTGTTCCGCGTCCAGGGGAACGGCTCGGCGACGGTGTGGCCGGCAGCCTTCGTGACGTTGGCCGGCTTCGCCGGGCTGAGCGTCGTGGCGCTCACCACCCGCAAGGACCTCTCGTTCCTCCGCCCGATGCTCCTATGGGGTGGGATCTGCGCTCTGGTGCTCATAGGCGCCGCCGTGCTCAACGGGTTGGACCTCGGCGTGTGGTTCTCCCTGGCCATGATCGCGCTGGCCGGCGGTTCGATCCTCTACCAGACGCAGACGGTGATGCGGGCCTACCCGTCCGAGGCCTACGTGGGGGCAGCCGTCCAGCTCTTCGCCTCCGTGATGCTGCTCTTCTGGTACGTGCTGCGCCTGTTTTCACGCCGCTGAGGATCGCGGCCATACTCGCCGCAAATGGCCACCATATCTAGCTCCGCCCTCTCCGGCCCTGCCCGGCTGTTCCGCTCGGTCGCCTTCGTCGAGGCCGCCACGTTCCTGGTCCTCCTCGGGGCGGTGGTGCTGTACCGGGTGCTCGACGGGCCCGACTTCATCAGCTTCATGGGACCGGTCCACGGGATCGCCTTCCTCGTCTACCTGGTGCTGGTCCTGCAGATCCGCGAGGAGCAGGGGTGGAGCC
>JBOGIF010000022.1:0-4119 GCA_050742415.1 Acidimicrobiales bacterium | reverse complement strand
GAGCGTCGAGTCCGGCCCCACGCGCGGGCCGGCGGGCCACGGCCGGCTCAACCCCACACCCCTCCGCGACAAGTACGCCCCGGCTGAGCAGGAGTGGCGCGGCCAGGCGCAAGAGTTCGACCGCGGCACCGGGAAGTGGCGGGACGCCCCGCGCACGCCGGGCCAGACGATCCCGGAGGACGACATCCCGATCGGCGGCGTGCTGCGCGACCCGGTGGAGGACGACATCACCGGCGACCCCCGCATGCAGGAGATCCTACCGCCTGAGGAGCGGCCGCGCTACCTCGATCGGAAGCGGGCCCGATAGTGTCCAGCGACCCCTTCGCGCCCCGCGCAGGTGGCGCCCGCCGCCCCCTGTTCGACCCGACCGTCGGCCGCAGCCCAGGCGTCGAGCGGGCCGAGGCGGCCGACGTGCGCCGCCAGACCGGCTTCGTCCCGCGGGGTGGCGCCGGCCCGTCCGACCCGTTCTTCGGCGACGACGACGGCGTGAACTGGGGCAGCGAGCCGACCGTCATGGCCCAGGCCATGGTGGCCGAGTTCGGCAAGATCGCGGGCCTGCGGTACGAGAACCGCAACTGGACGTGGAACTTCGACAACGTCCACCGCTACTTCGACGAGGAGCCCGTCTGGGCCACCATCGACGCCGCGACCATCTTCGCCCCCGGCATCAGCAAGTGGGGCAAGGCGGCGTGGCTCGTGTCCCGTGAGGGCAGCGTGGCCGGCCAGGCGTACAAGGCCGGGCAGCTTGGCTTCGGCAAGGCCGTGGCGCTCCAGGCCAAGAACCTCCGCGCCGGTGCCGTGGGGCCCGAGTTCGTCCGCAAGGCGGGCCGCTTCGTCCACAACCCCGTGGCCAGCGAGCGCTTCACGACCGAGTACGCGAGCCTGCTGAAGGACTACGCCCCCAACGCGTGGGAGAAGCAGGCCGGCCTCGACGTGCTGCGGCGTGAGTACGCAGCCGGGGTGTCCGCCGTCCGCAACCGCAGCATGAACGTGCTGGCGAAGCTGAAGAAGGCCGGCCTCAGCGAGGCCCAGGAGAAGCAGTTCATCCGCGCCATGGAGGCCGGCATCGACCCGTCCTTCGACGTGAGCGTGAAGGAAGCCGTCAGCCGTGCCCTCGGGGAGGAGGGGTCGGCCGCGTTCGCGTCGGCGTGGGACTTCCGCAGCAAGCTCGGGATCGACGCGCTGGAGCTGGACATGCTCAGCCCCGAGAACGCGCTCAAGCAGGACACCTACTGGCCCCAGATGCTGAAGGGCCAGTTCGGTGAGGCGCTGAAGAAGTCCAAGTACCAGTTCGGCGGCGACACGATGGCCGAGGCGTCCTGGGACAACTTCAAGTGGCGCAAGTACACGGGCGAGCAGTTCGAGGCCAAGTTCAAGGACCAGCGCGACTTCAGCGTCGAGAACGGCGTGCGCCGCATGAGCATGGCCTTCCAGGCGGTGCAGCGGGAGAAGCTCGCCAAGGGGCTGATGGACAGCGGCATCGTCCAGACCCCCGCCGACCTTCTGAAGACGATCGGCGACGTGGTCAACAACCCGACGGCGCGCAAGCTGTGGGGCCTGACCGACGCGAAGGTCAGCGTGCTCCAGCAGGCCCTGAAGGCGGTGCCCACGAAGCCCGACGGCACGCCTGTCGAAGAGGCGCTGTTCAAGGTGCTGCGTGAGAACACCGGCTGGCAGCGGCTCTCGGACGTGGCGCCCGGCCTGCACTTGCCCAAGGACTACCACGACAAGCTGGTGGACCCGGCCGCCGCGGCTGACCTCGCCGCCGCGTTCAAGATGATGACGGGCGAGAAGGGTGAGCTGGCCGCGCTGTACAACGCCGGCATGCAGTTCTTCCGCACGGGCAAGACCGCCTACAACCCGGCCACCCACGTCCGCAACATCTTCGGCGCCCACGTCTTCCACACCCTGGCGACCGGCCTGGGCCAGGCGACCGACGGCCGCTTCTGGTTGCGCGGGTTCAAGGCGTGGCGCAAGGGCATGGACGACGCCGAGTACCGGCTGGCGGCCGAGGCGGGCGTGGTTGACGCCACCATCGACCGCGAACTCATGGACGCGTGGGCACGCACCTACGGCGACGAGCTGCCCAAGACGGCCCTGGACTTCCTGGGCGACAGCCGGCCGGCCAAGCTGATGCAGAAGCTGGGCGGGAAGGCCGAGAGCTTCTACCGCGGCATCGACGAGGTGAGCCGGCTCGACGCGTTCATCCGCAACTACCGCCGCTTCAAGAAGACCAACGCCCACCGCGTGGACACCGGGGCGATCCTCCAGGCCCGCGCCCGCCGGACCGGCCTGCGGCAGATCGAGGGTGGTGGGCTCGAAGCCGAGGTGCTGCCCGCCCAGGAACTCCTGGGCGCCGGTGGCGGCCCTGCCCGGCCTCGCCCGTCCGACGTGCGTGGGATGACCACGGACGCCGAGGTCAGCGCGGCCACCGAGGTCGAGTGGCCCGCCCCGCCCGAGCCCCGTCAGCTCCGGCCGGGTGCGCTCCCGCCCCGTCAGCTTCCCGCCCAAGCCGGCCCGGGTGGTGCGGTTCTGTCGCCCGACCCGCTGCCCAGCGCAGTCATGGGCGCCCCGCCGGCTGAGGTAGCCCGCCGTGGCCCCCGCGGTACGCCCCTGGGGGAACTCAACGGCCGCTGGACGCCCGAGGAGCTGGACCGCCGGGCCGCCGACTTCGCGGCGCTTCAGGTGGCCAAGTTCATCCCCAGCTTCCAGATGCACAGCCGCCTCAGCCAGCTCACGAAGCAGCACATCCCCTTCAGTTCCTTCAGCCACGAAGCGGTGCGGGTGTGGAAGAACGCCCTGATGGAGAAGCCGCACCTCGTGTACTTCTGGAACCACGTGGTCGAGTCCGCCGGGGAGTTCTTCGGCGCCGCGGCCGGCTTCCAGCCCGACGAGATCGAGCAGGCCAAGGCGGGGCTGCCGTACTACCAGGCCGGCAAGAAAATGCTGATGTGGCCCTTCGCCATCGCGGGCAAGCCCGTCTTCGTGGACATGAGCTACCTGATGCCGCTGGCCAACATCGTCGAAGTCGAGCGCGACGAGCAGCAGTTCTTCAGCAAGGTGCTCAGCCTCGCCGGGGCCAACCCCGCCTCGAACCCGCTGGCCAGCGCCGCCATGGCCGCCGTGACCGGCATCGACCCGTTCAAGGGCCGGCCCCTGGAGCCCACGTTCACCGAGCGCCAGCTTCCCGGTGCCCTTGGGGGCGGGCCGATTGAGGGCCCCCGCAACCGGGCCGCGGTCGGGCTGGTGGAGCACATCGCGGCCACGTTCCTGCCGCCCGTGGTCCCGCCCGGGTACGTCGGCACGAACCTCATGGAGCTGACTCGGGGTCAGAAACACGGCCAGACCGGGGCGCCGCTCGAAGAGGGGCTCGGCCGCAGCCTGGCCACGAACCTCCTGGGGATCCGACTGCACGAGGCCGACGCCAACGCCGCCATGCTGAACGTCGGCCACGAGAACCGCCGCGTCAACCAGCTCGTCAGCGACTGGTGGGAGCGGTGGCAGTGGGCCGTGTCGAATGGGCGGGACGACGACGCGCAGACCGCCGAGGCCAACCTGTACGAGCTTCAGGTGGGCCGTGGCAAGACACCGGCCGAAGCGATGGACTACCTTCGGAAGGGCGTGAAGTCCCGCGAGCCGGGCATGTTCCGCAACTTCCCCAAGGGGCAGGTCCGTGCCGCCTTGGAGAGCCTTGAAAACCTGGGCCTGGGCGAATCACCCCAGGACGCGGAGTCCCTGGCCGCCATGGCCGCCGCCAGCCGGAACAAGCGCCGATGAACAGTGACGAAGTGAGTGTCGAGCGGGCCCTGGGCCGACTCGAAGCCCGCATGGACGCCCTGGCCCAGCAGTTGGAGGCGCACACAGCGCAGGACCAGGCAAACTTCATGGCGCTGTCGGCCAAGCTGGACACCATCAAGGCCCCGTCCATCAGCAAGAAGTGGGCGGCCGGGATCGGAGCGACCGCGGCGGGTGTGGTGACTGCGGCGGCGCAGGTGGCCCAGGCGCTTGGATACCTGCCGTGATCTGAGTTACAACCCCAGAACGCAAAACGGCCTCGGCCGGGTGAAACCACCTGACCGAGGCCGTCGTGTTTCCAGGGTCTAGCGCGGCGCCTTCACC
>JBOGIF010000021.1:0-3023 GCA_050742415.1 Acidimicrobiales bacterium | reverse complement strand
CGGGCGAGTCCGTCTCGGAGGGTGTACATCGAGAAGGCGGACGGGCGGCTGCGGCCGCTCGGCATCGCCACGCTGGAGGACAAGATCGTCCAGCGGGCCGTCGTCGAGGTGCTCAACGCCATCTACGAGGAGGACTTTCTCGGCTTCTCCTATGGGTTCCGGCCGGGGCGCAACCCGCACGATGCGCTGGATGCGCTCACGGTCGGGATCGAACGGAGGAGGGTGAACTGGGTGCTCGACGCCGATGTCAAAGATTTCTTCACCAGTCTCGATCACGACTGGCTGGCACGGTTCGTCGAGCACCGCGTAGCGGACAAGAGGGTCCTGCGGCTGATCCAAAAGTGGGTCAACGCGGGGGTGATCGAGGACGGGAAGTGGACGGCGAGCGAGGTCGGTGCCCCCCAGGGTGCGTCGGCCTCGCCGTTGCTCGCCAACATCTACCTCCACTACGTCCTCGACCGGTGGGCCCGGCAGTGGAGGCGTCAGCACGCCCACGGTGACGTGATCATCGTGAGGTTCGCGGATGACTTTGTGGCCGGGTTCGAGCACAAGTCCGACGCCGAGCAGTTCCTCACTGACCTTCGAGAGCGATTCTCGAAGTTCAACCTGGAGCTGCATCCCGACAAGACGAGGCTCATCGAGTTCGGGCGCAACGCCGCCCGGACCCGTGCAGCCCGTGGCGACGAGAGGCCGGAGACCTTCGACTTCCTTGGTTTCACGCACATGTGCGGGAAGAACAAGAGCGGGGGCTTCTGGCTCAGGCGAAAGACCATCTCGAAGCGGATGCGGGCCAAGCTTGCCGAGGTCAAGGACCAGATCAAGCGCCGTCGGCACCTTCCCATCCCCGAGCAGGGAAAGTGGCTCGGCAGCGTGGTGCGAGGACATATCGCGTACTACGCCGTGCCTGGCAACACCGACGCCGTGCAGACATTCCGTGACGAGGTGACCCGGTCCTGGTTCAAGGCGCTCCGGCGCCGCAGCCAGCGAACCCGGGTCAACTGGGACCGAATGACCCTCTACGTCAAGCGGTGGCTACCACCCGCCCGCCCGATGCACCCGTTCCCGATCGTGCGTTTCAACGTTGGTACCCAAGGCAGGAGCCCAGTGCGCTAGCCCGGTGTTCCGCACATCAATGGGCGTGAACTGTGCTCGATCATCTGGCGGCTCCTGGTGAGATCAGCGAACGAGGGCGGTCGGGTCGACGTCGAGTAGCCGAAGAAGTCGGAGCTGGACCCCGTTGGGTCGAGGCACGACCGCCGGTTCGCCCCGGGCTGAAGGGATGAGACGCATCGTGGCGAGGGCGGCGAAGATCGTCCGGCCGGTGGGCCGGGCCGGGCGCCGCTCGGGGTAGAGGCCGAGCATGGTGATCTCGGGGGCGATGGCGTGGCGCACGGCACGCTCGACGAGGCTGAAGATCAGCAGCGCCAGGCAGACCACGGTGATGAGGGCGGCGATGCGCCGGTTGGACTTCAAGAACATCGGGGCCACGGCCAGGGGACCCTTGAAGTCGCCGTAGCGGCGCTCGACGACCTCTTGTCCCTTGTAGCGGCGCAGCACCTCGGCGGCGTCGGCCTCGTCGGGGTCGAGGTTGCTCAACAGGGCATACCAGCCGTCAGTGGCCGCCTCGGCGTCGAGGGCGGCGGCGTCGAAGTACCAGTCGAGGGTGGGCTCTCCCCCCTCGTTGGTGCCGACACTGCTCCGCAGGTAGGCGCCGACGCGGCGGTCCCGGCTGATCTGGGCCACGCGGGCGGTCACCGCCTGGGCGTCGCGGTAGTGGCGGCTGCCCAGTCCCCGCCCGAGGCGGCCGAGGTCGTCACGGGCCCGATCGAGCTTCTTGGCCCGGGCGTGGGCGGCGGCATCGGCACGGACTGAGGACCACACGAAGATGCGCCGCAGGACGAGGTCGGGGTCGGCTTTGCGCTTGGCGGGCACGGCCATGGTGTCCTCGCCCACGCGGTAGCGGCCCCGGGCCTCGGGCGCCTTGTCAGCGTCACGCTCGGCCACGTAGTCCACCTCGACGGTGTCGGCGATGCAGCAGGCGGCGAGGACCTCGGCGGCGACCCAGCTCTTGGCGGCGGGAGCCACGAAGGTGACCTCGGTGGCGGCGAAGGCGTGCAGGTTGGCGTAGGAGATCAGCTTCGAGTCGCCCACCAGCAAGAAGCGCCGCTCGCCAGCCATGGCCCGCAACGACTCCATCGCCCCCACCACCTGGTTGACCTCGCCGGCGCCACCGTCGAAGGCCCGGTGCAGCACCGGCACGCCGCCGTCGCCGGTCACGGCCAGGCCGGTCTGGATCTGCTTGAGGTCGGGGCGGCGGTCCTTGGGCTTGCCGTAGCGGGGCCGCACGTGGGCTTGATCGACCTCGTCGTAGTCGCCGTAAAGCGAGATCGACGTCATGTCCCAGTGCAGCCGGGACACGTCGAGTCCGAACGCCTCGATGGCCCGGGCGCCAATGGTGCCCACGATGGCGTCGAGCTGAGGGGCGATGGCATCGAGGGCTCGGCCGAGGCGATCGTCGTTGAGCGCCTCGGCAGGAATGCCGAAAACCTCGGGCACCGCCCACGCCCGAGCCCAGTCCTCCACCCGCAGCAACGGCGCCGGCGAGGTCAGCCGGTTGGCCACCAGCGCCTCGATCACCTCGCCGTGGGTGGCGATGGCGACATCGCGCACCGGGCACAGGTCGTCGATCGTCGCTGCGATCCCCAGCCGGCGGCACAACGTCGCCACCACCGGCAATGCCCCGAGCGCCTTCTCCACGCTCGGCGGCCCGAAATCCCAAGCTTGTCGTTTCGCCACGGAACTGCTTTCGCGCGTACCCCCGCGATCTCCTGCTCCGGGTCGAAGATTTCTCGTTTTCCCTGCTCAGTGACACCCACTCTCATGTGCGGAGGACGGGGCTAGCCCGCCGGGCGGTATCATCGGCCGATCTCATGACCTCCCTGCGGCAGCTCTCGCTGTTCCTCCTCAGGGTGCTGCAGCGCCGTCCGAGCGGCCCCGGCACCTGGGACCGCACGGGTAGACGG
>JBOGIF010000020.1:0-16068 GCA_050742415.1 Acidimicrobiales bacterium | reverse complement strand
CGGTTTAGCGCTTGGCGCGGGTGAGGCCGTCGGCCTCGGCACCCTCCGGGCCGGCGTAACAGCGGTCCGGACGGGTGCGGTCGTAGGCCGCCATGCCCGGGAGGTGGTAGATCCCGCTCGACAGCTTTCCCTTGACCGGGTGGCTGGCGGGGCAGGACGTACCCTCCGGCTCCACCCAGGCCACGGTGGGAACCTCGATCGCCACCGGCCCGGGGCCGGGGCGCGACAGCGGTGCCTGGATGACCGACGTCAGCATCGTGGGCTCCACGAGCGGTGGCTCGGGAGGGCTGGGCGGCTCGTCGGGCGAGGAGCCGCTCTGGGCTGCCAGCCAAGACTCGTCCATCTTGGGAGACGACGACTCGCTGCGCCCGCGGAGGATCTTCACCAGGCCGAGCACGATGCTGGCCAGCAAACCGGCCCGGAGTCCCAATCGCAGCACCCGCCTGATCATGGGCACGACCCTACTTGACCCTTGTCGGGCCGCCTGGCACCATGGCTACAGTTATGTGTGAGCAGACCCCCACCCCCATCTTCGCCACAGACCTGCTCCTTACTTAGCGGCGGGCGCCTCACGGTGCTCGCCTACGCCTCTCGAGCCTTCGGGCCGGGAGGTTTTTCTTTTGCCCTGAACACCCCTGAGAGCACGAGAGCAATCGACCGGAGGACCCATGAGCGAGACCGAGCGGCTGATCATCTTCGACACCACCCTGCGCGACGGCGAGCAGTCGCCGGGGATCTCGCTCGACGCCGGGGAGAAGCTGGAGATTGCCGAGCAGCTGGCGCGCCTGGGCGTGGACTACATCGAGGCTGGGTTCCCGGTGGCCAGCGAAGGTGACTTCGAGGCGGTGGCCGCCATCGCCCGCAAGGTCCACGGTCCTGTCATCGCCGGCCTGTCGCGAACCCAGCAGTCCGACGTCGACCGGTGCTGGGAGGCGCTGCGCGAGGCTGAGCGCGCCCGTATCCACGTGTTCATCTCCACCAGCCCGAACCATCGGGAGCACATGCTGAAGATGACCGAGGCTCAGGTCGTAGAGGCCACCCGGACGGGCGTGGCCCGGGCCCGGGAGCACACCGGCGACGTCGAGTTCAGCCCCCAGGACGCCACCCGCACTCCGCTCGACTTCATGATCGAGGTGCTGCAGGCCGCGGTCGACGCCGGCGCCACCACGCTGAACATCCCCGACACGGTCGGGTACGGCATCCCGTGGGACTTTGGCGCGCTGATCCAGTACATCCGCCGCGAGGTTCAGGGCGACTACGTGACGTCGGTTCACTGCCACAACGACCTGGGCCTGGCCACCGCCAACTCGCTGGCAGGGGTCCAGGCCGGCGCCCGCCAGATCGAGGTGTGCGTCAACGGGTTGGGCGAGCGGGCCGGCAACGCCGCGCTGGAGGAGGTGGTCATGGCAGTGAAGGTCCGCGCCGACCAGTTCCCCGGCCTGGCCACCGGCGTTCGCACCGAGGAGCTGGCCCGTACCAGCCGGCTGGTCAGCCGCCTCACCGGCTACCCGATCCAGTACAACAAGGCCGTCGTGGGGCGCAACGCCTTTGCACATGAGTCGGGCATCCACCAGCACGGCGTGCTGGCCGAGCGCACCACCTACGAGATCATCGAAGCGGCCAGCGTCGGCCAGGTCGGCAGCCAGATCGTCCTCGGAAAGCACTCGGGGCGCCATGCCTTCGCCGACACGCTGGCCCACATGGGGATCAGCATCTCGGGCGACGTGCTCAACGCCGCCTTCGCCCGCTTCAAGGAGCTCGCCGACCGCAAGGTGGCGATCACCGACGCCGACCTCGAGGCCATCGTGGCAGAGGAGCTGGGCACGACCGTGGCCTCGGCGTTCGTCCTGGAGGCCCTCGAGGTGAGCGGGGGGACCGTCGGCATGCCCCGGGCCCGGGTGGTAGTGAGCCGCGAGGGCGAGAAGATCGAGAGGACCAGCGAGGGCGACGGTATGATCGACGCCGCCTGCAAGGCTTTGCGAGCGGCCACCGGAATCGACGGCCGGCTCACCGACTTCAACGTGTCCTCCGTCACGGGCGGGGTCGACGCTCTCGGCGACGTCGTCATCCAGCTGGAGGCCAACGGCGTCAAGGTGTCCGGCCGGGGGGTCTCGACCGACGTGGTGGAGGCGTCGGCCCGGGCCTACCTGAGCGCCGTGAACAAGGTGGTGCGGGTCCAGGCCCGCACCGACGTGCGCCAGGCCGAGGTCGGCCCCTAGGAACCGCGGGGCAACATGGCGTCGACCAACCGGTCGACGTGGTCGCTGTAGACGGCGTCGATCCCCATCCGGACCAGCTCGCGCACCATGCGTTCGTGCTGAGCGTCCCAGCCGAAGGCCAGGCGCTCGAAGCGGTGGAAAAGCGCTACCAGGCCTCCGCTCCAGTCGCTGAAATGCAGGTTCACGGCGTCGATGCCCGCCTCCGCGAGCTGGGCGGCGCGGCGCTCCGGCCCCTGCCTCAACGACTTCAGCCGCGTGCTGTCCACCAGCCGCACGTCGTCGAAGCGGCTCCGCCACCCGGTGACCACCTCCAAGTCGGGATGGCAGAGCCACAGCCGCTCCGGCGCACCTGAGCCGGCGGCCCGGGCTGTGGCCACCACAGCGTCGACCGCGGCATGGTCCTTGATGTCGAGAGACAGCTCGAAGCCGGAGCCGCAGTGGGCGTAGAGATCCTCCAGGGTTGGGACCGACGGCGCCAGCTCAGCTCGGGCGGCGGTCGAGATGGGCCGGCCGCGCAGGCCGCGTTTGGTCCGCCCATGGTGGTCGAGCACAGGCACCCCGTCGGCCGTGAGCCAGACGTCGCTCTCGAGCCCCGTCGCGCCCAGGCGCAGGGCCAATGCGAAGGCTTCCAGGGTGTTGGCGGGGGCGTGGGCACTCGCACCCCGGTGGGCGAAGCCGATCGGCGGTCGACGGAGCGGCTCCACTCCCGGACTGTACGATGGCCGGCGTGGGGCTCTGGTGGCTGCCGATCATCCTTGTTGGCGTGGTCGGCTCGGTCTTCCTCGGGGTGGCCTTCGTCCGCCTCGACAAAGCCCTTCGGGCGGTGCGTCGCGGTCTCGACGAGCTGGCTGAGGCCGTGCCCGCCACGGAGCAGGTCAAGGCCGATCTCGACGCCTGGCGTGCTGCCGTGAGCCGTACCCGCCAGAACTAGGCTTCTCCTGTGCCGACTTCACTGGGGCCGGCGGAGATCCTGGTCATCCTCGTCGTAGCCCTCATCGTCCTCGGACCCAAGCGCCTTCCAGAGGCGGGCCGTCAGGTGGGCAAAGCCCTCGCCGAGGTGCGGCGCTGGTCCCAGGGCGTGCAGACCGAGATCCGTTCCGCCATCGACGTGGAGCCCGGGCCCAGCCCGCTACCGCCCTCCGCGCCTGTCCCACCGTCGCCGGTGGTCGAGGCCGGACCCAACCCCCTACCGCCCCCCGCCCCCACGCCTCCGCCGACCACAGTCGAACCCGAGTCGTCCGCCCCGGCCCCCACCACCATCTCGATCGACCCGTCGGAGCCCCCCGCGCCGGACGCCCCCCGGCCCTAGCGGATCCCCATCGCCATCATCGAGGAGGAGCCCAAGGTCGAACGCGGCGAGCGCGTGCCGCTCGTCGAGCACCTCACGGAGCTACGGCGCCGGCTGATCATCTGTGCAGTTGCCCTGCTGCTGGGAGCCATCGTCGCCTTCGCCCTCTACACCAGGATCCTCGACTTCCTGATCCGTCCCTACACCGACGTGACTGGCAGGACCGCGTTGGTGATCACCGACCCGCTCGAGGGCTTTGCGTCCCGGCTCAAGATCGCCGCCTGGGGTGGAGCATTCCTGGCCTCCCCGGTGGTGCTGTGGCAGCTGTGGCGGTTCATCACGCCGGGGCTGAACCGCACGGAGAAGCGCTACGCCATCCCGTTCATCCTGTCGTCGATCCTGCTGTTCGTGCTCGGGGCGACGGTGGCACTGCTCACCTTCGGCCAGGCCCTCACCTTCCTCCTCGGCGTGGCCGGCCCCAACGTGGAGGCGCTGCTCACACCCTCGAAGTACCTCGGCCTGATCACCCTCATGATCGTGGCCTTCGGGGTCGCCTTCGAGTTCCCGATCGTGCTCATGTTCCTCCAGCTGGCCGGTGTGGTAACGAGCAGGAGGCTGCGGTCGTGGAGGCGACCGGCGGCGGTGATCATCGTCGCCATCGCCGCGGTGATAACGCCGAGCCAGGACCCGTACTCGCTGTTCGCTATGGCCGTGCCGATGTACCTGTTCTACGAGGGCTCCATCCTCATCGGCCGGCTCCTGAAGAAGTGACCGGCCCGCGGTGACGCGCGACGAGTTCGCCGCCACCTACGGCTTCGAGCTAGACGACTTCCAGGTCCGGGCCCTCGACGCCATCGATGCCGGTCGCTCGGTTCTGGTGGCCGCCCCCACCGGCTCGGGCAAGACGGTCGTGGCCGAGTACGCCGTGGCCAAGGCGCTGGCCGAGGGCGGGAAGGCCTTCTACACCACGCCGCTGAAGGCGCTGTCGAACCAGAAGTTCGGCGACCTGGCGGCGCGCCACGGAGCCGACCGTGTCGGGTTGCTGACGGGCGACAACTCGGTGAACGGAGAAGCGCCCGTGGTCGTCATGACCACCGAGGTGCTCCGCAACATGCTCTACGCCAGGTCGCCGGTGCTGGAAGGCCTGCGATACGTGGTGCTCGACGAGGTGCACTACCTCCAGGACCCTTACCGGGGCCCGGTCTGGGAGGAGGTGATCATCCACTCCCCGCCGGACGTGGACCTGGTGTGCCTGTCGGCAACGGTGTCCAACGCCGAAGAGTTCGCCGACTGGGTGGAGACGGTCAGGGGTTCGACGGTCGCCATCATCGAGGAGCGCAGGCCCGTCGAGCTCCAGCACCTGTACCTCGTGGGCGACCGCCACTCCGACGAGCTGCGCCTGCTCCCCACGTTCGTCAAGGCCCGTCCCAACCCCGAGGCGGCTGCACTGGACTCCCAAGTTGCGCACTCGACCCAGTTCCGGGGCCGCCCCCGTGGCCGGGTCCAGACGCCGAGGCGTGCCGACGTGGTCGAGACGCTCGCCGACGCCCGGATGCTCCCGGCGATCTACTTCATCTTCAGCCGGGCTGCGTGCGACGACGCCGTGCGCCAGTGCCTGCGCGCCGGGATCCGGTTGACCGACGCGGAGGAGGCCCGCGCCATCCGGTCCATCGCCGAGGCCAAGGTCGACTCTCTCTCCGACGCCGACCTCCGGGTGCTCGGCTACGGCGAGTGGCTGGAGGGGCTGGAGCGGGGCCTGGCCGCTCACCACGCCGGCCTGGTTCCGCCGTTCAAGGAGGCGGTGGAGGCCTGTTTCTCCGCCGGCCTGGCCAAGGTGGTGTTCGCCACCGAGACGCTCGCCCTCGGCATCAACATGCCGGCCCGCTCGGTGGTCATCGAGAAGCTGTCGAAGTTCACGGGGGAGCGCCACCAGTTCCTCACCCCCGGCGAGTACACGCAGCTCACCGGCAGGGCGGGCCGGCGCGGCATCGACGAGGTCGGCTACGCCGTCGTGCTGTGGTCCCCCTTCGTGCCCTTCGAACAGGTGGCGGGTCTCGCCTCGACGCGGACTTACGCGCTCACCTCCTCCTTCCGGCCCACCTACAACATGGCCGTGAACCTGGTGCGCCAGTACGAGCGCGAGACCGCCCACCACCTCCTCAACCTGTCCTTCGCGCAGTACCGGGCCGACCGCGACGTGGTCCGCCTCGAAGCCCAGATCGAGCGCACCGGCTCGCTCATGACCGTCGCCCTCCGGGAGGCGGCGTGCGAACGGGGCGACGTCGACGAGTACCGGAGCCGGCACCGCGCCGCCGACGGCGATGGTGGCCAAGGCGGCCGTCGGGCGGGGTCGAGCTCGTCTCGGGCCGTGGCCGAGGCGCTCGAGAAGGTGAAGCCCGGCGACGTGCTGGTGCTCACCGGTGGCAAGTCGGCCGGCAAGGTGGTTGTGGTCTCGACCGCCCACCGGCGGGGCGACGAGGTTCGCCTCGGCGCGCTCACCGCCGCTCGCCGCTATCTCAGCCTTTCGGCACGGGACTTCCGGTCCCCCCCGACGGTCGTCGCCAAGGTCGACCTGCCCACGCCCTACGCGCCGCGCAGCCCGGAGTTCCAGCGCCAGACCGCCCAGGCCCTGGTTGCCACCCGTTTGCCGTCGTCGGTCGCTTCGCGCGCGCCAGAGCCAGCTTCCAACGGTGCCGAGGCGCAGGCGGGCGTGGCCGGCTGTCCCGACCTGGCCCGCCACCTGCGCGCCGCCGAGCGGGCCGAGCGGCTGGAGAAGGACTTCCGGCGCCTGCACCGCCGGGTCGAAGGCCGCACCGAGAGCCTCGCCCGCCAGTTCGACCGGGTGCTGCGGGTGCTGGAGGCGTGGGGGTACGTCGACGGGTGGTCGCTGACCCAGGCCGGCGAGGTGCTCACCCGGATCTACCACGAGTGCGACCTATTGGTAGCCGAGGGGCTGCGGGCCGGGCTGTTCGACCACCTCGACCCAGCGGCGGTGGCGGTGCTGGCCTCGGCGTTGACCTTCGAGGCCCGCCGGGCGGCCAACGGGCACCGCGAGCAATGGTTCCCGTCGCCGCGGGTCAGGCGGCGGTGGGCCGAGCTGGAGCGCATGGCCGCCGAGATCAACGCCGCCGAGAAGGAAGCGGGGCTCCCGCTCACGCGGGCGCCCGACCCGGGGTTCTTCGCCGCCGCCTACGGGTGGGCGTCGGGGGAGGACCTGGGGGAGGTCATCGCCGAGGAGGAGATCACCGGCGGCGACTTCGTCCGCAACGTGAAGCAGCTCGTCGACCTCCTGCGCCAGCTCGGTCTGGTGGCCCCGGCGCCGGACACCGCCGCCGCCGCGGCGAAGGCGGCCGACAGCCTGTTCCGGGGAGTGGTGGCGGCCTCGTCGGTCGTCGGAAGCCCCAGTTATCCCACCAGTTGACCCCCCTGTATCGGGGACAACTACCGATGAGGGCGGTGCGGTGCCGATAGCGAAGGGGCAGCCGTGGGGCTCGCCCGGCCCGGTCCCGGCGGGTGCGGTGACGGTCGGCTCCGACGCCGAAGCCGGCGCCGTCCTGGAGTCCGCTCAGCAAGCCGGACGCCCCTTCCCGGCGCTGGTGCTGACCGGGGGCGACCTATTCCGCACGCTCGGAGGTTCGCTCGGCTCCGGTCCAAGGCAGGGCAACCTGTTCCCGGTCGACGTGGGTGAGGTGCTTTTCGACGGTCGCCTGCACCTCTTCGTCGCCCACCTGATCGCCCGCTCGCGCCTGTGGCGTCGGGCGTTCGTGGCCATGAACGCCCAGTTCCTCGGGGACTGGAACCTCGGACCCCGCGCCCATCCCAACGACGGTCGACTCGACACCTACGACGCCCGCCTCCCGCTCGCCCAGCTATCGGCGGTCCGGGCCCGCGTCCGGTCCGGCTCCCACCTTCCGCATCCCGGGATCATCGAGCGCCGGGCTGCCAGCGTGACGGTGGAGCTCGACCGCGCCCTACCGGTGTTCCTCGACAGCGTGCCGGTGGGACGGGCGCGATCCATCGCCGTGAGAGCCCGGCCCGACGCCCTGGTCGTCTGCGTCTAGTAGCTGGCGGCGGCGCCGCACGCGTAGTCAGGCCCACTGGCCGCGGCGGACCAGAACCTCTTTCAACACGGTGGGACGGTCCGACATGATGCCGTCGACCCCGAGGTCGAGGAGGCGGTCCATCTCGGCGGCGTCGTCAATGGTCCAGACGTGTACCGGTATCCGCAGGCGGTGGGCGGTGGCCACGAACCGGGCGTCGACCACGCGCACACGCCCGTGGCGCACGGGTACCTGCGTACAGGTGGCGGCGAACCGGCCCAAGGGGAGGCCGAAGCTCGTGGCCCGCAGCCGGGCGATGTCGTGGGGGCCCATCGCCGTGCAGACGCGCTTGCCGATCAGGCGCCGGATCGTCGACATGCGGCTGTCGGAGAAGGCGGCGATGCACACCCGGTCGTGGGCGCCGGTGCGCTCGAGGATCTCGACCAGCGGCCGCACCGAGGCATCGTGCTTGGCGTCGATGTTCACGCGGGCTTCGGGCCAGGTGCCCAGCAGGTCCTCGAGAAGGGGTATCGACTCGCCGTCGACGCGCGCCTGGCGCACTTCCGCCCACGGCAGCTGATCGATGCGGCCGTTCCGGTCGGTCACGCGGTCGAGCACGTCGTCGTGGAAGGCCACGAGCACGCCGTCGGCCGTCACGTGAACGTCGGTCTCCAGGTAGCGGTAGCCCAGCCGGACGGCGTTCTCGAAGGCTGGCATGGTGTTCTCAGGGCGGTCGCAGGCTCCTCCGCGGTGGGCGAACGGGATCGGACCGGGATGGTCCAGGAACGCCCAGTGGGTCAAAGCGGACATCCTTGTGTCGGCAAGACCAGCGGCCAATGAGCCTCCTCGCCCTCGGTCATCGCACCATGGCGTCAGCCACAAGCTCGTCGTCGAAATCGAGCGCTAGGACAAACTGCCTTTTAACAGCTGTTCCGTGAACGCGTTCACGCCTCGCCCATACGAGGCCATCTCGCTGGCTGCTGAAGTCCACGATCACCCAGGTCCTGATCGTCGCCGCAATGTGGGCCACGTCGGGTTCTCCTTTTCGTCGGCGAAGACCGCCAGGGCGTCTGGGACTTTCTCCACATTACTCAGCACCACTTTCCAGTGGTACGGGGAAGCCTTCGCCTCGATCCTCCAGGCCAATTCACAGTTGGCCGCTCGCAAGGCGGAGGCGAGCGCGATCCGAATGAAGCGGCAGCCCAGTCTGCCCGCCTCGTCCGGAATGGGGTTGGCCGGTTCGGGAGCCGCAGCGGTCACCCTGCCTGGTCAGATCGTGCTGGGCGACAGCTGGAAGATGGCCGATCGGTAGTAGCGCAGCTCTTCCACGCTCTCGCGGATGTCGGCCAGGGCCCGGTGGCCGGAGGCCTTCGCTGGCGCCGCCGCGTAGGCCTCCGGATACCACCGCCGGCACAGCTCCTTGACGGTCGATACGTCGATCGAGCGGTAGTGCAGCCAGTTCTCGATCTCGGGCAGGGCAGCGGCCAGGAACCGCCGGTCGGTACCGATCGAGTTACCGCAGAGGGGGACGGTCCGGGGCTCCGGCACGTGGGCCCGGATGAAGCCAAGGACGGCCTGCCCGGCCTCGGACAGGCTCACCGTCGACGACTCGATTTCGGCCGCCAGCCCGCTGTCGGTGTGCATCTTGCGGACGACGTCGCCCATCGACGCCAGCGCCTCGGGCGGTTGGTGGACCACCAGGTCGGGCCCCTCGACGACGATCTCGAGCTCGTCGTCGGTGACCAGCACGGCGATCTCGACGATCACGTCCCGGGTGGGGTCCAGGCCTGTCATCTCCAGGTCCATCCACACGAGCACCGACGGATCGTAGGCTGCGCCGCCGTGATCGAGGTCCTGCTGGTCCGACTGGATGCCGACCTCCCGGTGCCGAGCGTCGCCCGCCCGGGTGACGCCGGCGTCGACCTTGTGGCTCGCGACGACGCCCACTTGGCTGCCGGGGGTGGCCGGGCGCGCGTGGCCACAGGCGTGGCCGTCGCCATCCCGGAGGGCTGCGCCGGCCTCGTCTTGCCGCGCAGCGGCCTGGCCCTGGCCCACGGGGTGACCGTGCTGAACGCACCTGGCCTGGTGGACTCCGGCTACCGGGGAGAGCTGTGCGTGGTGCTGGTGAACACCGACCCCGAGTCCGCCTACGACGTGTGCCGGGGCGACCGCATCGCCCAGCTCGTCGTACAGCAGGTCGAGCACGTCGCCTTCGTGGTCGGCGACGAGCTCGACGACGGCACCGGGCGGGGTGCCGGCGGCTTCGGCCACTCCGGCCGCTAGATCGGCCCAGGCCGTTAGCCTTGGCGGCGATGGCGCGCACCTACCTCATCCGCACGTTCGGCTGCCAGATGAACGAGCACGACTCCGAGCGCCTGGCCGGCCTGCTCGAGGAGGACGGGCTCGTGCCCACCGACGACGTGGAGTCGGCCGACGTCGTGGTGCTCAACACGTGCTGCATCCGCGAGAACGCCGACAACCGCCTCTACGGCAACCTTGGCCAGCTCAAGGCGGTCAAGGACCGCCGTCCCGACATGCAGATCGCCGTGGGCGGCTGCCTCGCCCAGAAGGACGGGGATCTCATCCGCGCCCGAGCCCCCCAGGTGGACGCCGTCTTCGGCACCCACAACGTCGGCCGCGCCGCCGACCTCCTGCGCCAGGCGGCGGCCACCGGGCCGGTCACTGAGATCCTCGACGCCGCCGACCCCGACGACGACCCGTTCCCGTCGGCCCTGCCGGTTCGCCGGCGGCTCCAGTACGCGGCGTGGGTCACGATCCAAGTCGGGTGCGACAACTCGTGCGCCTTCTGCATCGTGCCGGCGGTGCGCGGCCCGGAGGTGAGCAGGCCGGTCGACCAGGTGGTGGCTGAGGTCGAGGACCTGGCGGCGACCGGGGTGGTCGAGGTCACCCTTCTGGGCCAGAACGTCAACTCCTATGGCCGCGACATCACCCGGCGCCGGCCGCTGTTCGCCGGCCTGCTGGCCGCTGTGGGATCGGTGGACGGGATCCGGCGGGTGCGCTTCACCAGCCCCCATCCCAAGGACCTCCGGCCCGACACGATCGACGCCATGGCGCGCACGCCCTCGGTTTGCCCGCACCTGCACCTGCCGCTGCAGTCGGGGAGCGACCGGGTCCTGGCGGCCATGCACCGCGGCTACACGGCCGAGCGATACCTGACGAAGCTGGCGGCGGCCCGGGACGCGGTGGCGGACCTGGCGGTGACGACCGACATCATCGTGGCCTTTCCGGGTGAGACCGACGACGACTTCGAGCGCACCCTGGAGGTGGCGGCTGAGGCCGCCTACGACAGCGCGTACACCTTCGTGTTCTCGCCCCGGCCGGGGACGGAAGCGGCAGGGATGGAGGAGAGCTTTGTCGCTCCCGACGTCGCCGCCGACCGGTTCGAGCGGCTGCGGATCGTGGTCGAGCGCTCCGCCCTGGCCCGCCACCAGGCTCGGATCGGGCGGGTGGAGGAGGTGCTGGTCGAGGGGCCGAGCCGCAAGTCGCCGGCCGACGCCACCGGCCGCACCGGCCAGAACAAGCTCGTGCACTTCCCTGCCGACCCCGTCCCGCCGGCCGGCACCTTCGCCGACGTCCGCGTCACGAGCTCGGCCACCCACTACCTGCGCGGGGAGCTGGTCGAGCTCACCGCCCGCCCCCGCCACCGCACGCTCATCCCCGTCGCCGGCTCCAACTGGTGACACTGGGGCCCCCCTCTTGCGCCTCTGGGCGTCACCAGTTCGGGTAGGTGGTTCCGGCGGGTGAGGTCCGCCACGTCGCCCTGGTGGGGTCGACGGCGTCGGGCAAGTCGGCGCTGGCCATGGAGTTGGCCCGCTGCCCGGCGGGGAGAGGCAGGGGCGTCGAGATCGTCTCGGCCGACTCGATGTGCGTCTACCGGGGGATGGACGTGGGCACGGCCAAGCCCACGGCAACGGACCGGGCCGAGGTGCCTCACCACCTGCTCGACCTGGTCGACCCCTCCGAGGCCTTCTCGGTCCGGCGGTTCCAGGAGGCGGCGGCCGAGGCGATCGGGGGCATCGAAGCCCGCGGCAACGTCGCTCTGCTGGTCGGCGGGTCCGGCCTCTACGTGCAGGCGATCGTTGACGGCCTGGCGGTCCCCGGCACGTTACCGGGCCTTCGGGCCGAGCTGGAGGCCGAGGCGTCCACGCCGGAGGGCTTGGCGTCGATGTACCAGCGGCTGTCGCAGCTCGATCCCCTGGCCGCCAGCCGGATCCAGCCCGCCAATGCCCGCCGTGTGGTGCGGGCCCTGGAGGTCACCCTCGGCAGCGGCCGGCCCTTCTCTTCCTTCGGCCCGGGCCTGGCGGCCTATCCCTCCAGCCGCTTCCGGCTCTTCGGGGTCTGGCTGCCCCGAGCGGAGGTGGCGGAGCGGATCCGCCGGCGCTACGTGGACCAGCTGGGCGCGGGCTGGTTGGAGGAGGCCAGGTCGCTGATGCCCTTGGCCGGCGAGGGCGGTCTTTCGCGGACCGCCGGCCAGGCCCTCGGCTACCGGGAGCTGTTCGACCACCTCGCCGGGAGGCTCAGCCTGGAGGAGGCGCTGGACGCCGCGGTGCACCGCACCGTGCGGTTCGCCCGCCGGCAGCGCGCCTGGTTCCGGCGGGACCCGCGGATCACGTGGCTGGCGTCGGCGGGGAATCCGGTCGATCTGGCGCCGGCTCTGCTGGGAGACTGGTCCCGATGAGGCTCGAGAAGTACCACGGCCTGGGCAACGACTTCCTCGTCCTGCTGGACCTTGAGGGGTCCCGGCCGGTCGACGGGGAGCAGGCGCGCGCCCTGTGCGACCGCCGCCGCGGGGTGGGCGCCGACGGCCTCATCCGGGTCACGGCAGATGGGCGAGGTGCTGCCGTAGCCATGCAGCTGTTCAACGCCGACGGCCGTCGGGCGGAGATGAGCGGCAACGGCATCCGGTGCCTGGCTCTGGCGCTGGCCGACGCCGGGTTGGCCCCGGCCCGGAGCTTCACGGTGAGCACCGACGCCGGCCTACGAACGGTGGAGATGCTCGACGACGGGCAGATCGCGGTGGACATGGGCGCCGCCCAGATCCTCGACAGCCGCACCACGGCCGGCGGGCTCAGGGAGACGGCCGTCGACATGGGTAACCCTCACGTCGTGGTCGAGGTCGCGGATCCCGCCAAAGTGGACCTGGCTGAGGAGGCGGCACTGCGGGGGGACGTCAACGTCGAGGTGGTGGCTGCCGGCCCCGGCCCCGACGAGATCACCGTGCGCGTCCACGAACGTGGGGTGGGCGAGACCCAGGCATGCGGCACCGGTGCGTCGGCGGCGGCCGCGGCCGCCGCCGGCTGGGGCCTGGTGGGTGACCGAGTCACCGTGCGCCAGCCTGGTGGCGACCTCCAGGTCCACCTGGGACCCGACACGGTCACGCTCACGGGCCCAGCCGTCTACGTCGGCTCGGTCGAGGTGCCGGACACGCGCCCGTGAGCCTCATCGAGAGGGACCGGCGGGAGAACGTCGTCCTCGTCGGAGTTGCGATCCCGCCCGTTACCTCGTTGGAGGCCGAGGCTTCGCTCGACGAGTTGGCCGCGCTGGCCGACACCGCCGGCGCCGACGAGGCCGACCGGGTCCTGCAGCGGAGGGACGCGCCGGACCCCGCCACCTTCGTCGGGCGGGGCAAGGCGGCCGAGCTCCGTGAGCTGTCCGAGAGCGTCGACGCCGACACCGTCATCTTCGACGACGAGCTGTCGCCGGCCCAGAGCCGCAACCTGGAGAAGATCCTCGGCCGTACGGCCATCGACCGGGCCGCCCTGATCCTCGACATCTTCGCCCAGCACGCCCACAGCCAGGAGGGCAAGGCCCAGGTGGAGCTGGCCCAGCTTCGCTACCGCCTCCCGCGCCTAAGGGGCCGCGGCCACGGCTTGAGCCAGCAGGCGGGTGGCATCGGGACCCGCGGCCCTGGCGAGACCCAGCTCGAGGTCGACCGCCGGCGCCTGTTGCGGCGGGCCACCAAGCTGGAGGCCGAGCTGCGCGAGCTCACGCAGAACCGCCGCACCCAACGCAAGGCCCGCGCCCGTTCGCGCCTGCGCACCGTGGCCCTCGTGGGTTATACGAACGCCGGCAAGTCCACGCTGCTGAACCTGCTCACCTCCGCCGGAGTCCTGGTCGAGGACCGCCTGTTCGCCACCGTGGACCCCACCACCCGGCGCCTCGAGCTGCCCGGTGGCGAGTCGGTGCTCGTGACCGACACAGTTGGCTTCGTGCGCAAGCTCCCGCACCAGCTGGTCGACGCCTTCCGCTCCACCCTCGACGAGGTTGCCGAGGCCGACCTTCTCGTCCACGTGGTCGACGCGTCGGCCGCCGACCCCCAGGGTCAGATGGCGGCCGTGCGGGCCGTGCTTCGAGGGATCGGCGCGGGCGACGTGGGCGAGCTCCTCCTTTTCAACAAAGCGGACCGGGCCCCCGACACGGCCGCCCGGCTGGTCGACGCCAACCCCGGATCGGTCGTCTTGTCGGCAATGACCGGCGAGGGAACGGAGGCGTTGCTGGCCGCCATAGGCGAGCGGATCCGAGAGCTGGGCCGCGTCGTCGAGCTGGTGGTCCCCTATGGCCGGGGCGACGTCTTGGCCTCGGTGCACCGGTCGGGCGAGGTGCTCTCGGAGGAGCACGGTCCCCACGGCACCCGGGTGTGGGCGCGCCTCGACGTCGCCGACACCGGCCGCTTCGCCGAGTTCCGGCCGGCGCGCCGGGGGTGAAGGGGTTCTCACCGCCTCCCTATCCGTACGACCGTCTCGACGCCTTCAAGGCCCTCGCCGAGGCCCACGCAGGAGGGATGGTCGACCTCTCGGTCGGCACCCCGAGCGACCCGCCGCCTCCCGAGGTCGTGGCCGCCCTGGCGTCGTCGGGCGCCGAGCGCGGCTACCCGGCGTCGATCGGCAGCGTCGGCCTGCGGGAGGCGGCCGCTGGCTGGATGGCGAGGAGGCTGGGCGTGGAAGTACCGGTCGACGCCATCGGTGCCTGTGTCGGCACCAAGGAAATGGTCGCGAGCACCGCGGCCTGGCTGCGGCTGCGCCGGCCCGACCGCGACACGATCCTGTACCCGGCCGTGTCCTATCCGACCTACGCGATGAGCGCGACCTTGGCCGGATGCCGGGCGGTGGCCGTGCCGGTCGACGACCGCTGGCGCCTCGACCTCGGATCGGTGAGTGCCTACGACGCCGAGCGGGCGCTGTGCCTCTGGGTCAACTCGCCGTCGAACCCCACCGGCGCCCTCGACGACCTGGAGGCGGCGGCGGGCTGGGGACGGCGCCACGGCGTGCCGGTGCTGAGCGACGAGTGCTACGTGGAGTTCACGTGGAAAGGCCCGCCTCAGACGATCCTCGCCTCCGGGATCGAGGGGGTGCTGGCCGTCCATTCGCTGTCGAAGCGCTCGAACCTGGCGGGGCTGAGGGTGGGCTTCTACGCCGGCGATCCGGAGCTGGTCGGCTACCTGTCCGAGGTCCGCAAGCACGCGGGGCTGATGGTGCCGGGGCCGGTACAGGCCGCCGCCGCCGTCGCTCTGGCCGACGACAGCCACGTGGACGCCCAGCGGGAGCGTTACGCCCGCCGGCTGGCAGAGTTCTCGGAGGTACTGGCGGCCTCCTTCAAGCTCCCGGCCACACCGCCCGAGGGGAGCTTCTACCTCTGGGTCGCCGCCCCCGGCGGTGATGCCTGGGGCATCACCCGCCGCTTGGCGGAGGAGGCCGGCCTGCTGGTGGCGCCTGGCGACCTCTACGGCCCGGCCGGGGCGGGACACGTTCGGGTGGCGATGGTGGCACCCGACGACCGGCTGGCGCTGGTGGCCGCTCGCCTGGCCGCGTCCGGGGCCTCAGAGGGACTGGACTGAGGGCGGCCACCCGGGCTCGAAGATCTGGTGCCCGTTGATGCTGGCGACCTTCCAGCCGCAGTCGCCGTGGCGAAGGGCGAACCGCCGGGCGAAGGCGGCCCGGCCCGGCTCGAACCGAACGGGCGTCCCGTCGCTCTCCATGAACGTCACGATCTCCAGGTCGAGCTCGACCACCTCCGGCTCGTCCCAAGTTGCCCAGGCCCGGGAGTTGAAGCCTTTCCAGGTCTTCTGCCACCTGGTGATCCACTCCGACGCCAGCTCGGGCCAGAGGTTGTGGTCGGCGGGACAGGCGGCCAGGCCTCGGGCGATGAGGTCCCAGTCCCGGTTGTGGCCGATCATCGACCGGTGACGGTGGGCCCAGACCCATTCCTGGGCCAGGACCAGCCGCAGGGTCGGATCGGTGAGGGGCCAGGCCGCGCCCAGGTCGCCCTCGTCCATCACTGCCTCGACCCATCGTCGGGCTACTTCCTGGGGGGTGCTCGGGGTGGCGCCAGTGCCCTCAGCCACTTCCGAGAGACTAGAGCTGCCCCTGTTCGGGCCGCACCCGCGGCCGTTGTCGTACGGCGGGCACAGGGCTAGTGTCGGCGGATCGGCTGGTGTTACGAGTTCGCGGTTCAGACCTGCCAGAGCTGCCAAGGTGCGATGGTCGCGGGGGAGTCGTCCTGC
>JBOGIF010000019.1:0-11850 GCA_050742415.1 Acidimicrobiales bacterium | reverse complement strand
GTCCCGCTCCAGCGTGCCCCGTTCGCGGTGGCGGAGGTCCTCGAGCAAGCGGCAGCCGAGGCGCGCCTGCACGGCAGCGGGGTCGAGGTGGTGGTCGACATTGCGCCGGAGTCGCTCACCGCCGAGGCCGACGCCGAGCGCGTGCACCAGGTGGTGGCCAACCTCCTGGAGAACGCCCTGCGGTACTCGCCGACAGAAGGCCGGGTGACGTTGTTGGCTCGCCAACGCGGGACCGCGCTGGTCATGGAGGTGGCGGATGAGGGGCCCGGCATACCAGAGGAGGAAGTCGGAATGGTGTTCGAGCGCTTCTACCGGGCGGACGCGTCCCGGTCGTCGAGCCACGGGGGGGCTGGGCTCGGCCTGGCCATCTCCCGCTGGATCGTCGACCTCCACGGTGGCGAGATCCGAGTCGTTGCGGGCCAGGCCCGGGGCTGTCGGATCGTGGTGGTACTGCCCGAGGCGGTGACGTCGCCGGTCGATGCCGTGCCCCCGGTCTCGCAGGTGGCCGGGTCGTGACCGCGTCCTCAATGGCCGGCCGGGCAGGCGTCGTCGACTGGCTCCGCCCGCTGCAGGATCTTGACCTGTCGGGCGACCGTCCCGCCGACGGCCGGGTCCTGGTGGCCGCCGCCCTGGGCGGTGTGGTCGTGGACTTCGCCCTGCGGTCGGGAGTGGTCGGTGTGGCCGGCGCGCTGGCCGTGCTGGTGGCCGCTGCCGGGCTCGTGGGTTCGGGCCGCGTGGCCAACCCGCAGGCCCGGGCCCTGGCTGCGACGGCTCCGTTGTTCGGGGTGTGGCTGGCGCTGCGGACGAGCCCGTGGCTGATCGCGCCCGACGTCCTGGCCGCCGGCGGGCTTTTGCTCGTTGCCGCCAGCCTCGCCCGGGGTGGCAGCGTGCTCGACCTGACCTTTCCCCGGGCGGCGGTTCGGGCCGCTATCGCGGCCGTGCACGGTGCCGTCGCACCGCTCTTCCTCCTCCAGCCCCTGGCCGCACGCCGCCACGTGGGGGCGCGGTTCGCGGCGGTGGGTCGAGGCGTGCTGCTCGCCATTCCGGTGGTGGCCGTGATCGGCTTGCTCCTGGGCTCGGCGGATCCCTTCTTCGCCGCCGTGTTCGACGGGCCCGACAACGTGCCGTCGCTCATTGGCCATGTCGTACTGATCGTCGGCGGTGCCTGGGCGATGGCCGGGCTGCTCCGGATGGCGTCGGCCCGGTCGGTACCGGAGCCGCCGACCGTGACGGCCCGCCTGGGCGCCACCGAGGCGATCGTCGTGCTGGGGGCGCTGGTGGCGCTGTTCGTGGTGTTCGCCGGTGCCCAGGTGGTGGCCGTCAGCCACGGGGCCAAGGGAGTGCTCGAGACCGCCGGGCTGACCTATGCCGAGTACGCCCGTTCCGGCTACTTCCAACTCCTGGCGGTTGCCGGCCTCACCCTGCTGACGCTGCTCGGGATACGGGCGGTGACCGCCGAGGCCCCGCGCCGTCAGGCCCGGGCGCTCGAGATCCTCGCCGAGGTGGCAGTGGTCCTGACCCTCGTCGTCCTGGCCTCGGCGGTCCGACGGCTGGCGCTGTACGAGACCGCCTACGGGCTCACCATGCTCCGGCTCTACAGCGTGGTCTTCGCCGGCTGGCTGGCGCTAGTCCTCGCCCTCGCCGGGGTGTCGATCGCCGGCCTGTGGGACGGGCGGCGGTGGTTCCTCTCGGCGGCGGTCGGCGCCGGGCTCGTGGTGCTGCTGACGCTCAACGCCGTCAATCCCGAGGTACTGGTCGTGTCCCGGAACCTGGACCGGGCCCGGTCCGGTCGTCCCATCGACGTCGAGTACCTGGCGGCGCTCGCCGACGAGTCCGACGACGCCGTGCCCGTCCTCGCTGACCGGCTGAGCGACCTGGACGTGGCTGACCGGGCCTCGCTGGCCGATGGCCTGGCGTGCGCGCCCGACGAGGGTTGGCACGGCTGGGGCGCCGCCAACCTGGCCCGCCACCGTGCCCGCGCCCTGTGCGTGGATGTCACACCGCGCCGGTAGGTTCGCGTGTGAGGCTCCGCTTCCCCCCGGTGACCGTACGGCAGTGTGGGATCGGGAGGCGATATGGCCAACGTGGTGGCAGTGGTGGGCCGGCTGGCGCGGCCGGCATCGGTGCGGGAGCTGCCTTCGGGCGCCCGGCTGGTGTCCTTCGAAGTGAGCGTGGAGCGCGACGGGGCGAGGGCCGAGACCGTGCCGGTGGCGTGGTTCGAGGCCCCGGTGAGCGCCGGCGAGCTCGACGTCGGCACCCGGGTCCTAGTCGTGGGGCGGGTACGAAGGCGGTTCTTCCAAGCCGGAGGAGCGTTGCAGAGCCGGACCGAGGTGGTGGCAGACACCGTCGTGCCGGTAACGTCGGCCAAGCGGGCCCGGGCCGCCTTGGCCCGGGCCAGCCAGCTCCTGTCAACGCTTCTTGACGCCCCACAGGCCAACTGATGTTCCCCGCACCCCGCAGAGGGGGTTCAGGCGCATCAGTTCGGCCGGCGTCAGCCGGTGACGCGGCGGAACACCATGCCGGTGCGGGGCTTCGGGGAGAAGAAGGTCGTCTTCTCCGGCATCCGGCGACCGGCGCGGGCGGCGGCGGCGATCTGACCCACGGCCACGGGCCGGAGCAGGAAGCCGGCCTGAGCCCGGCCGGCGGCTACCTCGGCCTCCACGTAGGCGGCCCGGTGGTCGAAGCCGAGCGTGTGCGGTGGCAGGGAGGCCAGGGCTGCGTCGAGCATCTCGGAGTCGGGGGGGTCATCGTCGCCGGGCTCGCCCGACTTGCCGGGTTCGCCAGGTGCGCCGGCGGCACCGGCGCTCTCCGCCGGCCGAGTCGTGAGCACCCAGGACCCCTCGGCGGTCACCAGCATCGGCCCGCCCGACTCGGGCCCGGTCCGGGCGTCACCCGAGCGGATCGGCGCCGGGTCGAACTGGCCCGAGAGCGCGCCTGGGAGGTCGAAGCCGTCCGGGAGGCCGGTGAGCAGCCGGTGGATGGCCCGGACCCCGAGCTCGTCGGGAGCCAGCTCCACCACTAGGGCCATGAGCAGGTCGTAGTCGGCCGGGTGGTCGCCGTTGGCGGCTCGGCGCTCGTCGCGGTAGGCGAGGGCGGTCTCGTAGCGGTGGTGGCCGTCGGCGATCACGACCGGCGCCGAGGCCACCAGGTCGCTGATGGCTCGGGTGACGGCCGGCTGGGTGATCCGCCACAGCCGGTGGTGCACACCGTCGTCGTCGGTGCAGATCGCCGTCGGCGTACCCGAGGGCTCGCACAGGGCCGACAGACCTTGGGCCAGCGTGAGGCACCAGACCGGGGACAGGTTGGCCCGGCACGCCCGCATCAGGCGAAGGCGGTCGTCCTTGGCCTTGGGCAGGGTGCGCTCGTGGGGTAGCACGGCGTCGCGTCCGGTCCCCTCGCCCGGCACCGAGAGCTCGAGCGCACCCACGACACCGGTCGTCTGGCGGGGCCGGCCGTCATCGTCGCGGTAGCCCATCCGGTAGACGTAGAACGACGGCTCGGGATCGACGGCGAGCACGTGCGCCGCCAGCCACTCCTCGAACCGGCAGCCGGCGGTGTCGTAACCAGTCGGCCTTTCCGAACCGGGGACGCTCAGGGCGGTACAGCCACCTTGAGCGTCCCCAGTTCGAGCAGCGATGGCAGCATCGTCGACGACGTCGACGTGCACGGCGTTGTACGGGCTCCGAGCGGCCAGGTCGGCCCGATCGGCCGGCCCGACGACGTCGTAAGGCGGGGCCACCACGGCCGAGACGTCGACCCCGCCGAGGTCGTAGCGAACGCCGGGAAAGGGCTCGAAGCGCGGCATCTCTAGAAAGCTGCGTAGGGAGCGGGGGTCGGCCGGAGCCGGTCGCGTAACAGCAGGGCCACCAGGGCGCCGAACACGAAGCCGCCGACGTGGGCCACCCAGGCCACGCCGTTGGCCGGGTTGGTGAAGAACTGCAGAACGAACCAGAAGCCGAGTACCCACTTGGCCGGGATATCGCGGATCAGGATGAGGAAATAGATGAGGAGCGAGCGGATCTTCACGTCGGGGAACAGCACGATGTAGGCGCCCATCACCCCGGCGATTGCACCCGACGCCCCAACCAACGGCACGGTGCTGTCGGGTTGCACGGCCACGTGGGCGAAGGTGGCGACGACCCCCGACGCTACGTAGAAGGCGATGAATCCGAGGACTCCCATGCGGTCTTCGATGTTGTTGCCGAACACCCACAGGAAGAGCATGTTGCTACCGATATGTAGCAGGCTGCCGTGCAGGAACATGGAGTAGAGAACGGCCAGGTAGACCTGCTTGTCAGGGAAACCCGGCGAAGAGAGGTCCGAGGCCCGCCCGCCGTAGGACCGGTCGCACGCCTCGGTGTCGCCACCCCGGTAGGTGAGAGTCAGTTCCTGCTCCGACAGTGGCTCGCCTTCGATGAGCTCGCACGGGATGGCGGCGTAGGCCACGCTGAAGCTGGCCTGGTCACGGGCCCACGGGCGTTGGACCTGGAAGTAGACGAAGACGTTGGCGGCGATGAGAAGGACCGTGACGACCGGGAACCGTCGCGTGGGGTTGTAGTCCTTCAGCGGGATCACCGGCGGTACCCTACGGTGTGCGCCGACAGCTCGACCTGGAGCTGGTCCGCCGCGGCCTGGCTCCCACCCGGGAGCGGGCGCGCGACGACATAGAGGCTGGCCGGGTGACCGTGGCCGGGGCTCCGGCGCAGACGCCGGCCCGCCTGGTGGCCCCCGGAGAGCCCCTGCGGGTGGCCGGCCCTCCGGAGCCGTTCGTCGGCCGTGGAGGCGCCAAGCTGGCCGCTGCACTCGAGCGGTTCAGCGTTGCCGTCGAGGGCAGGGAGGCGCTGGACGCGGGGGCGTCGACCGGCGGCTTCACCGACTGCCTCCTCTCGCGGGGAGCAGCGTCGGTTCTCGCCGTCGACGTGGGCTACGGGCAGCTCGATGCCCGCCTGCGGGCCGATCCCCGGGTGACCGTGGTGGACCGGACCAACATCCGCCACGCCAGCCTGGGGTCGTTGGGACGCGACGGCCGGCCCCTCGAACTGGTGGTTGCCGACCTCTCCTTCATCTCGCTGCGGACGGTGGCCGCCGCCCTGGTGGGCCTCACCGCTGCCGGTTCGGACATCGTGGTCCTGGTCAAGCCCCAGTTCGAGACGGGCCGGGCGGAGGCGGCCAAAGGCCGCGGAGTGATCACCGACCCGGCCGTCTGGGGCGCGGCCCTGGACGGGGTGGTCGCCGGCTTCGAGCAGCCGTGGCCGGCTGGGCCCGGAGTGGCCATGTTGGCGGCCATGGTGTCGCCCCTGCTCGGTGCCTCCGGCAACGTGGAGTTCCTCGTGCATTTCGGGGTGGGGGTCACCCGCCAGCTTGGCGGCGTGTCCACCGACTTCGGCGATCTCCTGGGCGAGGCCGAGGCCGCGCGCCTCGGACGTTGCCGTCCGGCATGAAGGGTCGCGCCACCTTCGCTCTGGTGGTGAACCACCGCCGCGCCGAGGCCGTCGCCATGGTGGCCGAGGCCGCCCGGTGGCTGACGGTCCGGGGGCACGAGGTGCGCCTGACCAAGGAGGACGCCGAGGCCGTTGGCCTGGCTGCCCATGGGTGCACCCCGGAGGCTCTGGTCCAGGGGCTCGACCTGGCTGTCACCTTCGGCGGCGACGGCACCATCCTGCGGGCGGTGGGCATGGCGGCCCGCCACGGCTGCCCCGTGCTCGGTGTCAACCTGGGCCATCTCGGCTATCTGGCGGGTGTCGAGCCGGCGGCGCTGGTGACCTCGCTGGAACGCTTCCTCGCGGGAGATTTCGACATCGAGGAGCGGATGCTGTTGGCGGTCAGCGTGGAGCGGGCCGCCGCCCCCGTGCCCGAGCCGCCCGGCCACTGGGTGCTGAACGAGGTGGTCATCGAGCGCCCGGCGCCGGGCCGCACCGTGCACATGGCCGTGTGCGTCGGCGGGCGGCCCTGGACCACCTACGTGGCCGACGGCCTCATCGTCGCCACGCCCACCGGGTCGACGGCCTACGCCTTCTCGGCTCGGGGCCCGATCCTGTCGCCCCGGCTCGAGGCCATGCTGATGACGCCGGTGTCGCCGCACATGCCGTTCGACCGGAGCCTGGTCCTCGACCCCCAGGAGACGGTGCGCATCGAGCTCACGGACGACCGCCCGGCGACGGTGGTGGTGGATGGCCGCGACGTCGGTCCCCTGGAGCGGGGGGACGCGGTGATTTGCTCGGGAGCGCCACGGCGAGCGCGCTTCATCACCTTCGGGGCGCGCGACTTCTACGGGATCCTCAAGGCGAAGTTCGGCGTCGCCGACCGGTGACGGCCCATGCTGGCTGAGATCCGGGTACGCGACCTTGGCGTCCTCGCCGAGCTGAGCCTCGTCCTCTCCGACGGGATGACGGCGCTGACCGGCGAGACCGGCGCCGGCAAGACCCTGCTGGTGGAGGCCATCGAGCTGCTGGTCGGGGAGCGGGCCGACCCCGTCCTCGTTCGTCCCGGAGCCGACGAGGCCAGGGTCGAGGGCAGGTTCGTCCGAGGCGAGACCGAGACGGTCCTGGCCCGTGTTGTGCCGCGCGACGGCCGTTCTCGGGCCTACGTCGACGGGCGCCTGGCCACCGCCACCGAGCTGGGGGAGCTCGGCCGCGACCTCGTCGACCTCCACGGCCAGCACACCCATCAGTCGCTGCTGTCCCCCTCGGTACAGCGCGACGCCCTCGACCGCTTCGCCGGCGTGGACCTGGGGCCCCTCGCGTCCGCCCGTGCCCGCCTCGGCGACGTCCAGCGGGCTCTCGAGTCCATCGGGGGCGACGAGCGGACGCGGTCGCGCGAGATCGGCCTGCTGCGCTTTCAGGTGGCGGAGCTGGCTGCGGCCGAGCTCGTCGCCGCCGACGAGGAGGAGCTTCTGGAGGCCGAGGAGGACGTCCTGGCCGACGCCCTTGCCCATCGGGAGGCGGCCGCCGACGCCTTCGAGGCGCTCGCTGCCGACTTTGGGAGCGCGGCCCACGGACTGGGGCGAGCGGTGGCGGCGGTCGCCGGGCGCCGCCCCTTTGCTGAGCTCGAGCCTCGGCTGCGGGTGCTGGCGGTGGAGGTCGACGAGGCCGCCACCGAGCTGCGGCGGGCAGGGGAGGAGATCGTCGACGACCCGGAGAGGCTGGAGGCGGTGCGCTCCCGGCGGCGACGGCTCCGGGAGCTGTGCCGCAAGTACGGTGAAGAGTTGTCCGACGTGCTGGCCTACGAGGCCGAGACCCGGGCCCGGCTGGCGGAGCTGGAGTCCCACGACGGCCGTGTGGCCGAGCTCGAGCGACAGCGCGCCGCGGCGGAGGTCGAGCTCGCCGTCGAGGGCGGGCGCGTCGCGGGCGCCCGGGAGGCTGGCGCCCCGGAGCTGGCTTCGGCCGTCGAGGCCCACCTGCGCCAGCTCGCCCTGGGCCGGGCCCGCTTCGAGGTGGCCGTCGACGGAACCGAGGGCGAGAAGGTGCAGTTCCTCCTGGGCGCCAACCCCGGCGAGCCGGCGCTCCCCCTGGCCAAGGCTGCCTCCGGTGGGGAGCTGGCCCGGGCCATGCTGGCGGTGCGGCTGGTACTGACCGAGGCGCCTCCCACCCTGGTGTTCGACGAGGTCGACGCCGGTGTCGGCGGGGAGGCGGCGCTGGCTGTCGGTCGCTCTTTGGCCGCCCTGTCCGGAACCCACCAGGTGCTGGTGGTGACCCACCTGCCTCAGGTGGCGGCTTTCGCCGACCACCAGGTCACGGTCACCAAGGACACCCACGACGGCCGAACGGTGGCCTCGGCGCGGGCCGTGACCGGTGCCGACCGGGTGATCGAGCTGTCGCGGATGCTTTCGGGCCAGCCTTCCAGTTCCACGGCGCGCGACCATGCTGCCGAGCTGCTCGACGTGGCGGCTGCCGCTCGCCGTCGAGAGCCCTGATGGCCCTCGACCAGTCCTTACCCGGGCAGCCCCGGCCGGCGACACGGCGGCGGCCGTGGTTGCCCCGCAACGGCTCTGGTCGGGGGGCGGTGGGGGGAAGGAACGCGCCGGCGCCGGCGGGCACCGCCGTCGTCGTGGGCCGAGCCCGGGTCGACGGCCGGACCAAGGACCTCGTCCCGCGGCTGCTGCCGGGAGAGGTGGCGGTGGTGGACCACATGGACCTCGACCGGGTGGCCGCCGAAGGGCTGATCCGGGCTCGCGTCGGTGCCGTCGTGAACGCGTCCCGCTCCATCTCCGGCCGGTACCCCAACTTGGGACCGCTGCTGCTGGCGGCTGCCGGGATCGCGCTGGTGGACGACGTCGGGCCGCAGGTCATGACCGCGGTCGCCACCGGCCAGGTCCTCGAGATCGACGGGGGCGAGGTGCGAAGGGGCGGGGAGGTGGTCGCCACCGGAACCCGGCACACCCTGGAGTCGCTGGAGGTCCAGATCGAGACGGCCAAGGAGTCGGTTGGCGACGAGCTCGAGCGTTTCGCCGAGAACACCCTCGAATACCTGCGCGCCGAGCGGCACCTGCTGACCGACTCGCCAACCTTGCCTGACCTGTCCGTCGACCTGGCCGGCCGGCACGTCCTCGTCGTGGTGCGCGGCGGGGCCGACGCCGCGTCCGACCTGTCGACGCTGCGGTCCTACATCGCCGAGATGAAGCCGGTGCTCATCGGTGTGGACGGGGGGGCCGACGCGATCGTGGCTGCCGGCCACCGGCCCGACGTGGTGATCGGCGACTTCGACTCGGTGTCCACCGGGACCTTGATGTCGGGAAAGGGCCGGGCGCGCGCCGAGCTGGTAGTGCACGCCTACCCCGGGGGCAGCGCCCCCGGCGCCGCTCGCCTTGACGAGCTCGGTCTGCCCTACGCCGTGTTCGAGGCGCTGGGCACCAGTGAGGACGTCGCCATGCTGCTCGCATACGAGAAGCGGGCGGAGCTCATCGTGGCCGTGGGCACCCACGCCTCGATGGTGGAGTTCCTCGACAAGGGCCGGTCGGGGATGGCGTCGACCTTCCTCGTGAGGCTGAAGGTTGGGCCGATACTGGTCGACGCCAAGGGCGTCAGCCGCCTGTACCAGGGCAGGGTGCGCCGGCGCGACCTGACGCTGCTGGTGCTCGCCGCCATGGCGTGCATGCTCGTGATGGTGGCCGTGTCGCAGCCGCTCCAGGTCTTCGTGCGGGCGCTGTGGTTCCTGGTCGGTGGATGATCAACCTCCGCTACCACATCGTCTCCCTCGTGGCCGTGTTCCTGGCCCTGGGCATGGGGATCCTCGTGGGCACGACCGTGATCGACCGCGTGACGGTGGAGGCCCTGAGCGCCAAGCTCGACGACGTGCGGGGCTCGGTGGGGGCCATCGAGGGCCAGAACCGCCAGCTCGCCGACCAGGTGAAGATCGGTCGAGACTTCGCCGACCAGGCCAGGGACCTGGCGGTGCGCGGCGTGCTGAAGGACGTGCCGGTGCTCGTAATGGCCGTAGCGGGCGTGGACCGTAAGCCCGTCGACGTCCTGGCCCACGGGTTGGCGACTGCCGGGGCCGTGAACCAGGGAACCCTCTGGTTCACGTCGAAGATGCGCCTGGCCGCCCCCGGGGACATCGCCGGGTTCGCCGCGGCGGTAAACCTGTCCCCCGAGATACCTGAAGTACCGGACTCGCTGCGGGCGCTGGCGCTCGGCCGCTTGAGCGAGCCCGGCCCCACGGCCGCCTTGGTGGCCGGAGGATTCGCCACCTATGAGCCGCCGCCGGCCTCGGCGGGCGGCACCCCCTCGTCTACCACGACCATTCCGCCCCTGTCCGGCGTGCCGGTGGCCGGTACCCGGTTCGTGGTGGTGTCGGGGGCCGGGGCCACAGTCGGCGACGACCTCCTGGCCCTTCCGCTGGCCCAGTCGCTGGGCCGGGGAGCGAACCGCGTGGTGGCCGTGGAGTCGGGACAGGACTCGCCCGGCGGCCGCGCCGTGTTCATCGGCCCCCTGCGATCCGACCCCAGGGCCGGCGCGAGCCTGTCGACGGTCGACAACCTGGAGTCGCCGATGGGGCAGGTCGCAACCGTGCTCGCCCTCGAGCAGCTGGCGGCAGCCCAGGTCGGGCACTTCGGGGTGGGGCCTGGGTCCCAGCGCCTCCTGCCCCCGGTGTCGCCCGCCGGTCACTGACGCCGCACGTGGGCCGCCGGACGGATCACCTGGCCGCGGCCGGGCAGGTGACGGCCGGCAACGTGGTGTCGCGGGTAACCGGGCTGCTGCGCGTCCTGGCCGTGGCCGGGGCCCTGGGGACGACGTTCCTCGGCAACACCTACCAGACCGCCAACCTGGTATCGAACCTGCTCTTCGAGCTGCTGGCTGCCGGGTTGCTTTCGGCGGTGCTGGTACCGCCGTTCGTCCGTCTGATCGAGGGAGGGCGCCGAGCCGAGGCCGAGGAGCTGGCCGGTTCCCTCCTCTGGCTGGTCCTGGTCAGCCTCGGGGCGGTGACCATCGCGGCCATGGTCGCCCGGCCCTGGATCATGCGGGGGCTGACACTGGCCGTGCCCGACGCCGAGGTCCGGGCCTCGGAGATCCGCCTGGGGTCGTTCCTGCTGGCCTTCTTCCTGCCGCAGGTGCTCCTGTACGCCGTCGGCGCAGTGGCTACCGCTCTCCTGCATGCCACCCACCGCTTCGCCGCCGCCGCCTTCGCACCGGTGGCCAACAACCTCATCGTCATCGCCACCATGGCGGCATTCTGGGCGACCGGCGGCGGCACGGCCGGGCTCGAGGTCTCGGCGTCGCAGCGCTTGATCCTCGCCCTGGGCACCACGGCCGGCGTGGCCGCGATGACCGCGGTACCGCTGGTCGCCGTGCGGCGGGCGGGGCTGCGGCTGCGGCCGCGTTGGGCGCCGGATGCCGAAGGGCTCCGCGGCCTGGCTCGGGCCGGGGCGTGGGGCGGCGCCTACCTCGCTTTCGGGCAGGTCCTGGTGGCCACCACCCTGGTCCTGGCGAACCGGACCGAGGGTGGGGTGGTGGCGTACCAGCTGGCGTTCACAGGATTCCTTCTCCCGCACGCGGTGCTGGCCCACCCGGTGGCCACCACCCTCTATCCCCGCCTGGCTGCCGAGGTCGCCTCCGGGCGGGCGCGGGAGTTCTCCCGTTTGCTCGGCTCGGGCGTCCGCACCCTTGCCTTCAGGGTCGCACCGGCCAGCGCCCTGCTCGTCGTCCTGGGGGCGCCCGCCCTCGGGCTGGTGCGCCTGGGTGCCCTTGACGCCGGCGGCGCCGGCCTGGCGGCAAAGGTCCTCGCCGCCTACGCCGTCGGGCTGGTGGGCTACTCCGCGCTGCACCTGTTGACCCGGGCCTCGTACTCCCTCGGCGACACTCGCGGCCCGGCCCTCGTCAACCTCGGGGTGGCGGCCGCCGGCTCGGTGCTGATGGTCCTCGGCTCTATGGTGGTGGGCGATCCCGACGACCGCGTCATGGTGCTGGGCCTGGCCCATTCGGCGGCCATGCTGGGCGGAGCCGTCGTTCTGGGAGCGCTTTTGCGCCGGCAGGTCGCCGTGCCCTGGCCCACCGGAGCCCCGGTGGCGCGTGCCCTCGCCTGCGCCACCGCCGCCGCCCTACTCGGTCGGGCCCTGGCCGGCTTGATGCCTGTCGGGGGCCGGGTCGCGGCGGCCCTGACGATCGTGGTGGTCGGCTCCGCGGTCACCCTGGTCTACCTGGCGGGCCAATGGGCGCTCGGCGCTCCGGAGGTCGGGCGCCGGCTGCTGGTCCCGGCGGCCGACCGTTGACCAGGGTCCGGGCGGTGGTGGCGGCCCACAACTCGGCCGCCACGGTGGGTGCCACCGTCGGGGCGTTGATGGGCCTGCCCCTCGTGGGCGACGTTCTGGTCGTCGACGATGGGTCCACCGACGCCACCGCGGAGGCGGCGCGCGCC
>JBOGIF010000018.1:0-40447 GCA_050742415.1 Acidimicrobiales bacterium | reverse complement strand
CAGGGGTGGAGCCTCGGGCGGACGCTGGTCGTGATCCTGGTCGCCGCCGTGCCGCTCGGCGGGTTCTGGGCGGGCCGCCACCTCAACGCTTCGTAGCGATCCCGATCAGTCCGGCGAATCCAGCGGTAGCCGTAGGTGCTACCTATCAATAGCGGAGCGCAGCCACTCCGCCCAACCGGCTCCGGCTCGGCCGTCGTCGGTCTGGAATCGGCACAGCGCCCCGGCCAGGTGGCTGTTTCGCCCGTGGGCGACGGGAACCAGCACCGGGGCGTAGGTCACGGGGATGAGCTCGGCGGAAGCGCCTTCAACGTCGACCGCGGCCGACCGGGGCAACCCGTCGGAGGAGAAGGCGGTGTCGTGCGCTGCGCTGGCGAACGTGGTGCCGTCGTCCGTCCGTCCCCAAGCGTCGGCCCAGGACGAGTCCCACCAGCGACGCTCGCCCCACCGGTGCGACCGGGAGCCGTAGGCCTCGACGGCGAGCCTCTCGGCGCCTACCAGCACGTCGCCGTGCACCAGGCAGGGCTGGCGGTAGCCCTTCTGGCCGGGGCTGGCGTCGGCGTCGGGCGGCGCACCGGCCGGGCCTTCCGCCTCCCACTCCAAGTCGAGCCCGAGGGCTGTGGGATCACCGCGCTCGCTTCCCCAGGCCTCCAGCGGGTCGTCGTATGCGACTCCGAGCGCCTCGAGGCCCACGCTCCAGTGGTCGAGCGGGGTCTCGCAGGTGATGTCCGACCACAGCCCGGGCGCCCGCACCTCCAGCGACGAGCCTCCCGGCAGCGGCACCTCGTGGTCGCGCAGGGCCACCAGCGTCCGCCCGGTGCCCACCACCGCCACCCAGTACCAGGCCGTCGCCAGGGCTGGGACCAGGGTCAGCGTGACGAACGCTCCGAGGGACGCGTCGGGGGTCCACAGCTCGAAGCTCCACGACTCCTGCCAGTCGGCGGAGCCGGCGACGGCCTCGTGGCGGCGCTCGTCCGCGGGTCTCACCGTCGCTGCTCCCCTGGCACGTCGCCGGACGCTATCGGCGATCATGAGGGATGCCTCGGTTCCTGAGCCCCGAGTGGTTCGAGCGTGCCACTGCCGCGGCGGCCGGGGCGCCGCCCTTCGAGCACGAGGCCGGTACCGAGCCTGTCGCCGTGCGCAACGTGATCCTCGACGGCCCCGAAGGGACCATCACCTATGTCGTGCGCGTCGGCAAGAGCGGGTTGGCGCTCGAGAGCGAAGACACAGGGCCGGCCGACGTGGAGGTCACGCAGAGCTACGCCACCGCCAGCGCCATAAGCCGCGGCGAGCTCACCCCGGCGGCCGCCTTCGGCGCCGGACGGCTCAAGCTCGGTGGGCGCATCGGGCTCCTGGTGAAGAATCAGAGCGTGTTCGCCGAGTTGGCCGAGGTCTTCGGCGCCCTGAGGGCCGAGACGACCTACTGATGACGACCCACTACGAGATCCTCGGCGTGCCGCCCTCGGCCAGTGCCGACGAGATCCGTGGCGCGTACCGCCGTCAGGCCCGGCTGCACCACCCCGACGCCCAGGTGGAACGGGGCGGCGCACCCAGCCAGGCGAGCCGCCACCGGATGGCCGCCGTCAACACGGCTTGGGAGGTCCTGGGTGACCCGGCCCGCCGCCGTCGATACGACCTCGACATGGGCGTGGGTGTCGGTCCAGCAGCGCCCGTTGCTCCTCCCCGTGTCGACGACGCATGGCGTCCGCTGCACGACGCCGACGACTTCGATGCCGACCCGGACCTCGACGACGACTTCGCATTCGACGACTCCGACGAGCCCGAAGCGCCCCGACGGCCGTCCGACGTGCTCGTGATGTCGCCGGTGCTTCTCGTGGGGCTGGCTCTCGGCACCTTCTTCTTCGCCAACATGTCGCAGTCGGCCTGGCTGCGCACGCTTTCCATCCTGATGATGCCGGTGGCCGTAGTCGGGTTCGTGGCCGCCCCGCTCTTCGCCATGGTCCGCAGCCGCTCCCGCCGCTAGCGATTGCCCAGAACCCTGGTGCGCAACCGTGGAATGGCGCTTGCCATTGCCATCGCTGTCGTGCTTGTGGCCGGCGTCGTGGCCGCGATCGGCATGATCCAGAATGGTTCCTCGGACGGTGCCGGCGAGGGCGCAGGCCGATCCCTTCGCGTAGACCACGATTCACCCGTTCAGAGAGCGATCGATGCCAAGTGTCAGCACGGTGGCGTGGTGGAGCTCTCGGGGCTTTACCAGACGCCGGGAACGGTCCTACTAGAGCGATGCCGGCGCCTGACGCTCAGGGGTCCCGCCATATTCGACGGGAACCAGCCCGATCGCATGCGGTATGAACGGCACCTCGCCATTCGCAACTCCTCCGACATCCTGGTCGAGAACATCACCATCCGCGGGGCCAGATGTCCTCAGCCGCCATGCCCGGGAGACTCCGATCCCGCCTTCAACGAGCGCCAGCACGCGTTCGAGATCGCCGCGTCCGATCGGGTGGAGCTGCGCGGTGTGGTCGGCGTGGACGTGTGGGGTGACGGCGTGTACGTCACGGCCAAGCCCTTCGATGGTTCGCCCGAACGGCTCCCGAAGGACATCGTGGTCCGGGACGCCTACTTCGCCAACACGGGCCGACAGGGCATCGCCGCCAGCGGTGTCGACGGTTTGCTCGTAGAGCGGACGGTCCTCCGGGAGGTGGGCTACTCGGCCTTCGACTTCGAAGCCGAGTCCGGCGGTGCCGGCCGGTTCGTGGCGAGAGACAACACGGTTGTGCGCCCTCGGAACGGGATTCTCAATGTCACCTGCGATCGAGCTGCCAACGGATCTTTTCTAAACCGAGGCCCGTTCGTCCTAACGGACAACAAGGTCTACGGAGAGACCTTGGCTGTCAACCCTTTAGGCTGCGCCATGCCCACCGGCCTGGTCATTCTCAAGGACAATCTGGACTCCCTACCGATCGAGGAGGCACCGGATCCACCATGCAGGCTGTAGCCAAATCGACCCCCGGGCGGGCTCCGAGGACTCGCGGCTAGTTCGGTGAGGCGGGCGGTTAGCCCATTGCGGGGCGGAAAGGTGCCCGGCCGGTGCGCTCAACGTAGCCCAGGCCGCTACCGCAATGGGGCCGCCCCCATTGCGGGGCGGAAAGAGGACAAGAAGCGCCCGACACCAGTACCCTGAGCTGGCTGCATTGTGGTACGGCACCGTGGCTCACATGTCGTCGTCCGATGCGGCGAGTGCCAGACGACGGTTCCGGTTCATGCGGGTCGTGACATCCCGAGGGGTACGATGGGAGCGATCCGTCGGCACCTACGCCCGTGCCTCTCCCCCGAGGACTTCAATGCTGTTTTCGCATAGAGCCACCTTCACCTACGACGACGCTGACCGCGTTTGGCTCGTCGAGTTCCCGGCGCTCGATGGCTGTCATACCTATGGCGAGACGCTCGAAGAAGCGCGCGCAAACGCACTCGAGGCGTTACAGGTATGGCTCGACGAGGACGACGTCGTGGTCGAAGAGGAAGTCAGTCCTCGTAGCGCTGCCGCCGGCTGACCTCACCTGAGGTCGAGTCAGAGCGGGACGGGGTACCGGGTCGGTGCGGGGTCTGCCTTCGCACCTTGGGTGGCGCTTCGGGGGCCTCGGCTGTCGCCGGATCAGCAACCAGACGCTGCCCCGAGGGCTCTACAGGCCTCGCCATGCGCGTTGACGACAGGGGTGACCACCTACACCGCTCCGATGCAACAGGTGCCGGTGAGGGGCACGCGAAGCCTCGTCATCTCGCGTCCGTCAGCTCCACCTCGCAGGGCAGCTGCGGCGCTCGGGACAGCCGGGCGTCGGCGGTGAGGAGTGGCGCCGACAGCGCCTGAGCGAGGGCCACGTAGAGAGCGTGGTAGACGCTCAGGTTCTCACGAAGGGCCCCGAGAGCGGACGCGTCGACCACGATCGCCATGAACGCGACGACGATCAGCGGCGTTCGGCGGCCAGATCGTCGAGGACCGACGCGGTCGTGGGAACGTGCCCACCGGCCGCGCCGAGTACGGCCTCGATCATCTCGACTGCCTCGGCCTTGGTCGGCCGGGAGGCAAGAGCCACGATCTCCTCACGGAGGGCCGGGATGTCGACGGTCGAAACGTCGACTTCCCGCTCGACGGCGTCGGCAGGGCCGAGGAAGAGGAGCACGGCACGGGCCACCGGTTCGCCGACTACCTGACCGACGGCGTGGGCGTAGGCGGCGAGCTGCACCTTGTAGCGGTCGACCTTGGCGTCGAGGTCGGCTTCCTCCCGCCAAGCGTCGGTCTTGTGGTCGACCACCACGAGGCCGTCGTCGTCCCGGTAGAGGAGGTCGACGAAACCCTCGAGCACGCCGTCGCCCAGTGGGCAGCCGACGTAGACCTCCCGCCAGTGGGGGCGGGCCGCCGCCCGGCGCACGATGTCGGACACCAGGGCCGAGCGGGCCAGCGAGACGATGACCCGCTCGCGGCCCGGCACGCCTTCGGCGGCAGCCTGCGCGGCGGCGGCCGCGTCGAGACCATCGCCGGTGGCCAGGTCGACGCCCTGGAGAACACCATGCACGGCCCGGCCGATGGCGGTGCCGTACCTCCCCTTCTGCCACGGTGGCAGGTCGACGTCGCGACCGTCCTTGGCCAAACCGGGGTCGGAGACGAGAGCGGCGGCGGCCAGCTTGGAGAGGGTGGTGGCCGACGTGGCCTGGGGGCGGCCGGCCGCACGAAGGGCCGACGCCCGTTCCGGCTCCCACGCTTCCCAGGGCACCAGCGTCGGGAGCGGATCCGGGGCGACGGCATCATCGAAAAAAGCCGACGCCCCGCCCGACGGGGGATCGATCACGACCCCAGGGGCATCGTGGCCGGCGTTCCAGAAGACCTGGGCGCCGGTGTCCAGAATCCTGCCGGTGGACGACGCCTCCTTGCGGTGGACCGAGACCACCAGGTGGTCTCGGGCCCGGGTGGCAGCCACGTAGAGCAGCCGCAGCCGCTCGTGACGGTCCATCTGCTCGTCGAGGGCCTCGCCGGCCTCGAACTCCTCCGTTCGCACGTCGGAACCGAGCTTCAACGCCCAGTCACGGCCGGCCGGGAAGCGCACTCTCACGCCGGCCGGACGGGCTCGGAGCTCGGTGGTGAGCCCGGAAAGGATGGTGACCGGGAACTCCAGGCCCTTGGCGCCGTGAACGGTGAGGATCCGCACCGCCTCGTCGTCGGTCTCGGGCAGCACCGTCTCCAGCACGCGTGAGCCCTCGGCGCCGAGCAGCTTCACCCACTGCAGGTACTGGCGGAGCGTGACCCCGCCGGCCTCTTCCCAGGCCCGCGCCTGGTCGACCACGAACCGCAGCCGCCGCCACAGGTCACGCGGCCGGGGATGGACGAAGGCCACCTCCAGCAGGCGTCGGTCCCGCACGATGCGCTCGAGCACCTGGCTGGGCGACAGCCACAGGCGCTCCCGGTGCAGGGCGCCCAGCCACGCCAACCCGGCGGCCACCGGGTGGTCGGCCGGGGCCCCGGCCGGCATCGGCCCCTGGTGGTCCCACCAGCCGCGGTGGTGAACCCGCCAGGCATAGAGGTCGTCGTCGCCACAGCCGAACGCCGGAGTCCGCAGCGCGGCCACCGCCGCCAGCGAGTCCGTGGGGTCCTCCACCGCCCGGGCGACCATCAACAGGTCGCGGACCTCGCCCGTGCCGTACACCAGCGACGACGTCTCGGCCCGGTACGGCACGCCGGCTGATTCGAGCGCCTGCTCGAGCTGGCGAAGTGAGGTCCGGGCCGGGAGGAGGATGGCCACGTCGCTCCACCGCGCCGGCCGCCAGCCCGTGCCCTTGTCCTTGGCGACCGACCAGCCTTCGGCCACTGCCCGTCGAGCCATCTCGGCGGCGTCGGCGGCTTCGGCCCGCCGCAGCTCGTCGGCCGACATGGCGGCGGGATGGGCAGCGTTGCCGACCATCGTCACCGACGGCCCGACGGGCGCCGCCTCCATCCGGTCGGCATCAAGCACCTCGTAGGCCGGTTGCGACCCGGGCTCGGAGACGATGAGGCGCTCGAACACTTGGTTCACCCAATCCACGACGGGCACGGTGGTCCGGAAGTTGGTGGTCAGCCGGTGGACGCTGCCGGCCAGGCGGTCACGGGCGGCCAGGAAGACCTCGATGTCGGCCCGCCGGAACCGGTAGATGGACTGCTTCGGGTCGCCTACGAAGAACAGCCTCCCGGGCTCGACAGTTGCGTCGCGCCAGTCGCCAGGCTCCTTTGCAGGGTCGACGGCCAGCAGGGTGGCCAGCTCGACCTGGATGGGGTCAGTGTCCTGGAACTCGTCCAGCAGGAGCCGCTGGTAGCGGTCGCGCACCGCAGCCCGGACCGCCGCCCCGTGATCGGGGTCTCGCAGCACGGCTCGGGCCATCACCAGCAGGTCGTGGAACTCGAGCCGGCCGGCGCGCCGGCGCTCCTCGGCGCCCGCCACCGTGAAACGCCCGATGGCGTCGGCCATGTGCCCGATGGCTACCTGCTGGACCTCGCGCCGGATTACATCGCAGCGCTCGCCAAGAGCTGCGACCGCCGCCCGCACGCCGACGACATCGCCGCGTGCCCAGCTCTCCTTGCGCCCGGTGTTGCCGACCTTCGTGCTCGGCCGCAACGGGCGGGCAAGCATGGCCAACCGGGAGTCGTCGTCGGCCGAAGCCCGCAGCCGCGCGCCCCATTCGGCCAACACCTCGAGACGGGCCAACAGCTTGTCGTCGGGCTCGGAACAGCTTCCGCCCATCGCCACCACCCTGGCGAGCTCATCCAGCAGCTCGTCCAGATCGAGTGGCGCCATCGGCGTCCGGTCGGCGAGACGCTCGGCCACCAGATCCCAGTTGTCGGTGAAGGCAAGGGCGACGTCGCGCAGGTGGCGCAGGTCGATGCCCGAAGCCAGCAGCATCCGGAACGGCACCTCGACCGCATCGTCCTCCAACAGGTGGTCGACGAAGGCGTCCCATCGGTCCTCGAAGGCGAGCTGGGAACTGATCTCGTCGAGCACCTCCAGCCGGGGCGGGAGCCCGGCCTCGATGGGGTGCTCGTTGAGGATGCGCTGGGCGAAGGCGTGCAGGGTGCCGATGGCGGCCCGGTCGAGCAGGTCGAGCGCAGCCTGGTCACCGGACCGCTCCAGGGCCTGGCGGACGCGGTCGGCCAGCTCCCCAGCGGCCTTCTCGGTGAAGGTGACGGCGGCAATGCGGTCGGCTGGGACCCCGTCCTGGACCAAAGCCACGAACCGCTCCACCAGGCACGTGGTCTTGCCCGACCCGGCTCCGGCCTCCAAGAACAGGGTGCCGCCCAGGTCTTCCCGGACGGCGTCACGGGCGGCAGCGTCGGCCGTGGTCATCCGTCGCCTCTCGGCTCGCAGAGGTCGACGTAGGCGGCCAGCAATGGGTCCTGGCGCTTGCGCTCCCACCCCCGACGGGCTTCGGCGGCACTCAGCCCGTCGGGCGAGCAGGACCAGCAGTCGACACGGTTCCAGGCCGGCGCCTCGGGTGGACGCAGCGGGAAGAGCCCGCGCCTGATGCCGTCGACGATGGTGCCCAGCGCGGCTCCGACCTCGGCGGCCACGGCATCGGTCACCTCGTAGCCGATCTGGGCGAAACCCCCGGTGCTCGTGACGAACCAGTAGGCGAACCGCACCGGCGTCCCACCCAGCTCGTTGCTGGCACCGGCGGCGTAGATGACGGGCTGGAGACGGGTGCCGCCCTGGTGGGGCTCAGCCTCGGTGAGCTTGTCGAACGGCTTCGACCTGCCGGTCTTGTAGTCGAAGACCACCAGGCTCCCGTCGGGCAGGCGGTCGACGCGGTCGATGGCGCCTCGGGCCCGCAATTCCCCACCGTCGGGCAGTGTTATCACCGTGTCGAAGCGGTACTCGGCCGCGACCGGCTCGGCCGCGGTGCTCGCCCGCCAGGCGGCATCGTCGGTGAAGAAGCGGTCGAGGTCGGCCAGGATCCTCGCCCGGTCCCGCCGCCAGAAGAGCTGGCGACCGGTACGGCCCCGGGCGGCGAACTCGTCGCACACCTGGGCGCCGATCGCCTGGAGCCGTTGCCGGTCGCCGACACCCTCCTCGACGAAACGGTGGAGCACCTCGTGGACGAGCGATCCCTTGTCCAGCGGGTCGAGTCGCAGCCGGCGCTCCGGCTCGTCGACCACCTCGACGCCGAGCACGTGCTCGAGCAGGTAGCCGTGCGGGCACGTGGCCCATGCCTGGAGCCGGGTGGCCGAGAGGGCATGGCCGACATTGGCGAGGGGCACAAGATCGAGCCCGGCGAGGTTGCCGTCGAACCGGGTGAAGGCCCCGCTGCGCCGGGACTCCGCCAGCGCCGCTCCGGCGGCGAGAACGGGGTCGGCCACCGTCAGGGCCCGAGCCGACAGTGGTCCCTCGCCGCGCAGGAGAACAGCCAAGCGGTGCTCCTGGCTGGTTGCCGGGAACGTCAACCGGCTCAGCCCGGCGGTGAACGACGGCACCACGTCGAGCCACTTGGCTCCACGATGGTCGTGCAGGTCCGTGGTGAAGAGCCGCGAGGGCGATCCGGCGAGAACGGAGGCGTCGTCGAGCAACCACCGGGAGGCAGTGCGTTCGCCCGGCTGGCGCAGGTCGCCCCGGGGGAAGCAAACCGTCGCCGAGCCGGCTGCCACGGCAGCCAGCAAGTGGCGATGGTCGTCGTGGATGTGCTCGGAGCGCAGCGCCAGCTGGCCACCAGCAACCGCTCGCTCGCGGTCGGGCAGCAGCGAGTCGTCCAGCCGGCGGTCGGGGAAGGTGCCCTCGGCCAGGCCGACGACGACCACCCGGTCGAGGCTGAGGCCGACGGCCAAAGAGAGCGGCCCGACCAGCACTCCCTCCCCCAGCCGGCCGATGCGCTGGAGGGCGACGTCGAGCTCCCCGTCGAGCAGACGCCGGAAGACCTCGACGGTCGGCGACGGACCGCCCAGCGCGTCGAGCCCACCCAGCCGGTCGACGGCGCCCTCGACCCGGTCAGCCGCGTCTCGCTCCGGTTCCGGCCAACCCGATCGGTCGTCGCCCACGTAGCGGTCGAGGAGCCCGGATGCCCAACCCGCCATCTCATGCCAACTGCCGAGCGCGTTACCGGCCGTCAGGTCCGTCATCAGCGCGGCCACGAACGCCGCCAACGACCCGGCCCGGTCGGCCTCGTGGCGGAACCGGCGGGCCAGGCCCGGCCGCTCGTCGGCTTCGGCGGCCGCGGCCCGCCTGACCCTCTCGTCGGCAAATGCTGCCAGCCGCTCGGCCCAGTCGTCGCCCTCCACAACGCCGGCGGCGCGCGACACCCGCTCCCACACCCGCACCGGTGCCGGCCGCCCCTCGACATCGAAGACCTTGGCCGACGACATGACGGCGAGCACCTCGGACCGTCGGAAATGGCGGTCCGGCAATGCCAGCAGGCCGCGGAGCGCCCGGCCGGCGAGCATGTCGCCCAAGGTGCGGGCCGGCGTGCCGTTGGCAGCGATGCCGGCCGCGTCGAAGTGCTCACGCAGGAGGCGGGCGTACGGGTTGGCGGCGCCGAAGAGAACCGCCATCCGGCCGAGCGGCACACCTTCCCTGACCGCCTCGACCACCAGGCGCACCGCCGCTCGGGATTCCTCGTCGGGGTCACTGGTGCTGACCACACACGTCGCCCGCGGACGCTCGAACCCGGTCGCCGGCGGCACGGTGATCCCCGCCCGTTCCAGCGCGACCACCACAGGCCGATCGGCGTCTTCGACACCAGTGGCGCCGACGAGCACGGTGAGCAACTCCCGGGCCGCCAAGGCGTGGAGCAAGCCAGCACCGCCGGGGGGCACCCGCTCGGGGAGGTACAGGATCACCGGGCCGAGGTCGGCCACCCGGCCTGCCCGCAGGACATCCGTGGCGGCAACTACGAGGTCGTGCTCGTCGTGCCAGTCGTGTCGCAACCGGTCCGTCGCCGTCCGGACGATCCGCACCACGTCGGCGGCGCGGGGGCTCTGGGCGGCCATCGCGTCGAGGGCTTCGGTGCTCACCCCCGCCAGCTCGCGTTGCGCGGCGGCGAGCGCCAGCTCGGTGGCCGGATGGCCGGCCACCTCGGCCAGGACGCCCGGAGCCTCGGCCAGGACGGCGCGCACGGCCTGGAGGGCCACCGGCGCCGACACCGGCCGGCGGCCGGCGGCCGCCAGAGCCGGGCCGCCCACCCGCTCGGCCAGGCGGTAGAGCGTGAGGAAGCTCACCCCGGCAACGCCGCCCCGTCGGGCCAGCTCCCGGCGGGTGGCGACGGCCACGTAGTTGCTCGGCACCACCACGGTGACGGGTGCCAAGGGATCGCCGGCCTTGGCCGCCCGCACGCGATCGGCCAGGAGCTCCACGGCCGGCTCGCCGTAAGGGACCCGGACCACCTCGATCGCCACCGTCGCACGGTACGACGGACCTATGACAATGGGAGCAGCAGCCTTCGTCGAGTCCCTCGCTGGTGACCCCTGACGATCAGGCGCTGACGCCCTCTACGTCCTAGCCGCGTCGAGCCCAGCTACGAGACCAGAGGGTTCTACCCCTGGCCCCTCGCAGTCGGCGAGGCGGATGGTGCGTGCGCCCTGCTATTCACCCTCACGGTATAGAAGTACCTTTATCGACTATGACCAAGGAGAAAGTCACTCTCACGCTGGACACCCAGAACCTCGCCGCACTGCGGTCGCTGGTAGGGCCCCGGGGCCTGTCGGCGGCCATTGACGTCGCTCTGGGCGAGCGGGTCACCCGGCTGAGGCACCTGGCCGCTGTCGATGACTGGCTGGCCGAGCTCGACTCCACTCATGGCCCGGTACCGCCCGAGACCCTGGAATGGGCCGGGCGTCTCGTCGACCAATGGGACGCCAGGCGCCGACGGCGTCGTGCGGGCTGATGCTGCTCCTCGACAGCGAGGCGATCTCGGCCATCGCCCACGGACCCGTGGTACGTCGGGACCGAGTACGTGCCCTCGTCGCCGAGATGCGCCGCCGGGAGCTGCCCGTCGCCACGGTGGCCGCGGTGCTCGCCGAAGTTGTTCGGGGCCGAGCGGCTGATGCCGGCGTCTTCGCCGGACTGAGACGCGAGCGAGTTCAGGTCCGGCCAGTCGACACGGCGGTAGGGGTTCGGGCTGGCCAGATCATGGGGGCTTCCAAGGTCGGGTCCGAGCTTGCCGTCGATGCCTTCGTCGTCGCGGCTGGGGACCTGGCCGGTGGAGCCGTGGTCGCCACCGCCGACCCGAACGACCTGCTCCGTCTGGCCGCCCACGCCGGTGCCGTCACGATCGCCTCAATCCAGCCCTGACACTCCGCGGCCGTCACCGCCTGGCCGCGTCGAGCACAGCCTCCAGCTTCTTGGGAGCGACCGTTCGGTAGGCGTCCTCGCAGATAGCCTCCACCTCTTCCCAGTCGACCCGCGGGCCATCACGCGGAACGGTAGCGCCAGCGAAAAAGCCCGGACGGACGAGACGGAGATGCCGTACCATGAAGGCGGCGGGACGAGCGGCCCGGCGAACGTAATTGGCCGGGTTTCGCGTGTTCGTCCGTCGCTTCTGGCTACCAACCAGGGGTTGAACTCCCACGCGACGAGCCCGGTCGACATCACCGGGAGGCGGCTCTGCGGGCTTCGGGCTCCCGCCGCCCTCCGGGTCGACCGGGCAACTCGCACCAAAACCGACACATCGAAGACGAGACGACTCATGCGACAGATGCAAGCCAGGCAGATGATGCGCCAATACGGCATGGTGGGAGCTGAGCCAACCGGTCGTACCCTGCATCGCGGCCGGCGGGCGAAGGTGAGCCAGTGGGAGCAGGGACTGCTCTTCCGTCACGGTCGCCTCGAGCGAACGGTCGGGCCGGGGCCCGTCCGGTCTTGGGGCTCGGGTTACAGCCTGCGCGTCGTGGACATGCGCCCGTGGGTCGTCCTCGTACCCATGCAGGAGGTGCCGACCGCCGACGCTGTCCCCGTGAAGGTGACCGTCGCCGGCCAGGCGCGCGTCACCGACGTCACCACATACGTCAGTGGATCCCGCGATGCCGAGCAGGCGCTCTACCTGGCTGTCCAGATAGCGCTGCGCGAGCTGGTGGCGGTTACCACCGTCGACGATCTGCTTACGGGCCGCGGCGATATCGGGCCCAGACTTCTCGCCGGGGTGCGGGGCCTCGACGCGCTCGGCATCGCCCTCGAGCAGCTCGAGGTGAAGGACATCACCCTGCCCGGCGAGCTGAAGCGAGCGCAGACCGAGCTCCTTGTCGCGCGCGCCCAGGGAACAGCAGCGCTCGAGCGGGCGCGAGGCGAGACGGCGGCACTGCGGAGCCTGGCCAACGCGGCTCGCATGGCCGCCGACAATCCGGCCCTCCTGCAGCTGCGCCTGCTTCAGCAGTTGGACGCGTCTTCAGGCCACACAGTGGTCCTCGGCGCACCACCATTTGGTGTCGGGGTCTCCTCGGCCGTACCGCCGGCGACGGTCCCGGCGCCAACCAAGCCCACCCGCTCGCGCTCGTAGCGGACGCGAGCGGCGCTCGGAGCGGGCAGATCCTCCACGAGCCCTTCGTCACACCGCAAGATGCGCGAGACCCGCTCGGTATGGCCGTTCGTGGCCATGGATCAACGAACCCTGGATCGAGCCGTCACGGTCCAGGACGCGCTGGCGGAGCGGAGCCAACAACGCGGGGCCAAGATCGCCGACCTCCTCATCGCCGCGGCCGCCGAAGCGGCGGGCCTCGTCGTGCTCCATTACGACCACGACTTCGAGCTCATCTCCGGCGTCACCGGCCAACCAACGGAATGGATCGTTGCCCCAGGCACGATCTCTAGCGGAGCGCGGCTTGGCGGGCTCGGACGGAGTCGGCCGCCTTGTGCAACGCCGACAGCTCTTCGGGTGACAGGGGCAACTCGACCACCTCGGTGACACCCATGCGGCCCACGCGTGCCGGCACTCCGATGTAGACGCCGGCGATCCCGTAGGGACCGTCAACCCAGGTTGCCACCGGCAAGACCTCGCCCGTGTCCGTCGCCACGGCGCGGACCATGACCTCGGCGGCCGCCGCTGGCGCGTAGTAGGCCGAGCCCGTCCGGAGGAGGCCGACGATCTCGGCACCGGCATCTCGGGTCCGGCGCACCACCTCGGCGATCTCGTCCTCAGACATCAGCTCGGCCAGCGGTCGGCCGTCCACCGTGGCCAATGACGCGACCGGCACCATCGTGTCGCCGTGTGAGCCAAGGGTGACGGCGTCGATGTCTGCCGGTGACACATCGAGGTGCTCGGCCAGAAAGTGGCGCAAGCGGGCCGAGTCGAGCACACCGGCCTGCCCCATGACCCGAGCTCTCGGCAGGCCCGAGACATTGGCGGCCAGGGCTGTCATCTCGTCGAGGGGATTGGAGACCACGATCAGCACCGCGTCGGGAGACGCGTCCACGAGCCGGCTGGTGACGTCGGCGACGATGCGTGCATTGGCGTCGAGCAGGTCCGACCGGCTCATACCGGGCTTGCGGGCCACACCGGCGGTGATGACGCACACGTCCGAACCGGCCGTCTCGTCGTAACCGTTGGTACCTACGACCCGGGCGCCGAAACCCACCAGCGGCCGGCTCTGCATGAGATCGAGGGCCAGCCCCTGCGGCCGGCCCTCCACCACGTCGGTGAGAACCACCTCGTCGGCGTAGCCGCCTTCTGCCACCTTCTGGGCCAGCGTGGAGCCGTAGAAGCCGGCGCCGGCGATGGTGACCTTCACGGCCGGGGCATCAAGGAGCGACGGGGAGGTGCTCGATGACCGCGGCCGCGAACTCCGAGGTCTTCACCTCGGTCGCGCCCGGCGTGAAACGTGCAAAGTCGTAAGTGACGGTGCCGGCGGTAATGGTCGCTTCCATGGCCGCCACTATGTCGTCGGCCGGCGCCTGCCAGCCCAGGTGCTCGAGCATCAGCACGCCGGACAGAAGCAGTGAACCTGGGTTGACCTTGTCCTGGCCGGCGTAGCGCGGGGCGGTGCCGTGGGTGGCCTCGAAGATCCCGTGGCCGGTAACGAAGTTGATGTTGGCGCCGGGCGCGATCCCGATCCCACCGATCTGGGCGGCTAGCGCGTCGGACGCGTAGTCGCCGTTGAGGTTGGTAGTGGCGATCACGTCGAAGTCGGTCGGACGGGTCAGCACCTGCTGGAGGAAGATGTCGGCGATGACGTCCTTGACGAGGACGCGGTCGCCGGGGTCACCGCCGCAGTCGTCCCAGCCGACGGCGACGTCGGACATCTCCTCCCGGACCAGCTCGTAGCCCCAGCCTCGGAACGCCCCCTCGGTGAACTTCTGGATGTTGCCCTTGTGGACGAGGGTGACCGAGCGCCGGCCCCGTCGCACGGCGTACTCGACGGCCGCCCGGACCAGGCGCTTGCAGCCCATCTCCGACATGGGCTTGAGGCCGATCCCCGAGTCCAGGCGGATCTCCCAGCCGAACTCCGACCGGCAGAACTCGATGAGGCGTTTGGCCTCGGGAGTGCCCTCCTCCAGCTCCTTGCCGGCGTACACGTCCTCGGTGTTCTCCCGGAAGATCACCATGTCGACCTTCTCAGGGTGGCGGACCGGGGACGGCACACCCTTGAACCACCGGATCGGCCGCAGGCAGACGTAGAGGTCGAGAAGCTGGCGCAGCGCCACGTTGAGGCTCCGTATGCCGCCGCCCACCGGCGTGGTCAGCGGCCCCTTGATGCCTACGACATGGTCCGAGAAGGACTGCACGGTCTCGTCGGGGAGCCAGCTGCCGGTCTGGTCGTAGGCCTTCTGCCCAGCCAGAACCTCGATCCAGGCGATCTGCCGACCGTGGCGGGCGACGGCGGCGTCGAGGACGGCGCGGGTGGCGGGCCAGATGTCGACCCCGATGCCGTCTCCCTCGATGAACGGGATGATCGGCACGTCGGGGACACGCAGCGAGCCGTCGGTCCCGACTGTGATGCGTTCGGACATCTGCGGAGACTAATGGCGGCTCGCCGGGGGGGTCAGGCCCAGGTTGGCGTAGATCTCACGGGTCGCGCTTGACCGGTTCAGTGTGTAGAAATGCAAGCCGGGAGCGCCGCCGTCGAGCAGCTCGCGGCACAACGCGGTGGCCACCTCCACCCCGATGCGCCTTACATCGGCCGGGCGATCGGCTACGGCGTGCAGGCGCTCGGCCAGGTCGGCCGGAAACGCCGACCCCGAGAGCTGGGCGAACCGCTCGACCTGCGACACGTTGGTCACCGGCATGATGCCCGGCACGACCGGCTTGTCCACCCCGAGGCGGCTGAGCTCCTCGACCATCGAGAAGTAGTGGTCGGCCTCGAAGAAGAACTGGGTGATGGCAAAATCGGCGGCGGCGAGCTTCGCCGCCAGGTGCCGGCGGTCCGACACCAGGTCGGGAGAGCTGGGATGGCCCTCGGGATGGGCTGCGACCCCCACCGAGAACAACCCCTGCTCCCGGACGAGCTCCACCAGGTCGAGGGCGTAGGGCAACTCGCCCCGCACCACGTCGGAACCGACGGGCGGGTCGCCGGCCAGGGCCAGCACGTTGACGATCCCGGCGGCCAGGTAGCCGTCGAGGATCTCGGCCAGCTCGGCGCGTGAATGGCCGACACAGCTGAGGTGGGCCATCGGCGCCATCGACGTGTCCCGCTGGATGCCCACGACGATCTCGTGGGTGCGCTGGCGGGTGCTCCCGCCCGCTCCGTAGGTGACGGAGACGAACGAGGGCGCCAGAGGCTCCAGCTCCAGCAGGGCCTTCTCGAGCGCTCTCTCCGCCTCCTCGGAGCGCGGCGGGAAGAACTCGAACGAGAACGTGCGACCGGCCGCGAGCAGGTCGGCGACGCGGGTCACGCCACACCCTTCCGCTGGTGTCGGAGGGTGGCGGCGACGACCGCGTTGCGCATGAGCATGGCCACGGTGGTGGGCCCCACCCCGCCGAGGCGCGGGGTGACCCAGCCGGCCACCTCGGCCACCGACTCGTCGACGTCGCTCAGCACCCGGCGTCCCTCCCATGTGAGGCCGGCACCCACCACCGCCGCCCCCGGCCTCACCACGTCGGGACCGATCATCCCGGGCACTCCGGCCCCGGCCACCACGACGTCGGCCTGGCGGGTGAGCCGGGCCCAGTCCGCCACCCCGGTGTGCACGACGGTCACTGCAGCGTTGGCACCCGGCCGCTTCAGCGAGAGCAGAATCGACAACGGCCGGCCGAGGGTGGGCCCCCGCCCGACAATCACCACGTGGCTTCCTTCCACCGGCACGCCGTAGTGCGCCAGGAGGGCCTGTATACCGGCCGGTGTGCAGGGCAGCGGAGCTTCGGCGCCCAGAGCGAGGCGCCCGAGGTTCTGGGGGTGTAGCCCGTCGGCGTCCTTGGCCGGGTCGACGGCCGACATGGCCTCGTTGAAGTCGAACTGGACCGGGACCGGGTTCTGGACCAGGAAGGCGTCGACGGCCGGGTCGGCGTTGAACCGCTCGACGGCGGCCAACAGGTCGACCTGGGTTCCGGATGCGGGCACGTGGACGTGGGGCGAGGCGATGCCGAGCGCCGCGCATGCCTCCTGCTTCTTGCGCACGTAGCCGGCGCTGGCCGGGTCGTCGCCCACCAGGATGGTGCCGAGACCGACAATGATCCCCTCCGCCGCCAGCGCCGCGACGTCGTCGGCCACCTCGGCGAGGACCGCCTCTGCCACCGGCGCCCCGGCCATGATCACCGCACCCATCAGTGCCGGAACTGGCGCTCGCCGGTGAGGACCATGGCAATGCCGTGCTCGTCGGCAGCTGCCGTCACCTCGCCGTCGCGGATGCTGCCGCCCGGCTGGACCACCGCGGCCACGCCGGCTTCGGCCACGGTGTCGAGGCCGTCGCGGAACGGGAAGAAGGCGTCGCTGGCGCAAGCACCACCCTTGGCCCGGCCCGCGGCCTTGCCCACCGCCAGCCGGGCGGCGTCGACGCGGTTCTGCTGGCCGGCGCCGACGCCCACCGCCATGCCCCCGGCCACGAGCACCACCGCGTTGGACCGCACGTGGCCGCAGACGCGCCAGGCCAGCTCGAGATCGCGCCATTGCTCGGGTGTCGGTATGGCCTCGGTCGCAACCCGCCACGACTCTCTGGGCGCCGCGAACCGGTAGTCGTCCTGCACGAGGAAGCCCGATCCGAGCGGCCGCAGGGACAGGGCCACCGGCTCCGGAGGCGGGGCTTCAAGCACCCGCATGTTCTTGCGGCGGGCCGCGAACAGCTCCAGGGCGGTGGGCGAGTAGCCGGGCGCGATCACCACGTCGGCCTTCGGGTTGGACACCATCTCGGCCGCCAGCTGGTTGTCGACCGGCCGGTTGAGGGCCACGATGCCCCCGAACGCCGACATGGGGTCGCACTCGAAGGCCCGGTCATAGGCGAGCCCAACGTCGGGCGCGACCGCCGCGCCGCAGGGGTTGGCGTGCTTGATGATGGCGGCCGCCGGCTCGCCGCCGAGGTCGTGGACGAGACGCCAGGCGGCGTCGGCGTCGAACAGGTTCAGGTACGACATCGCCATCCCGCCGTGCTGGACGACCCGGTCCCACCAGTCCGGCTGGCCCGTCTTGCGGTAGCGGGCGGCCCGCTGATGGGGGTTCTCGCCGTAGCGCAGCTCGGCGGCCCGTTCCAGGCCGAGGACGATGGTGTCCGGCAGCTCCGATGGCTCGCCCTCGCCCCTGGCGCCTCCGTCGAACCAGGCGACGATGGCGGCGTCGTAAGCAGCGGTGTGGGCGAAGGCGGCGCGGGCCAGGCGGCGCCTGGTGGCCGGCCACAACACACCGTCGGCCACCAGCTCGCCGAGGACGTCGACGTAGTCGGCCGGGCTCACGACCACCCCGACATGCGCCCAGTTTTTCGCAGCCGCCCGGACCATGGTGGGCCCGCCGATGTCGATCATCTCGACCGACGGGCGCGAGGAGAACGGGTACAGGTTGCACACCACGAGGTCGATCGGGGCGATGCCGCGGTCCGCCAGGTCGGTGACATGAGACGGATTCGAGCGGTCGGCCAGGATGCCCCCGTGGATGGCCGGGTGCAGCGTCTTCACCCGGCCTCCGAGCATCTCGGGGCTGGCGGTGACGGCCTCGACCTCGGTGTAGGCGATGCCCGCATCGGCCAGAGCGGCGGAGGTGCCGCCACTGGACACCAGCTCCCAACCCATCTCGATGAGGCCCCGGGCCAGGTCCACGATCCCGGTCTTGTCGTAGACCGAGAGCAGCGCCCTCACCGTGGTGCCTCCCGCTCCACGAAGCGCCGGATGGTCTCGGGGTACACGCGGTGCTCGACCGCCTTGATGCGCTCGCGGAGCGTCTCGGCGGTGTCATGTGGGAGAACCGGGACGGCCTCCTGGGCCAGGATCGGGCCGCTGTCGACCTCCAGCGTGGCCAGGTGGACGGTGCAGCCGGTGAACTTCACCCCGGCGGCCAAGGCGTCCTCCACGGCATGCCATCCGGGGAACGACGGGAGCAACGCCGGGTGGGTGTTGAGGACCCGACCCGGGAAGGCGTCGTGGACCTGCTTCTCGAGGATGGTGCCAAAGCCGGCCATGACGACCACGTCGACGGAGCGGCGCTCCAAGACATCGACGACCTGCTGGGTGTAGGCGGACCGGTCGAAGTCCTCACCGAAGGTGGCGCGCCGGACCAGCTCGGCCGGCACTCCGGCGGCGGTAGCCACCTCCGTCGCCCCGCACTCCCGGTCGACGACGACCACGACCACGGGCAGGTCGGCCGCCAGGATGGCCTCCAGGTTGCTTCCCCCGCCCGAGGCCAGGACCCCTATACGCGATCCGGATCGGCCCACGCCGGCACGGTACCAGCGGGCATCGTTTCCCTCGGCCGGGACGGGGTGGTTCACTCGGAGCGCCATGGGCTCGAGCATGCTGACACGGGGCGAGCGCATCGTCGCCGTCGCTGGGACGCTGCTGCTGGTCGACCTCATCGCCCTGCCGTGGCACCGCACCACGTTCGCGCCCTCCGTCGTGGGTGTCCTGGAGATAAGCCGCACCGGGGTCCAGCGCCCAAACGCCGGTCTGGGCCTTCTCGCGCTGCTGGCCGCCGCGGCGATGGTGACCCAGGTGGTCGCCACCAAGGTGGCCGGCGCGAGCCTTCCCGAGATCCCGGTGCCCTGGGCCCAGGTGCATCTGGTGGCTGGCTGGGCCGCCGTGGCGCTGCTCGTGCTCAAGCTGATGGCCGCGCCCGAACGCCTCGGGTCGGGCGCCTGGCTCGGCTTGGCCCTGGCCGGGGCCCTCGCTTACGGAGGCGTCACCGTCAACCGTGAGGCGCGTAACCCCGACCGCTGACGTCGCCGGCGTTACGCGCCCAGCGCCTCGGCGGTGCGGTCACCGAGGTCCGACGGGCTGGTGGCCACCGTCGCCCCCGCCGCCGCCAGCGCCTCGATCTTGGCGGCAGCGCCGCCTCCCGAGCCCGAGGCAATGGCGCCGGCGTGCCCCATGCGGCGCCCGGGTGGGGCGGTAAGGCCGGCCACGTAGGCGACCACCGGCTTGGACATCTCGGAAGCGATGAAGGCGGCCGCCTCCTCCTCCTCGCTGCCTCCGATCTCGCCGATGAGGATCACCGCCGCTGTCTCGGGGTCCTCCTCGAACAGGCGTAGGCAGTCGATGAAGCCAGTCCCGGGGACGGGGTCACCTCCGATGCCCACGCACGTCGTCTGGCCGATGCCCCTCTGGCTCAGCTCGTGCAGCGCCTGGTAGGTGAGCGTTCCCGAGCGCGAGACGACCCCGACCGGGCCACCGGCGAGGGCGATCTCGCCCGGTGTGATCCCGATGTTGCACCGGCCCGGTGACATGACGCCCGGGCAGTTGGGGCCTATGAGGCAGGTGGCGGGATGGTCCCGAGCCAGCCGGTGGAACATGCGGGCCTCGTCGTGGAGGGGGATCCCCTCGGTGATGCAGACGACGAGCGCCACGCCCGCGGCTGCCGCCTCGACCACCGCGTCGGCGGCGAACCGGGCCGGCACGAATATGAGGCTGGCGTCGGCTCCCGTGGAGGCCACCGCCTCCATCATGGAGTCGAAGACCGGTATCCCCGCGACATCCGTCCCGCCCTTGCCCGGCGTGACCCCGGCCACCACCTGGGTGCCGTAGGCACGATTGCGCAGGCCGTGGAAGCGGCCCTGGCCGCCGGTGAGGCCCTGCACGACCACCCGGGTGCCGGCATCGGCGAGGATCGTCAACGAGGGTCCCCGCTGGCAGCCAGCTCCACCGCGGCCCGCGCCGCGTCGCTCATGGTGGGCCGCTCGACCACTCCCTTCAAGGCGCTGGACGCCAGGATGGCGCGGCCCTCGGCGGCGTTGGTCCCGTCGAGCCGGACCACGATAGGACTGCGCATGTCGAGACGGCCGACGGCCTCGACGATCCCGAGCGCCACCTGGTCGCAGCGGGTGATGCCGCCGAAGATGTTGACGAGGATGCACCGCACCCGCTCGTCCTGGTTCACGACGTCGAGGGCGGCTGTGATGACGTCGGCCCCCGCCCCTCCGCCGACGTCGAGGAAGTTGGCGGCCCTGCCACCCGCCGCCTGCACCACGTCGAGCGTGGCCATCACCAGGCCGGCGCCGTTGCCGATCACGCCGACGGTGCCGTCGAGCCCCACGTAGTTCAAGCCCCGCTCGGCCGCCATCCGCTCGCGAGGATCGGCGCCCTCGCCGCCCGACCACCGGCTCCACTCCGGGTGGCGGAAGGCGGCGCTGTCGTCGAGGGTGACCTTGGCGTCCAGCGCGATCACGCCGCCAGCCGTCGTCACTACCAGCGGGTTGACCTCCACCAGCTCGGCGTCGCCGTCCACATAGGCACGGAACAGCCGGTCCAGCACCGCGGCCAGCTCGTCCTCGGTGTCGTTGGCGCCGAGGCCCGCCCGCCGAACCACATCGAGAGCCTGACCGGGGGTCAGCTGCTCCAACGGGTCGACGTGGAGGCGGGCGATGGCCTCGGGACGGGAGACGGCGACCTCCTCGACGTCGACGCCGCCGGCCGCCGAGACAAGGGCGACATGGTCCTTGGCCGAGCGGTCGAACGTCCACGACACGTAGTGCTCGGCGGCGATGGCCGTGGCCTTCTCCAGCCAGAGCAGCTCGACCCGGTGGCCGCGGATGTCGGCCCCGAACATGGCGGCGGCGTGCTCCGCCACCTCGGTCTCGTCGCCCGCCAAACGGATCCCACCGGCCTTGCCCCGGCCCCCGGTGCGCACCTGGGCCTTGAGCACGACCGGGTAACCGATCGAGCGCGCCGCCTCGACCGCATCCTCGACGGAGCTCGCGACGATCCCTTCCGGTACCGCAACTCCGGCGGCGGCCAGGAACTGCTTGCCCTGGTATTCGAGCAGGTCCACGCCCGGGCGATACTAGGAGCTGTGCCGGACGCCCCCCCGAGCTCCGCGCCGCGCCCGGCACCGAAGCCGCCCCGGCCGGCGGCGATGGTCCTGACCGCCCTGGGCGCGGTGGTGATCGGGTTGCTCCTGTTCGCAGTGGTGACGCGGGTCATGAGCACGCAGACGGTCCGGCGGGCGGCGACCGCTCCCCGGGAGTTCGACGTCGGCCCGGCCGACCAGCGGGCGAAGGCCATCGCCCGGGATCGCACACCCCTCCTGTTCCCCGACCCGCTCGACCGAGCGCGGGAGATCTACGTGCAGCACCTGGGCGGCGACCGTTGGGTGGCGTTCGAAGCTCGGGCGCCGGGTGCTGCACAACGGTGCGTGGTGAGGTGGCGGGTCACCGAGGGCGACTTCGTCGACCCGTGCAACGGCACCGTCTACCCGGCCGACGGCGCTGGCCTGGCCAGCTACCCGGCCCGGGTGGACGGGAATGGGCGGCTCCTCGTCGACCTGCGGGCGCCGCGCCCGCCGGCCAGCCCGCCCGAGAGCTCCCCGCCCGGGGCGACGGCCACCAGCGTGCCCGTCTGACGTCGCCAGAACCGGTGGTGCTGGCACCACTTTTCGCCGGACACCTTGCCATTGCCGGGCCCTGATGGTTGGCTGCGCGGATGCCGGGGGTGAGGTGGCTGGGGGTCGCCGTGGCGCTCGCCATCAGCGCATCCTCGTGCTCGGGTGTCGGCCCGGCCACGCCCACGACCCTGCGCGTCCTGATGACCGACGACTGGGTCACCCCACCGTTTTTGGACGCGGTGCGCCAGTTCGAGCGGGCCCACCCCGACGTGCGGGTCGTCATCGACAAGGGCCCGATCCGGCTCATGCCGGAGGCGGTGCGGGCTGGAATGGGCAGCGGCGCCCCTCCCGACGTGGTACAGGGCCACGCCTTCGCCGCCGCCGCCCAGGAGCTCGCCCAGCCGCTCGACGACCTGTGGGACTCGAAGCTGAAGGTCGGCGAGTTCTTCCCGGGCGCCATCGAGGACGTGACGTGGAACGGCAAGCGCTACGGAGTCCCGCTCGACACCAATGCCATGGTCCTGATGTACAACGTCGACGACTTCCGCGCCGCGGGTGTACCGGAGCCCGGGCCGTCGATGACCTTCGCCGAGTTCGAGGCCGCGGCCCGGGCCCTCACCAGCGCCGACGGGTCCCGGCGGGGAATCGCCATACCCACCAGCGGCTGGTGGACGTACGGGTGGGTCCGCGCCAACGGCGGGGAGACCGTCCAGGTGGGCCAGGACGGCCAGGCCCGGCTGACCCTCGACGCCCAGCCGGTCACCGATGCCCTGGGCTACCTGGCGCGGCTGGTCAGGGACGGGGTGGCCTTCGGACCGAGGGGAGCGGACTCGCACTCGGCCGACGCCTTTGCATTGTTCCGGTCCGGCCGAGCCGCGATGTACACGAACGGCTCCTGGGACCTGGCGACCCTGCGCAAGACCCCCGCCGGAGCCAGCTACCGCACTGCCCTGATGCCCCGGGGACCGGGCGGCGAGGCCGGTACTTCAATGGGCGGTAGCAGCATGTTCGTTCCGAAGGGCTCCAAGCACCGGGAGCTGGCGTTCGACTTCATGACCCAGCTCATCTCGGACCCCTACGCGCTCCGCCTGGCACGCGAGGAAGGCCGGCTGCCAGTTCGGCTGAGGGTGTTCGACGACCCCTTCTTCTCCGACCCTGACTTCCGCGTCTTCCTCGAGCAGCTGAAGACGGCCCACCCGCCGAAGATCGACGCCTTCCCCGACGCCTCCAAGAGCTTCGCGACGGCTGTTGCCGAGGTGCTCCGCGAGGGCGGCCGAGACCCGGCCTCGGCGCTGGCCGACGCCCAGCGCCAGGCGGTAGCGACATTGGCGGTGACGGTGCCGACAGGGGCCTCGTGAGCGAGCCGGGGGTCGTGCAGCGAGCCCGCGTATCCATCCTGTTCAAGGTGGTGGCGGCGCTGGTCCTCACCCTCGTGGCCTCGACGGCGATCACCGCGGTGGTTACCGCCCGGCTCACCAGCAACGCCCTCGCCGCCCAGGCCCGGCGGGTCGCCGTCGGGCACCTGAGCGTGGTGGCCGAGGCCTATGCCGAGCGGGAGCGCACCCTGGTGGTGAACCTGCGGAACCTGGCCGAGAACCTGAAGGCCGCGGGCCTGACCGCGCCCGGCCGGGAGGCCGATCTGATCGCCGAGCTCGGCAGGGCCTCGTCGAACCTGGAGCTGGAGCTGCTGCGCGTGTTCGACGCCGAGGGCCTCGAGGTCGTACCGGCCGGGGGCGTGGGCGGCGAGTTGGCTCCCGGCGCCGCCATCCCGTCGAGCAGTACCGACGTGGACCCGGCCAGCCGGCTGGTCCACACCAAGGAAGGGAAGTTCGTCCAGGCTGTGCCGGTCAGGGTGGAAGCGGGCGCGGACAGCCTGGTGGTCGTCGGCGGCTACGAGTTCTCCGACGCCTTCGCCTACCGCCTGCGGCGCCAGATCGGCAGCGTCGACAACGTGGTGCTCGTCGCCGGCGGGCAGATGGCGGGCAGTACCCTCCCCGTGCCGCCGGCCAGACCGCCGTCTACGGGCGATGGCGGGAACCTTCCCCGCTCGCCGGCCGTCGTCCGTATCGACGGAGTCGCCAGCCTGGTGGCCTACATCCCCGTTGGTCGACCCGCCGACGACTCCACCGGCGGCGCACTCGGGGTCGTCCTGGCCAACCCGGTGGCGTCGCTGCACCGCTCGCTGGCCCGCACCCGATTGGTCACCAGCGTCCTGCTCACCTTCGTCGCCCTCGGCCTCGGCGGGCTCGCCTTCCGGGCGCTGATCCGGCCGCTGGTCGAGCTGGCGGGCACGGCCGGGCTGATCGCCGCCGGCAACACCACGGCTTCCTTCAGCGCCCGGGGAAGCGACGAGATATCGGTGCTCGCCGGGTCACTCGAGCACATGAGGTTGGAGTTGGCCGCCAAGCTGGACCTCATCGCCCAACAGGCGGCCGCGCTCCAGGAGAGCTCCAGCCGGATCGTGGCCGCTACCGATGGGGAGCGCAACCGCCTGGCCCGTGACCTGCACGACGGCCTCCAGCAGCAGCTGGTCGTGCTGCGGATGCAGGTCGGGATGCTCCAGGACAGCGCGCCGGAGCCGGGAGCGCCGGCGAGGCAGGCGTTCGACGCCCTCGGCCACCAGCTCGACGGCGTGATCGAGCAGCTCCGCGAGGTGGCCCATGACCTCTACCCGTCGATCCTGCTCGACCGGGGCCTGGCCGCCGCCCTGCGCAGCTACATGGGCCGTCTGCCCGTCTCGTGCCGGCTCACGACCGAGCCCGAGGAGTTCCCGCGCCTGGCCTCGGAGATCGAAAGCGGCGCCTACTTCCTCATCGGAGAGGCCGTCACCAACGCTCTCAAGCACTCGGGCGGGACGGCGCTCGAGATCCGGCTGCGGCTCCACGGCGAGCTGCTCGAGGTCACCGTCCGCGACGACGGGCAGGGGTTCGACCCTGAGTCCATCCGTCGAGGCGGCGGCCTGCTGCACATGGACGACCGGGTGCGTTCGTTCGGCGGCTCCCTCGTGATCACGTCCGAGCCGGGCCAGGGCACCGCAGTGGTCGCCACCTTCCCTGCCCGCGCCCCGATCGACGCCTCGCTCTAGCCAGAGGGCGGTCACGGGCCGGCTCTACGCTGTGACCGGGATGGGGCTGGAACGCGGTGTGCTGCTCGCGGACGATGCGCTGACCGGCTCGGCCTGGTGCCGGGCCCACAGTGACCTGATCGACGCGTGGCTGGTCGACCTCCTCGAGCGGGCGACCGAAGGAGCGACCGCGGGGGTCGCCTTGGTGGCCGTCGGCGGCTACGGGCGGGCCGAGCTGTGCCCGCAGAGCGACATCGACGTGATGCTCGTCCACGAGCCCCGCACCGACGTCACCGCCATCGCCGATCGTGTCTGGTACCCGATCTGGGACGCGGGGATGCACCTGGGACACAGCGTCTGGACGGTGAAGGCGGCGTTGCAGTTCGCGTCCGACGACCTGGACAGCGCCACCGCCCTGCTGAACGCCCGCCACGTCGCCGGCGATGCCGGCCTCACCGCCCGACTCGCCCAGGGCGCGGCGAGCCAATGGGAGCGCCGTTCCAAGGCCTGGCTGACAGCGCTCGACGAGCGCGTGCGCGCCCGTCACACTAACGCCGGCGAGGTGGCCTTTCGGCTGGAGCCGGACCTCAAGGACGGCCGGGGAGGGCTGCGCGACGTCCACTCGCTGCACTGGGCCGAAGCCGCCCACCGGATCATGCTCGACCACGACTCCAACAGCCTGGCGGCGGCCTACGCGGTCCTCCTCGACGTCCGGGTGGAGCTGCAGCGCCACACCAGGGGCAAGTCGAACGTCCTCGCGCTCCAGGACCAGGACGCGGTCGCCGCGGCTCTGGGAGACGGCGATGCCGACGCTTTGACGGCGCGCATCGCCGAGGCGGCTCGGGCGATCGCCTGGACGAGCGACGACACCTGGCGTCGTATCCAGGCGGCGCGGCGCGGCTCGCGCGGCCGAGGCGGCCCCAAGCGCGAGGCGCTCGGGGACGGCATCTTCCTCCAGGACGGCGAGGTGCACCTCGACCATGGAACCCCGCCGGCCGACGACCTGGTGCTGGCGCTGCGCGCCGCCACCCTGGCCGCCCACCGCCGGACGGTGATCGACCGGGCGTCGCTGGAATGGCTGGCGACAGGCTCGGCTCCACTGTCCGAGCCCTGGCCCGCCGAGGCGCTGGCGCTTCTGGCGGAGCTGCTCCTGACCGGCTCCGCCGCCATCGACGTGATCGAGGCTCTCGACCAGCGTGGGATCTGGACGCGCATCCTGCCGGAGTGGCAGCCCGTCCGGGCCCATCCCCAGCGCAACGCCTACCACCGCTTCACCGTCGACCGGCACCTCTTGGAGACGGCCGCCAACGCCGCCCGGCTGGCGGCGCGGGTTCGGCGCCCCGACCTGCTCGTCGTCACCGCGCTCCTGCACGACCTGGGGAAGGGGCGAGGCGGTGACCACACCGAGATGGGAGTGGCGCTCGCCAACGGCATCGCCGCCCGCATGGGATACCCGCCGGCCGACGTGGCCAGCATCGCCGCCCTGATCGAGCACCACCTGCTGCTGTCGGAGGTGGCGACCCGCCGCGACCTCGACGACCCGACGACGATCGCGCGGGTGGCGGCCGCAGTGGGCTCGACCGACCAGCTAGCGCTTCTCGCCGCGCTCACCGAGGCTGACTCGCTGGCCACCGGCCATTCGGCCTGGGGCCCGTGGAAGGCGGAGCTGGTGGGCCAACTGGTGCAACGGGTCGAGCACGTCCTCGGCGGGGGCGAGCTCAGCACTGTCGTGGTCGGCCAGTTCCCGACTCCCAAACAGATGGCCCTGCTTGCGGCTGGAGGGCGCCACGTCGTGGCCGAGGACGACACGCTGACGGTCGTCAGCGACGATCGGCCGGGTCTGTTCAGCCGCATCTCCGGGGTGCTGTCGCTGCACGGCCTCGACGTCCTGGCTGCCGCCGCCTACTCGAGCGACGGCGGGCGCGCCCTGGCCCAGTTCCGGGTGGCCGACCCTGTTCGCGACCACGCGCCGTGGGACCGGGTCACGGCCGACCTGAATCGGGTCCTCGACGGCCGCCTTGCCCTCGACGCCCGCCTCGCCGAGCGGGCCTGGGCCTACCGCCATCCCGCCGGGCGCACCTCCACGACACCGAAGACGACGGTCACCTTCGACGACGACGCGTCGGCCGACGCCACCGTTATCGACGTGCGGGCCCCCGACGGCATCGGTGTGCTCTACCGCATCACCCGGGCCATGGCCGAGCTCGAGCTGGACATCCGTACTGCCAAGGTGGCGACTCTCGGCAACCAAGTGCTCGACGCGTTCTACGTGCGGGACCGACGCGGGCACAAGATCGACGACCCGCACGTGGTCGGCGAGGTGAAGCGGGCGATCCTGCACAGCCTGCGGGAGGCGGCCCCCGCCAAGCGCAACCCCCACGCCACCTGACTCAGCCCGACTCAGCGGGGCGCCAGACCGAAGGCCGCCTCCATGGCGGCGGCCGCGGCTTCGACCCCCTGGGTGAGCTCAGGGCTCGCAGGATCCTCGGCCGCCAGGGCCTTCAGCTCGGCAACGGCGGCCAACAGACGGGCGCCTTCGCCCGAGGCCACCCACGGCGCGTCGGCCAGGGCGTCGCGGAGCCCGGACTCGGCCCGCTCCACCGCCAGCCCGGCGCCGGTGGCGCCCGACTGCAGCGAAGCTGCATCCGATTCCTCGTGGAGGGCCAGCACCCTTAGCCCGGCGGTCAGAGTCCTGGCCCGCTCCTGCACCTCTCGGACCCGCTCGTCCACCGACGGGGCGGTGGCCCGTCCGGCGAGGCCGCCGAGGAGCGCCCCCAGCAAGGCCGCCGCTACCGCTACCAGGACCAGCCACTGCCGGCGCCGCGAAGCCGGGATGTATACAGCCACAGCGCGTCAGGACCGGCCGGCGGCGACGGCCACCAGGGCCTCACCGTCGGCCATGGCCGTGACCGTGCCGGCAACGGCGGCGGGCTCGGTGTCGGCCAGCTCGGTGACCTGGGCTCCGTGCACGACCCACACGCTGGGCGCCACCGTCACCGGCCCCATATGGCGTACGTGGCGGGTAACCAGGTCGGCCGCTGCCCTTCCGAGGTCGGCCCCCGCCGCCTGACCGGTCACCGCCTCCCCGCGGAGGTCGACCACGAGGTCGCCGAACCGGTCGAGAATCACGACGCGGCCCTTGTCCCGCCTCGCGGAGCGGCCGAGCCAGCAGGCGCCGACGGCCAGGACCTCGTCGCACCCGCGGGCCCGTACCAGCGCCAGGGCCTCGTCGGCGCCGATGGCGGGACGACCGGGCACGGCGCCGGCATGCAGGGCCAAGGCGCCGGTGGCGACCACCCGAATGGCACCGCGTTCGCTCACGTGTGTAACTCGGACGTCGAGGCTGGCCGGGGCGGCGCCGGCGGCCAGCGCCTCGGCCTGGACCTCCTCGACAAGGGCGCGGATGGCCTCGGGCCCCGGGCTCTGGACCGTCCGCTCCCGCTCGGCGCGCACGAGCGACAGGGCGTCGCCGACCGAGGAGATGACCTCGGCGCCGTCGGGCACGGTGCACGGCAGGCCGAGGGCGGCGGCAACCTGTCGGCCCAGGGCGCCGGCGCCGCCTCCGACGGCGACGATCTCCGGGCTCTTCAGGTCGTGGGCCTTGACGGCGGCCGACACCAGGTCACCCAGCAACATGCACGAGGCCTGGAGCATCCGCCGGGCGACCTCGTCACCTGGGAGGCGGAGCATGGCACCAGCGGCGGCGAACCCGGCCCGGGCCGCTTCGGGATTGCCGTAGGCGTAGTCGTCGACCTCGACCAGCCCGAGAGCGTTGGCAGCACAGGTATTGGTGAGGGCCGCCTGGCGTCCGTCGGAAAGGCGCAGGACCACGTAGTCCGGCGGATCGCCCGGCCGCGGGGAGACGCACGTCGCGTCGGCTCCCACCATGTCCGCGGCCGGCAGGAAGCAGCAGTAGGCCAGGCCGGCGATGTGGGCGCTACGCGGCCCGACGCCGTAAACCCGGCGACGCCGGGACCGGAGCATCGAGCCCCCGGCCACGCCGGCCACGGCCACGTCGAGGGCCCGGATGGCGGTGGGCCGACCGGCGACCTGCACGTAGGACAGGGCCGGCTGGCCCGCCTTGATGGCGGCGATGTTGGTGGAGGTACCACCCACCTCGACGATCACACCCTCGTCGACGCGGTGGGTACGGAGGGCACCGGCGACAGAGGCGGCGGGGCCCGAGTAGAGGGTGCGGGCCGGTGCCCGGAGGAAGCCCTCGAGGTCGGTCGCGCCGCCGTCACCGCGCATGACCATCACCGGGGCGGCGATGCCGCAGGCGGCCACACCGTCGCGGACCACGTCGGCCGTGCGCAGGGCCACGGGAAGGATGGAGGAGTTGACGGCGGCAGTCACAGTCCGTAGCTCGAGCCCGTAGAGCCCGCTGAGCTCAGCCGACGTGGTGGTCGGCAGACCCATCCCGGACGCCAGGTTGGCAACCGCCTGCTCGTTGGCCGTGTCGTCGGGAGCGAAGGCCTCGGCCACCGCCACCGCGCCGGCGCCTGCCTCCACCAGCCGCTCGAGGGCGGCGCGGACCGCGTCGAGGTCGAGGCCCCGGCTCACGTCGAGGAACTCGGTCACCGTTTGCAGCGACCGGCCATCGCCCATCTCCACCGGCCCCAGGTTGGTGCGCCGGCGGGCTTTGGCCAGGTTCGGCTCCCGGCCCATGCCCACCACACCGACCATCGCCACGTCGCCCTCGAGCAGCGCGTTCACGGCCTGGGTCGTGGAGTGGGTGACGAGGCTGATCTCGCCTGCACCCAGCTCGCCGGCGAGGCGGGCTACCGCGTCCACGACGCCTGCCGCCACCCCGTCGGTGGAGTCGTGAGAGGTCGGAACCACCGCGCGTGCCACCACCTGGCCGGTGCCGTCGACGGCCACGGCCTTGGTGAAGGTGCCCCCGATGTCGACCCCGACCCTCACGGGCACTCCTCAGGCGCCGGCCGGGACGCCGGTCTGGTCCGGTACGGGAGCCGGGCTCGGTGCCGTTGCCGGTGGTGGCGGGGTCCCGCCCGCGTTCATCCGGCGAGGCCGGATCACGAACACGTACAGCGCCCCGGCGACGTAGATGGCCGTGAGCACCAGCTGGGCCAGGACCGTCTGGGCGCTCGGCCAGTAGCCGAGCGACTGGGAGAGGAAGATGTGCGGCGTAGGCCATCCCCGTAGCGGCGTGAGGCGCACCACGTCGGCCTGCTGCAGCGATCGCACGGCGTTACCGGCAAAGGCCACCGACGTGGCCATCAACAGGATGACCGCGCTCGACAGGAGGCCCTTGATGGGGAGGCGGCGGCCGAGGCGGAAGATGGCGTAGGAGGCGACCGCGAGCGCGGCTACGCCGATGCCCAGTCCCACGGCGACCGCTGGACCGAGCCCCGTGCCAAACGAGAGGAGCGCCTGGTAGAAGAGCGCTGTCTCGAAGCCCTCCCGGTAGACAGCGGTGAAGCCCACGGCCACGAGGGCGGCGGTCGAGCCCGCCGACACCGCCGACCAGACCCGGGTGCGGAGGAATTCCAACCATCGCTTCTGCTCCAACCGGGCGACCAGCCAGAACGACACGTAGAACAGCACGACCACGGCCATGATGGCGGTGACCGCTTCAAGGACCTCCCGGCCGAAGGGCAGCACGGCGAGCAGGCTGCGCAGCAGCACGAAGGTGACGGCGGTCGCGCCCACGCCCGCAGCCATTCCCCACAGGATCGGCCGCCGGTACTGGGTGGCTTTGGCTGCCTCCAGGTAGCCCAGCAGCACCGAGATCAGCAGCACCGCCTCCAGGCCCTCCCGGAAGATGATGAGGAAGCTCTGGCCGGCCACGACCGTGGGGGCGGTAAGACCGGTGTCGGTGAGCCGGCGCTCGGCGGAGTCGACCAGCCGCCTCAGCTCCACCACCTTGGCCCGGACCTGGCCGACCGGTGCTCCCGAGGTGATCAGGCCCCGGATCTCGGCGAACTTCGTCTCGGCGTCGGCCGTCAGCCGGGCGTCGACGATCCGCAGCGGCACCTCCACCAGCTCGAAGTGGCTCAGGTAACCGGCCTTGGCCCGGGCGAACGCCTCCTCGGCCCTTCCCTCCTTCACCAGCGCCAGGGTCTCGTCGATCGAGGCCCGAACGATCTCGATCTGGTGGACCGCCTCCGACCTGGACACCCCGCCGGGCGCCGCCGCCCCGGCCGATGGCGCGCCTACCGACAGGAGCACGAGGAGCAAAAGCCCCAGGAGCCCACCTCGGCGAGCGACCCGACCGGGAAGCGACCGGGTCATCCCGGATAGCGCTCCGTGTAGCTGCGCACGGTGGCGGCGATGCGGTCGGCCGCGGTCTTGGCCTTGGCCGCGTCGCCAGCCTTGGCCGCCCCCTCCAAGGTGGCGAAGTCGTCTTCGAAGGAGATGTACGTGTCCTGGTCGTTGGCCTTCACCGTGCCCTCGACGGGCTCCCACTCCTCTTCGATGCCCTCGCTGAGCTCGGTGGCCTTCGTCTTGTCCGTCCCGGCCTGGGCCGCCACGTCGGCGACGATCGCCTCGATCCGCCGGAGGCCGGCGGTCACCTCGGCCGCCGGTGCCCGCTTCTCCTCGGGAGCGACGGCGGGTGTGTCATCCGCGCTGTCGGAGCAGGCACCGCTGAGAACCACGAGTGCCACCATCAGCCCGATCTTGCGCACCGAACCACCCAGACGAGCCTGCACACTGCCTCCTAATTCTCGACGCCGAGTTGTCGACTATTCTTAGGGGAGCCTAACTCCTGATGTCAAGCCCACCGAATCCAACAGTTGTTTCTCAGGAGGCTCGACGGGAGCTGCCGGCGATGTAATGGCCGATCCCGCTACGTTGAGCCCTTCTGGGAACGGGAGAGCCGTGCGACGGGTGATCGGCCGTGGGTTCCTGGTCCTCGCGCTCTTGGCCGCCTGCGGGTCGACGTCGGGCGCCCTTGCCGTGGTCGCCGCCGCCCCCGCGAGGACCACAGCCGCCAAGAGCGCCAGGGTCTCCCAGCAGATCGCCCTCACGCCCCGGGCCGGCCAGGAAGGCCTCCCGGCCGAGGTCAAGGGCGAGGGCACGCTCGACTTCCACGGTCACCGCGCCGACATCACCTTCACGCTGGCGGGCCAGCCCGTGCGGTCGGTCCTCGACGGGCCGACCATCTACCAGCACGTGCCCCAACTCGGCTCGCTCACCGGGGGCAAGCCGTGGGTGAGGCTCGACCTCGGCATGCTGGCCAGCTCGGCCGGTATCTCCGGGCTGGACGTCCTCTTCCAGGGCCAGTCGAACGACCCGGCGGCCGGGCTCCAGTACCTCCTCGGCGCCTCGGGCAAGGTCACGACTGTCGGCCCGGCGCGCGTCCGAGGGGAACCCACCACGCACTACCGCGCCGTGGTCGACATGGCCAAGGCCGCGGACCAGGCGCCCGCAGTCCAGCGCGCCGCCATCCGCCAGGTATCCGACCGGTTCGGGATCAAATCGGTGCCGGTCGAGGCCTGGCTCGACCGCGACGGGCGGGTCCGGCGCATGGTTCACACCATCGACTACTCACGGGTCGAGGCCATCCCGAACCTGCCTTCGTCCTTACTGCCGCAGAAAGTCAACGTGAGCGTCGAGCTGTACGACTTCGGCCAGCCGGTGTCGATCACCCTCCCACCTCCCGAGGAGGTCGCCGACGCCAAGCAGTTCCTGTCGGGAAGCCAGGGGGCCGCCGCGGCTCCGGGTAGCGGGTCGGGGACCGCTTCGCCCGCCACCGACGCCCTACAAAGCCGCCTCCTCCAGTCGGTGCCCCCGGCCTACGTGCAGCAGCCCGACGACGTCGCCGACACCGGGCCCTCCGACCTGGACAAGGCCGTCCGCGACGAGCTCGAGCCCGACGCCCGGACGGCGCTCACCGCCGCCGGGTTCGTGGCCGGGTACCAGCGCTACTGGGCCGACCCGAAGGGCGGGGCCATCGTCGACTTCGTCTACCAGTTCCGCGACGAGACAGCCGCTACCGGCTACCTGAAGCGCTGGGTCGACGGGGCCACCGATCCGTCGGCCGGTCCGACCAACCCCTTCCTGGTCCCGGAGGTCTCCGGGGCGCGGGGCCTGTCGACCTCGACGAGCGAGGGCCCGGCGGCGATCGTGCTGCTCTCCCGGGGCGCCTACACGGCCCAGGTCGTCGTTCACGGCCCCGACGCCGCCACCCCCGAGCTCGCCATGCAATTGGCAAAGCAGCAGTACGACCGCCTCGCCGCCTGACGGGTCGTTTGCTCGCCCCGCGACTACTCGACACTGCGCTGGAGGAAGAAGAGGACGGCGGCCACTCGGTGGTTGATATCGAGCTCCTCGCTCAGGCCGAGCTTCCGGAAGATGGCGTTGATGTGCTTCTCCACCGCCCGCTCGCTGAGGAACAGGCTCTGGGCGATGCCGGCGTTCGTCCTCCCGCTGGCCATCAGCGTGAGCACCTCGTGCTCGCGCTCGGTGAGGCCGTGGACCCGCGACCGGCTCCGGCGACGCTGGGCTTCCATCAGCGCGTCGACGACCTTCGGGTCCAGGATCGACCCTCCGTTGGCCACCTCCCGGATGGCCTCGGCCAGTTGCGCCGGGCGGCCCAGCCGCTCCTTGAGCAGGTACGCCCGGCCCTTCGAGCCGTCGCGCAACAGCTCGAGGGCGTACTCGGGGTCGGCGTACTGGGAGAGGATGACCACCCCGATCCCGGGGTTGTTCTCCCGGAGGGCCCGGGCCGCCTCGATGCCCTCCGCCCGGTGGGTGGGCGGCATCTTCACGTCGAGGACGACGACGTCGGGCGAGCAGGCCTCGATCACTGCGGTTAACTCCACCGGGTCGGCAGCCACGCCGACCACGTCGATGCCCGGAACGGCTGACAGCACGCTGCGGGCGCCTTCGCGCACCAGGTATTCGTCGTCGGCAATGACAACGCGAAGCGTCTCTCCCGCCCGGCCGGCGCCCCGCTCCGTCGCTGCCACCAGCGCCCACTCTGGTGGTGGTACCACGACCAGTCAAAGAGGGGGGCCAGCCCTCTTTCCCGCCGATCGGAATTGTGGCCGAATGGGGAGGCGACGGACCGCATCCTCGGCACCTGCGACGGAAGGTACCGGTCGATGCGCCGGCGGCTCAGCCCAGCTTCTTGAGGGGCGACCAGGACAGCAACAGCCGCTTCTCGCCTACGTCGGGGAACCGCACCACGGCCTCGGCCTTGTCGTCGGCACCGATCATCTCCAGCACCACGCCCTCCCCCCACTTCCGGTGGAAGACGTCGTCGCCCACCCTGATGCCGAGTTGGTCGGCGCCCGTCGTGCGGGGACGGGTCGGGCGCGGCGAGTCCCCACCCGACCAGCCCGACCCGCCCGAGAACGACGACGCTCGCAGCGCCGACTCCACGATCCGCTCCCGGCCCGACGTCAACCGCCGCCGGCTCCCGGCCGCCATGCTCACCAGCGCCTCGGGGATCTCCTTGAGGAACCGGCTGGGAGGGTTGTAGTTGGTGGTACCGAAGAGCTGGCGGCTCCAGGCGTGCGACAGGAAGAGGCGGCGCCGGGCCCTGGTGATCCCCACGTAGCAGAGCCGCCGTTCCTCCTCCAGCTCGTCGGGCTCGGCCAACGAGCGGACGTGGGGGAAGACGCCGTCCTCCAGCCCGATCATGAACACGCCCGGGAACTCCAGCCCTTTGGCCGTGTGCAGGGTCATCAGCACGACCGCAGACGCGTCGGCGTCCAGGTCGTCGGAGTCCGCGACCAGGCTCACGCTCTCCAGGAAGTCCCCGACACCGGCCGGCGCGCCCTCCTCGGCCGCGCTCTCCTCGAACGCCTTGGCCACGCCGACGAGCTCGGCCAGGTTCTCGAGCCGGCCCTGGGCCTCGATCGAGCGGTCCTCGCTCAGCTCGGCCACGTAGCCGGTGGACTCCAGGACCGACTCGAGGGCTTCGGCCGGGCCGAGGGTGTTCGAGCGGAGCCGGTCGAGGAGGCCCACGAGCTGACGAACGCCGGTGAGGGCCCGGCCTCCGACACCGGCCTCCTCGGCCTTGGCCAGGGCGTCGGCGAAGGACCGGCCGTTGGCAACCGCCCACGCGTCCAGCCGGGCGATGCTCGTGTCGCCCACGCCGCGACGCGGGACGTTCACGATCCGCCGCAGCGAGACCTCGTCGGCCGGGTTGGCCAGGACTCGCAGGTAGGCCAGAGCGTCCTTCACCTCCCGCCGCTCGTAGAAGCGGGTTCCCCCGATGACCTTGTAGGGGATCTTGCGCCTCACCAGGTGCTCCTCGAGCACCCGGCTCTGAGCGTTGGTCCGGTAGAACACCGCCATCTCGTCCCAGCACCAGCCGTCGGTCTCGTGGAGGCAGGTCATCTGGCCGGCCACCCACGCCGCCTCGTCGCCCTCGTCCTCGGCGTGGTATCGCTCGATCAGGTCGCCGCCGGAGTGCTCGGTCCACAGCGCTTTGGGCCGGCGGGCGAGGTTGTTGGCGATGACGGCGTTGGCAGCGTCGAGGATGGTCTGGGTCGAGCGGTAGTTCTGCTCCAGGACGATCAGCGTGGCGTCGGGGAACGCCTTCTCGAAGTCGAGGATGTTGCGGATGTCGGCACCCCGGAACCGGTACACGGAGTTGTGCACCAGGATGCCGTTTCCCATGTACGTGTGCGCCGGAGTGACCTCCAGGTCGAACACCTCGCCGTCGTACTCCTCAGTGTCGATCGAATCCACCCGGGCCTCTTCGAGCCGTTCGCCCTGGCCCACCAGGACGCGCATGCCCTCCCGCAGGTGTGACAGCGGCATGAACGCATAGATCCGACCGTCGACCTGAGCCCTCCTCTGGATCTCCATCCCCCCGCTGGCCGCGATGCTCCTCGCCATGGCAAGGGCTTCGGGATAGCTCTTCCTCGAGATCTCGACCCGGACGCTCCCCGATCGTCCGGGTCGGACGACGAACCCGGCGGCGGCCAGACGCTCCGCTATCTCGGGCCGGCTGGAGCACCATTGGACCCGGTGGTAGCCGATCGGATCCAGGCCTCGGTGGTCCGAGAACATGGTGAGGTTGACGCTCTGGCGGCGCGAGCCGTTCTGGGGTCGGTAATGCGGGAACTCCGGGTGAAGATCGAGGTCCTCCATGAGCTGCTTGGCCGCCCCGGTCGTATCGAGGTCGAGGAAGACCCTGTCGATCCAGCTCTGGTCCATGACCAGCTTGCGCCCGAGCCCATGGAACACAAGCGTCGGCAGCCCGTACCGGGCGGCGTAGTACGTCTCCCAGAAGGCGGCTTCGGCCCTGGTCCCACAGAGCCGGAGGATCCACATCTTGTCGGCATGCAGCTCACCGGCGCGGCTCGGGCGTGGGCTCTTGGCGAGGCCGATCCGGAACCCGAACCCGGTGCGCTCCATCAGATAGACGACGAAGTTGCCGGCCTCCACGTCCGGGTCGGCCAGCACCACGTGGTGCGGCGTCCCGACGAGCACACGGCCCCCGGCGCTGACCTTGTACACCCGGCCGCCGTACCGGCCGCGCTTCACACCCGTGACCCGGCTCGGTACCAACCTGCCGGTCGCTCCCGTTCCCAGGACCTCGTCGCCCTCGCGCACCTGTTCGATCGGCCGGGGCCCTAGGGGCGTGGCGACCTGCGTTCCCGAGGGAAGACACTGGTCGCTGTCGCCGACCACGCAGATGTTGCGGTGGCCGCGGGCGAGGGCCACCACCAGCTCGTTCTGGGCGCGGTTGGTGTCCTGGAACTCGTCCACCAGGATGTGCCGGAACCGCTCCTGATAGGTAGCGAGGACGTCGGGCGCCACCTTGAACAGCTCCACCGTCAGGGTCAGCAGGTCGTCGAAGTCCATGGCGTTGGCGTCCTTCAGGCGACGCTGGTACTCCCGGTAGACCTCGGCGATCCGCCGCTCGTAGGGCCCACGCGCCCGGTCGGCGTAGGCCTCCACCCCCACCAGGTCGTTCTTGGCCGCGCTCACCGCGGCGTGGACGCTCCGGGGTGGGAAGCGCTTCGGGTCGATGTCGAGGTCGCGCAGCACGTAGGCAGTGAGGCGCTGGGCGTCGGCCTGGTCGTAGATCGTGAACGACGACGAGTAGCCCAGCACGGCGGCGTTGGACCGCAGGATGCGGACGCACGCCGAGTGGAACGTGGACACCCACATCTTGCGCGCCACCGGCCCGACCAGGGCGGAGACCCGCGACTTCATCTCGTCGGCCGCCTTGTTGGTGAAGGTGATGGCGAGGATCTCGAAGGGCGAAACCCCGAGCTCGCGGACCAGGTGGGCCACCCGGTGGGTGAGCACCCGAGTCTTGCCCGAACCGGCCCCGGCCACGATCAGCAGCGGCCCGCCCGGGTGGGTGACGGCCTCGTGCTGGGCGGGGTTGAGGCCGGCCAGGGGCTCGGGCGGGGCGCCTACTCCCATTCGATGGTGCCCGGCGGCTTCGAGGTGATGTCGAGCGCCACCCGGTTCACGCCCGGCACCTCGGCGATGACCCGGCTCGAGAGCCGCTCCAGGACGTCGGCCGGGAGACGGGCCCAGTCGGCGGTCATGGCGTCGTCGCTGGTGACGGCCCGCACCACGATGGGATACGCGTAGGTCCGCTCGTCGCCCATCACGCCGACGGTGCGAACGGCGGGCAGGACCGCGAAGCTCTGCCAGAGCTCGCGCATCAGACCAGCGCGGCGGATCTCCTCCAATACGATGGCGTCGGCCTGGCGCAGTATCTCCAGGCGCTCGGGGGTCACCGCGCCGATGATGCGCACGGCCAGGCCGGGGCCCGGGAAGGGCTGGCGCCACACCATCTCCTCGGGCAGGCCGAGCTCCTCGCCCACTGCCCGAACCTCGTCCTTGAACAGGTTGCGGAGCGGCTCGATGAGCTCGAACTCCATGTCGTCGGGCAACCCACCGACGTTGTGGTGCGACTTGATACGGGCGGCGTCGCGCGTGCCGGACTCGATGATGTCGGGATAGAGGGTGCCCTGCACCAGGAACCTCACCGGCCCGGCGCCGGCGGAGACGTCGGCGGCCACCTCCTCGAACACCCGGATGAAGGTCTCACCGATGGCCTTGCGCTTGACCTCCGGGTCCTCCACCCCGGCCAGGGCCTCCAGGAAGCGATCGGCGGCCTTCACATGGACGAGGTCCACCTGGAACTGGCGGCGGAACGTGTCCTCCACCTGCTCGGACTCGCCCGCCCGCATCAGCCCGGTGTCGACGTAGACGCACGTGAGCTGGTCGCCCACCGCCTTGTGGACCAGCGCGGCGGCCACCGAGGAGTCGACGCCACCGGAGAGGCCGCAGAGCACCCGCTCCTCGCCAACCCGGGCCTTGGTGGCCTCCACCGCGTGCTCCACGATCGACGTCATGGTCCACCGGGGTCGGCAGCCGCAGACGTCGTAGAGGAAGTGCTTCAGGATCTCCTGCCCGCGCGCGGTGTGGGCCACCTCGGGGTGGAACTGCACGCCGTACAGCCCCCGCGCCGGCTCCTCGAGGGCGGCCACCGGGACGGCGGCCGTGCGCGCCGTCACCCGGAAGCCGGGGGGTGCAGCGACGATCGAGTCGGCGTGGCTCATCCACACGTCCTGGCTCACCGGCAGCTCGGCGAACAGCCGCGACGCGCTCGTAAGTTCCAGCTGGGTCCGGCCGTACTCCGCCACCCCGGTGCGAGCCACCTCGCCCCCGAGCTGGCTGGCCAGCAGCTGGGCGCCGTAACAGATGCCGAGGACGGGCACCCCGCTGGCGTAGAGAGCAGGGTCCACCGAAGGGGCCCCCTCGACGTGGACCGACGCCGGACCGCCGCTGAGGATGATGCCGGCCGGGTGCCGGGCCAGCATCTCGGCCACCGGCACGTCACGCGGGACAATCTCGCTGTAGACGTGGGCCTCGCGGACCCGCCGGGCGATGAGCTGGGCGTACTGGGCGCCGAAATCGACAACGAGAATCGTGTCGAACGCGTCGGGCGGGCTAGCCATAACCCAGCCTACAGCCGGGGGCGGGGCCTGAAGTCGTACGCGATGCACTCGATCACGGCCTCGTAGCCCAGTCGGCGGTAGAGGGAGTTCGACGTGGGGTTGGCCAGATCGGTGTAGAGGATCGGACTGCCGCCCTGTTCCACCACCAGGCGGGAGACCCCGGCGACGCAGGCGCCGGCATAACCGCGCCGCCGCAGGTCGGGCGGAGTGAAGACGGGGCCGATGCGGGCCACGCCGGCCGCGGTGCTCGAGAGCACGGCGAGCGACGTCGGCCTCCGGTCGACGTCCCACACCCAGAGCTGGCCCGCGGCCATGCGCCTGTCGACCAGCGCGCCGGGGTCGCGTGCGGGACCGGTCGGGCCTACCTCCTCCCTGAAGCACGCCATCCACGCGACCAGCGCGTCCCGGTCGCGGGCCTGGGCCGGCCTGAGGGAGCCGGGCACGTCGGGAAGGGGACCCGGCGGCCCGAAGCGGTACAACCGCTGGCCGAACGTCGGTACGGCCGCGCAGCCGGTCGACTCGGCCCATTGGCCGGCGAACCGGGCCGCGGTCCCCGCCTCACCGCTGGCCCCGGGGAGCACCGAGCCGGATCGGGCGATGGCGTCTGCGGCGAAGGCCGCCGCCGAGGGCGCCATGGGCGTGATAGCCGCGATGAAGTCGAGCGGCGACTGGAAGACCACGCCAGCGACGTGCCCGCCCTCAAAGACCACCCAATAGCGTCCGGGCTCGGGGTGAGCCGCTCGCTCGTGGAGGAGCGTCAGCACCAGGTTGTGCTCCACCGGCCGCGACGCCAGGAAGTCGCCCGCAAGTTCGAGGACTTCGCTGGGATCCTGGAACTCCTGGATACTGGCTCCGGTTATCTCAAAAGGATGCCGGCCAGCCATCACGCCCGGTCGGATTTTCGGCCTGGGCTCGGTTCGATTGCGTATGTCCTCCCGGATGCCAAGGAATCGGTAGCCAGGTCCTCGATCGTCTCGCGTTCGCTGGCAGGTGTGGCGCGGATGACGACGACGAGCTCGTCGGGCGCGACACCAGGTCGCAGCATTCGCAACTTTTGCCGATTGGGGCCCGGCGATGCCGGTATCCTCGGGCGTGTAACGCTGGCGGCTCGCATCGACCAGCACAGGGTGGCCTTCGGCGGCGATGCCGGCCGGTTCCTGGGCACAAGCCCCCGATGGAACGACATCAGCCCCTGCGCCGACAATCATCGCGGGGTGCTCAAGGCGTGCGAGGAGCTGAACCGCAGCCTGGGAAGGGTGCCGGTCCACGTCATCGGGCAGCCGGACCTCGAACACGGCCTGTCGCTGTGAAGGCGGACTGACTTGGGAACGCTCGTGAACCGGCCATCAGCATCCCGTCGATCGATGCCATGCCACTCAAGGTCGGGTCCCAGCTGTCGATAGAAGACCAAAGGGATCGCGCGGGCGATGTCGATCACCACCCGGCGGAAGAGGGTTCACGAGATGGCGACCAACCAAACGAGCAGACGCCGTTACAGGATCACGCCCCATCGCATGGCAGCCGGTCTGTTCACGCTGGTCACGGTGATTTCGGCGACAACGACACCCCTGCGCGCAGCCACCGCCGCGACCGCTCCCGCAACACCCAAGCCCAATGCCGCCCGTGATC
>JBOGIF010000017.1:0-12388 GCA_050742415.1 Acidimicrobiales bacterium | reverse complement strand
TCTTACCCTCGCCCGTCTTCATCTCGGCGATCCACCCGAAGTGGAGGGCGGCGGCGCCCATGAGCTGGACGTCGTAGTGGCGCTGGCCGATCGCCCGCTTGGCCGCCTCCCGCACGACGGCGAAGGCTTCGAGCAGGAGCTCGTTCAGGACATCGTCGATGTCGTCGTCGGCCGACCGGGCCCGGTCAACGCGCTCGCGGAACTCCACGGTGCGGTGCCGGAGCGCTTCGTCGGACAAAACCTGGATCTCGGGCTCGAACGCAGAGATGTCGGGCACCAGCGTCTGAAGGGCTTTGAGCTTCTTGCCCTCGCCGGCGCGCAGCACCTTGGTGAGGAAGGACACGGAGGCCAGTCTACCGGCGACCCTCGGCTCGGAGGCCCGTCCAGAGGTCCACGCCGCCCACGCCGACGCCTTCACGGCCCAGGAGGGAGCCGAAAAAGGCGACCGTTCCCTGACGGTTCGGCATGGGCCCGACCACGACCGCGTCCACCCGGTTGGCGTCGAGCACCGACCACATCCTGGTTCGCAGGTCCTCGGTGAGCTCGGGGCTCTCGCCGCCCTGGAGCCGGGCCATCGTCTCCGAGAGGTCGGTGGGCAACGGCAGGAAGTCGAACCGCCCGGAGCGGTCGGGGCCGAGGGCGTACCCCCCCAGCATCCGGTAGCGCATGCCCGAAACCGCCTGCCAGAGCATCGGCTCGGCGGTGTTGGTGTCGTGCGGGAAGGGGGCGACGAGCACCACCGCGCCCTGCGGGATGCGCTCGACCGCCGCGGAGGTGAAGAAGGCAGGAACGTCGGCGGCTTTCGACGGGAACGGCAGGGTGGGCACCAGCGGGAGCAGCGGAGCCGCCAGGGCCAGGGCGACGAGGCCCGAGGGCCAATGCCGGGACTTGGCCACTTCCTCGACGAGGACAGCGACGATCACCGCCGCGAATAGGAAGACGTAGAGCATGAGCCGGCCGGCTAGGAGGTTGCCGAACACCGGAAGGACGGACACCAACCGGAACGGCAGCACCACTGGCGTCACGCGACCACCCACTTGCAGCTGCGGCCCCATGGAGAACAGGAGCAGGAGCCCGGCGAGGATGCCGGCGAGGCGCACAAGGGGCCTCGACCGCAGCCACACCACTGCGGCGACCAGCAGGGCCAGCAGCGGCACGCCGAGATAGGCGTTCTTCTCCGCCACGCAGCACGCGCTGGAGAACTGTTCCGTCACACTCCTCGTCCACGCCGAGCTCAGCGCCTGGTTGCCCGAGGGCACGACGAACGCCAACAGGTCGGACACGAAGACGCCGGACCTCCAGAGGGTGCCGCCCCGCACCCGTTGCGGACCGAAGAACTGCACGTAGAGCGGCCAGGCGACGATCGCCAGCGAAACGGCAAGCGCCACCGCCAGGGCCCGGAAGGCGTGGGCGACCCGGGCCGGCTCGAACGACCGGCGCCTGTTCAGCGCAACCAGCACGGCGAGGCCCAGGAGCGCGACCAGCATCTCCGACGCCAGCAGCTCTTCCGACAGCAGGAGCTGGCCCGCCGCCAGCAGGCCCAACAGGAGACCGTCGACCAGGGGTGGTCGCCGCTGGCGTACGAGCACGTCGTCGAGGAGAAGCAGCATCAGCGGAGGGACGAGGGCGGCGGTGAGGTTGAGGTGGGCCCGGGCATGGGCCAGCACGTAGGGCGAGAACCCGTAGAGCAGCCCGCCCAGGCCCGCCGCCCAGGGACTGGCCACGTAGCGCCGCAGCATCAGGTACGCAAACCACGCCGACGCCGCCACCGCCAGGGTGACCAGCACGTTGTAGGCCAGGATCGGGCCCATGGCCACGGTCAGCGGCGCCGCCAGCAGCCCGGCCAACGGCACCGGCGTGTTCCACATGAGGTTCACGCCGTCGGGGAGGTTCAGGTGGGACGTGACCAGCGGGTTGACGCCGTGCGACAGCGCGTAGGGCACCCACCGCAGGAACCACATGAACAGCGGCGGGTCTCCGCCGTCGCCGATCCACCGCCCCTGGGGCGAGACCCATGTCGCCGAGAAGAGCACGACGGCGAGGACGAGGTAGGCGACAAGGGCTGCGAGCCGCTCCCGGCGAGAGAGCCGGGACTGTGAACATCGCCTCACAGGCTGCGGTGCTTCCATTCTTCTCAGGAGACCCTGGCTAGCCTACCGACGCTGTGGTCGAGGAGGCGGGGGCGGCTGACGCAGAAGCGGTCCCCGCAGAAGCGGTCCCCGAGTCGGCCGTACCCGAGGAGCCCGTCCCGGATGTCGTTGCTCCCGATTGGCCGGCCCGGCTCGCTATCGGCGTCCGCCGGCTCCCGTTCGGCGACCGCCTCGTAGGGGCGGACCGGGCATGGCTGGTGGTGACGGCCATGGTGGTGGCGTGGATCGCGGTGTTCGCCCCGCTCGTGTGGCAGCGCCACTCCCGCTTCGGGTCGTTCAGCTTCGACCTGGGGATTTTCGACCAGGCCGTGTGGCTCCTGTCGCGGCCACCGTTCGGCGACGGGCTCATCACGGTGCGGGGCCTGACCGTCTTCGGTCACCACGCCGAGCCGGCCCTGTACCTGCTGGCGCCGTTCTACTGGCTCGGAGCCGGGCCCCAGTTCCTCAACATGGTCCAGGTCGTCAGCATGGCCCTTGGAGCGGTACCGCTCTTCCTCATCGCCCGCGACCGCCTGGGCTACGGCTGGATCGCCCTGCCGGTCTGCGTCGCCTACCTGCTCCACCCCGCCCTGGGGTTCATGGCCTGGGAGCTGTTCCACCCCGAGGTGATGGCGATCACTCCCCTGCTCTTCGCCTACTGGTTCTCGCTGCGACGGCGATGGGGCTGGTTCGCCGCCTGCCTCGTGCTGGCCGTGGCCTGGAAGGAGGACGTGGCCCTGGCCGCGTTCGTCCTCGGCTTGCTCGTCGCCGCACGGGGGAACCGGCGAGCGGGCCTAACCGCCGCGGCGCTGAGCATCGGGTGGTTCCTGTTCGCCAGCCGGGTGATGATCCCGTACTTCAGCGGGAGCGAGGCCTTCTACAACCAGTTCTTCGGAGACCTCGGAGGCTCGGCCCCCGAGATGGTCCGCAACACCCTCTCGAACCCCAGCCTCGTCACCGGCCGGCTCACCGCGCCCGACGCCCGCAGCTACCTCTGGAAGATGACGGCTCCCTTCGGCTTCCTCCCGCTGGCGGGGATCGGGCCGCTGCTGATGGGCATCCCCCAGGCTCTCGTGAACCTCCTGTCGGTGAACGACTTCACCCGCAAGATCACCTTCCACTACGCGGCCCTCCCGCTGACGGCCCTGGTGCTGGCGGCGGTCGAAGGCATCCGCAAGCTGGGTGCGCGCCTGCCGGTTCGTCGGGCGCTCATCGGCCTGCTGGGCGCGTCCACCCTTGCCAGCGCAGCCCTGTGGGGCTTGTCCCCGATCGGCCAGGAGTACCGGCGCGGCTACTGGGTCGGCCCCGGCGACTCGCGGCTGGAGACGAAGAAGGAAGCCCTGGCCGCGGTCCCCGACGACGCGAGGGTCAGCGCCTCATACCTGCTGGTGCCCCAGCTCACCCATCGGCGAGGCATCTACGAGTTCCCGAACCCCTTCAAGCCCAAGAACTGGGGCGTCCGCGACGAGAACTACCCGCCCCCTACGGCCGTCGACTGGCTGGTGGTCGACCGACAGGTGCTCGGCGAGGACGACACCAAGATCCTCGAGGATCTCCTCGGCGACGGCCAGTTCCGGATCGTGTTCGAGCGGGACGACATGGTGGTGGCTCGCCGGCCCTGAGTGGCAGAGCCCCTCAGCCCATCCCCATCTGGTGGAGGACTCCGCCGTCGACGCCCTCGACCCGGGAGTTGGCACAGCCTCCCTGGTCGCCTATGCGGTTGCTGGAACCCTGCGGCGTCACCGCTCCGGCCGCCATCGGCGTGCCGAAGACCACCCTGGAGTGGGCCAGGTCGGCGCAGTCGCCCACCGGCTCGCCGTAGTACTCGGTCCACATGACCGACCAGGCGTCGAGGCCGCGCCAGCCATCCGGGACCCGGATGGCGCCGATCCAGCTCTCGACCTCGGTCTCCTCGTCGAGGACCGAAGCCTCCCACCACGACGACTCGGAGCTGTACAGGTAAAGGCGGTAGATCCGGCCCGCCTGCCATTCGTAGGGAATGCGGCAGCTCCACCCCTCGCCCTCTCCGGTGAACCTGACCGTGCCCGGCCCCTCGGCCTCGAGCGCACCCCACACCGAGAGGATCGCCGTCTTGCCCCGGCTGCCGTCGGCCCGGTCGCCTCGGGTCTGCAGGCCCAGGTATCCCCCTTCGCCCTCCACCAGCTTGAACTGGTGGGCCCAGAAGTAAGTGGCATCCGGGCCCGGGTCGGTCTCGGGGACGAACGCGTGCTCGAAGCTGGGGTACCCGGCGGCGATGGTCCGCGAGACGGTGGGAGAAGGCGGCCAGTACCAGTCGGTATAGGTGCCCTTGGGCATCAGGGCCTGGCGTCGCACCCGGGGACGCATCAGGGCCGCTGCTGGAACTTGGCGAGGATGTTGCCCAGGTGGTTTCGGACGGTGCTCTCCGGAACACCGAGCTGCTCCGCGACCTCGGTGTTGCCCTTCCCGAGGGCGACCAGCCGCAAGACCTCCAGCTCCCGGTCTGACAGCGTCGCCTCCGTGCCTCCTCCCAGCTCGGCCAGCAGCTTCGACGCCAGGGCCGGGGAGAGCAGGCTCTTGCCCCCCACGACGGCGCGCACGGCGTCGGCCACCTCCTCGATGGAAACCTCCTTGAGCAGGTAGCCGTTGGCGCCGGCCCTGACCGCACCAAGGAGGTCGTCGTCCTCGTCGCTCACCGTCAGGACGATGATCCTGGTGGTCGGGAAGAGGCGGCGGATGGTGCGCGTGGCCTCCATGCCGTCCATGCGCGGCATCCGCAGGTCCATGAGCACGACGTCGGGCGCCAGCTCCTCCACCCCGGCAACCGCCTCGCCACCGTCGGCCGCCTCGGCGACGACCTCGATTCCCTCTTCCGCCTCCAGGACCATCCGCAGGCCGCGCCGGAACAGCTCGTGGTCGTCGCACACCAGGACCCGTATGGGCTCGACCGCCATGTACCCGGCCTACTGGGCGTCGATCAGGCCGACGTCGCCGTCGTTGCGGCGGTACACGACCGCGGCAACCCCGGTGTCGGCGTTGGTGAAGAGGAAGAACCCGTGGCCCAGCATCTCCATCTGAAGAGCCGCCTCCTCGGGCGTCATGGGCTTGATGTCGAACTGCTTGGTCTTGACGATCCGCATGCCGTCGCCGTCAGCCGTGTCCTCGGGCTCGTCGGCGCCGACACCGTCGGGCACGCCGGGCTCCGCAGGCGCGCCGAACGGTGCGTCGCGGCGCCGCGGGTGGGCTCGGCTGAGCAGCCGGGTCTTGAGCTTGGCCATCTGGTGCTCGAGCTTGTCGACCACCCGGTCCATCGACGCCAGCGAGTCGGGCGACGCCGCCTTGGCCCGGATGATGTGCCCGTGGCCCCGGAGGGTCACCTCGCAGACCTCCTTGTCGGAGATCCGCGGGTTGCGCTCCTCGAAGAAGTGGACTTCGGCGGTCTCCCAACCGTCGTCGTGGCGGGCCAGGCGACTCAGCTTCTCGTGGGCCGCGGTGCGCAGGCCGTCGGACAGCTCCACGTTGCGACCTCGTACCGTGACGTCCACCTGGTACCTCCTTCTCGACGACAGCGACTGGCACTAGGGCGGCCGTGTGCGGCTGACCTGGTCTTTGCCCCCACACTCGCCTGCCGGGAACTCGTCGCCCCCAGGCGATGGCGGCCCTCACAGGCCCACATCACCTCATCGGAGCGCCTCCTCCCTCTTTCGGTCGGCCCGGATCTCGGGCCCCCGAAGCAGGGCTTACTCCTAAACCGCACCATGCTCGGCAACCACGGGTTGCCTTACGTGGGTCGCTTCGCCTGCGGCTGGCCTCGACTTTCAACCACAGACCCGCACACGGCCACGGCCGAGTGTACGCCCGAGCCGGCGGGACCGACCGCCCGGCGTCCAGGCCGGGTGCGGGCGGCAGCCAGCACATGAACTTCACCCGTTCCTGCACCCCGCAGGGCAGCGGCAGCAGCCCGGACCGTGGCGCCGGTGGTGACGACGTCGTCGACGAGGAGCACCCTCGCCGGCAGCCGTGACCCGGTGAAGACGTGGAACACGGGCCCCGCCCTTCGCTCGGCGGCGTCGAGGCCGGTCTGCGCCGGGCCCGGCCGGCGACGCAGAGCTGGCCGGCACGGGAGCCGGAGCCGGCGGGCCACGGCCCGGGCCAGCAGCTCGGCGTGGTCGAAACCCCGGCTGCGGCGGCGGGCGGGCGTCGTCGGGACCCAGGTGACCAGGTCGAGCTGCGACCGCTCGACGAGCGCGGCCATCGCCGTGGCCAGGAACGGCAGCGCGGCGCGGGCGTTGCGGTACTTGAGCCGGGCCACCAGCTCGCGCCCGGCGCCGTCGTAGTCGAGCACCGCCGCGCACCGGTCGACGCCAGTCGGGCACGGCAGCGCCGGCGCCCTCCGCAGCAACGCCCGGCACCCGTCGCAGGGTGCCCGCCCCCTATCGCCGCAGACCGGGCACGTGACCGGGATGAGCACGGACCCGAAGCTATGACGGGGGTGCGACACCGCCCGTTCCCGCTACTCCGCGCCGCCGTTCCGGGGACGCACAAGGTCGTATAGCCGCCCTGAGCGTCCCCAGAAGGAGGGGGTTGGGGGCGTTTGGCGGGTTAGGTGCCTACGGTCCAGGAGGTGAGGTATTCCTGCTGGGCCGGCGTGAGGGTGTCGATGGTGACACCCATGGTGTCGAGCTTCAGGCGCGCGATCTCCTTGTCGATGTCGCGGGGCACGTCGTACACGCGGGCCTCGAGGGTGCCCTTCTGGGCCAGCACCCACTCGGCGCACAGGGCCTGGTTGGCGAAGCTCATGTCCATGACCGCCGCCGGGTGACCTTCGGCCGCGGCCAGGTTCACGAGACGACCCTCGGCCACCACCAGGATCCGGCGGTCGCCCAGGAGGAACTCCTCCACGAACGGGCGTACCTCGCGCCGGCCGCCCGAGGCGTCGGCCAGCGCGGCGAGGCCCGGCAGGTCGATCTCGACGTCGAAGTGGCCGGAGTTGGCGAGGATGGCGCCGTCCTTCATGACCTCGAAGTGCTCGGGACGGAGGACGTCGCGGTCGCCGGTGACGGTGACGAACACGTCGCCCTCACGCGCCGCCTCGGCCATCGGCAGTACCCGGAAGCCGTCCATGACCGCCTCCAGGGCGCGCAGCGGGTCGACCTCGCAGACGTAGACCTGGGCACCCATGCCCCGCGCCCGGCTCGAGACGCCCTTGCCGCAGTAGCCGTAGCCGGCCACCACCACCGTGCTGCCGGCCAACAGGATGTTGGTGGCCCGGATGATGCCGTCGAGGGTGGACTGGCCGGTTCCGTAGCGGTTGTCGAACAGGTGTTTGGTGTCGGCGTCGTTGACGGCGACGATCGGGAACCCGAGGGCGCCGTCGGCCTCCATGGCCCGCAGGCGGATCACCCCGGTGGTCGTCTCCTCGGTGCCGGCGATCACGTTGGCCACCTGGCCCGGCCGTTCCCGGTGCAGGCGGGAGACGAGGTCGCAGCCGTCGTCCATGGTGAGCTGGGGGATCTCGTCGAGCACGGCGTCGATGTGGCGGTAGTAGGTGGTCGAGTCCTCGCCCTTCACCGCATAGGTCTCGATGCCCTCGTCCAGAGCCAACGACGCGGCCACGTCGTCCTGAGTGGATAGCGGGTTGGACGCGCAGGCCACCACCCGGGCGCCACCGGCGGCCAGGGTGCGGAGCAGGTTGGCCGTCTCGGTGGTGATGTGGAGGCACGCGGCCACGGTTACGCCGTCGAGCGGGCGCTCCTTGGCGAAGCGGGCCCGGATGCTGGCGAGGACCGGCATGTGGGTGTCGGCCCAGGCGATCCGCTGGCGCCCGAGGGCGGCCAGGGTGGGGTCGGCGATGTCGTGGCTCATGGGTTGACGGCTCCGATCTTCTCGCGCTCTCCGGCCGCGGTGGCCAGGGCTGCCTTCATCTCGTCGATGGCGGGGATTGGCCCCGGGTCGATCCCTTCCTGCACGGCCAGGTACAGCGACGTGAAGTCGCCGATGAGCACCAGGTCCAGGAGCTGGGCCAGCTCACCCTCGCCCTGGGCCGCCACCTCCTCGACGCCGGCCATCACCTCGGAGAGCATCCGGTAGGTCAGCTCGAACCGGTGCATGACCTGGGGGTGCTCGTAGTCGTGGCGCAGGCCGACGAGAGTGATCGCCTGGCGGGTCAGGTCGCCGTGCTGGCCCCAGCCGGCGATCTCGTTGTGGCACACCTCGGGCTGGGCGTTCCAGAAGGCCGGGACTTTGGCGTTCTCGTTCATCTGGGTCTTCCACCGGTGGGCGGCGACCGAACCGACTCCCCCACCGCCGTGCACGAGCGGGATGGTTCGCCCGATGGACCGGGCCAACGCCTCGGCCTGGTTGCCGGGAGCCAACAGCTCGGACCGCCGGGTGCGGAGCTGCTCGACGGCCGCCGCTATCCAGTGACTGGCGCCGGGGAACAGGCCCATGTCCTCCAGCACGATCATGGGCGGGATGGCGAGGGCACCCAGCGCGGCCCTCGGCTGGGGGATGTCGGCTGGCACCTCGATGACGGGCGCGTCCCACGCCCTGGCGAGGCGGCCGAGCTCGTCGCCCTGGGTGATGGCGACGACCGACGCTCCCGACAGCGCCGCCTCGGTCACCGCCTCCAGCGTCTCCTCGGTGCCCCCCGAGAAGGAGATGGCGAAGACGAGCGACCTCTCCCCGACGAACGCAGGGACGTGGTAGCCGCGGAACACAAGGACGGGAACCGGCATGTAAGGCCCGGCGGCGCTGACGAGTACGTCGCCGGCGATGGCGCTCCCCCCCATCCCGAGCACCACGACGTTGTCGATGTCGCCGCGGTCGGGAAGGCCTTCGAGGTTCCGGGCCGCCTCCACCGCTGCCGAGGCCTGCTCGGGGAGCGACGCGATGGCGTGGAACATCCCGAGGCTGTCGATCGTCATCGTCACTGGCTGAAGGTCGGAGTGATTCCCTCCGCCTCGGCCTTGGCGACGAGGCGGTCGTGCTCCTCGTCGGCCACCGTCTCGGCCTCGTCCAGGAGCATTATCGGAATGTCGTCGCGCACTGCGTACCGCCGCTTGAGCCGGGGGTTGTACAGCGACTGCTCCTCGGCGAAGTAGAGCAGCGGGCCCTTGTCGTCCGGACAGGCAAGGATCTCCAACAGCTTGGGGTCGAGCGACAACTTCAGTCCTCCTCTTCCATGAGCCCCAGCACCTCGTCGGTGTGCTTGCGGCACTCCTCGGGAGTGGCGGCTTCCAGGTTCAGCCGCAGCAACGGCTCGGTGTTGGACGGCCGGAGGTTGAACCACCAGTCGCCCAGGTCGACTGTGAGCCCGTCGGTGCGGTCCTCGGCGGCACCCGGGCGAGCCGCGTAGGCGGCAGCGACCCTCTCGATCACCGAAGGCGGGTTCGCCACCTCCACGTTTATCTCGCCGGACGCGGCGTAGCGCTCGAAGGGGACCCGCAACTGCGACAACGGCTGCGCGTTGACCGAAAGCTGCTCCAGGACGACCAGCGCGGCGATGAGGCCCGAGTCGGCTCGGTAGTTGTCACGGAAGTAGTAGTGGCCCGAGTGCTCGCCCCCGAAGACGGCACCGGTCTCGGCCATCACCGCTTTGATGAAGGAATGCCCCACCCGGGTGCGCACCGGCACACCGCCGTTCTCGCGCACGACCTCGGGGACAGCCTTGGAGCAGATGAGGTTGTAGATGACGGTGGCGCCGGGATAGGCCGCCAGCATGGCCTTGGCGACCAGGGCCGTTGTGGTCGAGCCCGACACCGGTTGGGCCTTCTCGTCGACGAGGAACACCCGGTCGGCGTCGCCGTCGAAGGCCAAGCCCACGTCGGCCCCCGTCTCCAGCACCCGGGCCTGGAGCGCCTTCAGGTTGTCGGGCTGGATCGGGTCGGGCGGGTGGTTCGGGAACGACCCGTCGAGCTCGCCGAACAGGATCTCCAGCTCGAACGGCAGTCCCTCGAACACCGCCGGGGCGACCAACCCGCCCATGCCGTTGGCGGTGTCGGCCACCACGCGCAGCGGACGCAACGAGGTCGTGTCGACGAACGACCGGACGTGGGCGGCGTACTTGCCGAGGAGCTCGAGCCGGCTGATCTCGCCCCAGCGCCGCCCGTCGACGGACGGCGCTCCTGCGGCAACGGCTGCCTTGATGTCGGCTAGACCAGTGTCCTGACCGACGGGGCGGGCACCAGCTAGACAGAGCTTGATGCCGTTGTAGCGCGCCGGATTGTGGGAGGCGGTGAACATGGCGGCGGGTGCGTCGAGATGGCCGGAAGCGAAATAGACGAGGTCGGTGGAGCACAGGCCGAGGTCGACGACGTCGGTGCCCGACGTGACGATGCCCTCGGCGAAGGCCCCGGCCAGCTCGACACCGGACTCGCGCATGTCGCGGCCGATGAGGATCCTGGGAGCACGAGCGAACCGGGCGAAGGCGCTGCCGATGCTGCGGGCCAGGTCGGGGTCGAGCTGGGCGGGGACCACCCCGCGGATGTCGTAGGCCTTGAAGATCTCGTCGAGCGCCGGCATCTGCCGGCCAACAGTAGTGGCCCTCGTTCGGGGTCAGATCCTGAAGGCCGGCCGGCAATCTCGGTGGTGCTCCCGGCCCACAACGAGCAGTCGATGCTCGAGGCGACGGTCGGGGAGATCGTGGCCGGCCTGGGCGCCCGCTCGGCGTTCGAGCTGATCGTCGTCGAGAACGGCTCCAGCGACGGCACTGCGGCCTTGGCTCGGGATCTGGCCGGTCGGGTCCCCGGTGTACGTGCGATGAGCCTCGCCGAGCCTGACTACGGCCGGGCCCTGCGCGCCGGCTTCCTGGCCGCGAGCGCGGAGGTCGTCGCCATCTTCGACGTCGACTACTACGACCTCGGGTTCCTCGACGCCGCCCTGGCCCGTTTGGACCAGCCGGACGGCCCGGTCATCGTCCTGGCCAGCAAGCGGGCGGCCGGGTCTGAGGACACGCGCCCGCTGGCGCGCCGGGTGGTGACGGCGGGCTTCTCGACGATCCTTCGCGTCGGCTTCGGCCTGGGCGTGTCCGACACCCACGGCATGAAGGTCATGAGGCGGCCGCCGCTGACGGCCATCGCCGAGAGGTGCCGGTTCGGCACGGACCTGTTCGACACCGAGCTGGTGCTGCGCGTGGAGCGCGCCGGCATGGGCGTGGCCGAGATCCCGGTGGTGGTGGAGGAACGGCGGCCGTCGCGCAGCTCCATCGCCAAGCGCATCCCTCGCACGCTCGCCGGGCTCGCCCGGTTGCGCCTGGCCCTGTGGCGGGAAGCGCTCGGTCTTTCCTGACGGCCTGCTGGGTCAATCCGTGCAGTCGACGGCGACCTCGAGCGCTTGGCACACCTCGCGCATTCGATCGCCGCTCAGTACACCGAGCCGCTCCACGAGCATCGCTACGGAAACCGACTCCACCGAGTCCAGGTTGACGGCGGTCGTCCTGAAGACTGCGTCCTCTCCAGGCTCTAGCACGACTTCGCTCGGCAGCCCCCGGATCGTCGTCGTGCAGGGCGCCACAAGTGCGCGACGCAGCCGCGGGATCGCAGCGTCCCGCGAAAGCACCACGACTGGACGGCGGCCGATCTCGGGAAGCTCGCACCACCAGAGGTCCCCTCGCCTGGGGCTGGCCGTCATGACTCGGCGGCCGCTTGGCGGAACGACGCCAGGTCACCCCATTCGTCGGGCTCATCGAGCGGGTGCTCGTCGTAGGCGGCATAAGAGGCATCGACCTCGACGGCGCGATGGCGGGCAACGAGCGCGCGGAGGGCTTCGTCGAGCATCGCCGCGTCGGTGGCACCGGCGCGCATGCCCCGGGCCTGAGCCAACAGGTTCTCGTCGACAGTGGTGCTCACTCGAGCTCGTGCCATGCCATAACTATGCCATGACCATGCCGTTTAGAGGCCGCTACTAACAATTCGCCCGGGTCACCTACGTCGACGCGTAGCGGACGAGCTGGGGGCGTTCGAAGTAGCCCGGCGGGGCTTCGACCAACTGTGAGGCGTCGGGCCTCGCTGCCCGTAGCTCGTCCAGCAGCTGTTCGCAGCGGGTGCCGAGGGTGCGATAGCCCGGCGCCCACACGACCCACAGGTCGTGGGTGGGACCGGTCCGGTCGAGCAGCATGCGGGCGAAGGTCCCGACCGGTGCCGACCGGTTGGCGTCGTCGTAACCCACCCAGTCGATGAGCTCGGGGCCTGTTGCCCGCGGGAACGTGAGTTGGGTGAGGCGGCCTTGGGGCAGTAGCCGGGCCACCGACGGGCCGAGCTGGTCGGGGCAGTAGGCGACCA
>JBOGIF010000016.1:0-1839 GCA_050742415.1 Acidimicrobiales bacterium | reverse complement strand
ACATCGTCCTGCTCGTCTGGGCGTGGCGCCGCCGCCAGGCCAAGGCAGCCGCCGGCGGCTCAGGCGGCGACCCGCCTATGCCACCTTGAGGACGCCTGCCACTGCCATGCCGCTGGTGGTGTGGAACAAGCACACGAACGTGTAGTCGCCCGCGGCGGGGACCACGAACGTGAAGCTGCGGACCGCGGGCGGGGGCGCGGCCGCGGCCGGGGCGTTGGGCGGCGGCCGGGGCGTTGGGCGGCAGCAGCCCGGCGTTGAACAAGTCGGTCCGATTGAGGGTCGGGGACGGTCCCTTGGCCGGCGCCGCCACCCTTGGGTCGGTGGGGCTCTGGGGCGGTATCGTCGTCCCCGCGAACGTGACGGCAACGGCCGACTCGCCATCCTAGTGTAGTGTCTCGCATATAACTATACGAGTGTGATAGAGTGCTCTATGCCTCGTTCTGCTCCCGCCCTAACTCTTTCGGATGGTCACCGGCAAATTCTCGAGGCGTTGAGTGCGTCACGAACAACCCAGCACGGAACGGTGCAACGGGCTCGCGTACTGTTGATGGCGGCGGACGGGGTGTCGAACACGGCAATTGCCGAGAGGACCGGCGTGTCCCGGGTGACCGTGGTCGCATGGCGGGCCGAGTTCGTCAGGAACGGCTTGCGTGGCTTCGGCCAGGTGGCGGAAGGCCGGGGCCGCAAGCCGACGATCAGCGACGGCAAGGTTGCCGAGATCGTCGATGCCACGCTGAACTCGAAGCCGGCGGGGGAAACGCACTGGAGCTGCCGGACCATGGCGAAGGCCCAGGGGGTGAGCCCGGCCACCGTGCAGCGGATATGGGCGGCCCGCGGCCTGAAGCCCCACCTGGTCAAGACGTTCAAGCTCTCGAACGACAAGCACTTCGAGGAGAAGCTGATCGACGTGGTGGGCCTGTACCTGAACCCCCCCGACAAAGCGGTCGTGCTGTGCATGGACGAGAAGTCCCAGATCCAGGCGCTGGACCGCACCCAGGCGTCCCTGCCGATGAAAAAGGGCCGGGCCGGCACCATGACCCATGACTACAAACGGAACGGCACGACGACATTGTTCGCGGCACTGAACGTGCTGACCGGTGTGGTTACCGGCCAGTGCTTCGAGCGTCACCGCCACGTCGAGTTCCTGAAGTTCCTGCGCACCATCGACCGCGAGGTCCCGAAGGGGCTCGCCGTGCACCTGATCCTGGACAACTACGCCACCCACAAGCACGAGAACGTCAGGAACTGGTTGGCGAAGCACCCTCGGTTCCACCTGCACTTCACGCCGACGTCGAGCTCCTGGCTGAACCTCGTCGAGCGATGGTTCCGTGAGATCACCGACAAAGCGATCCGCCGTGGCGTGTTCCACTCCGTCCCGGACCTGGTCGCCGCTATCGACGAGTACCTTCAGGCCAGCAACGCCAATCCCAAGGCGTTCGTTTGGACGGCCAGTGCCGAATCAATACTGGAGAAGGTGCGGCGAGGTCGAGTTGCACTTGCCGTAGTGTAAAGATGAAACTGAGACACTACACTAGCTGCTACCCGCCCGGAGGCCCAGTCCCTGGTACGGCCGACGTTCCGACCACCGCCCGGCTACTTGTAGTCATTCTTCGGCCCTGCATCCATGCTGACCCGAACGGTGTCGTCAGCGTTGAGTACGAGCTTGGGACGGTTCTCGGAATTCGGCTCGCTGTAGAGCTCGACGGCCTCGATGACCACGCCCTCCGGCGTGTTGCGGATGATCCCGGGGACGCAGGTGTAGATGCGGTCGTTGCTCTCGGCGTTCGTGGCGGCGATGGTCACCACAGCTCCCTGCTGGTTGTCGATCGTCATCGAGAC
>JBOGIF010000015.1:0-20453 GCA_050742415.1 Acidimicrobiales bacterium | reverse complement strand
GCGCTTCTCCTTGTGGCCCTCGATGTAGATGCACCAGTCGGGGCACTGCCGGGCGCAGAGCATGCACACCGTGCAGTTCTCCTCCTTCAAGGCGATGACGCCCCGGGCCCGCGCCGGCGGGTCCTCCCGCTCGTGGGGGTACTGCACCGTGACCGCCGGCTTCATCATCGTCCGGAACGTGACCCCCAGACCGGTGACGACGCCGGGCAGGGCCAGCTTCTTCTTTTTCTTCTTCTGCGTCGGCTCAGCCATCAGACCATCACCTTGAAGGCGCCGGTGGCGAGAATGTTCACCAGCGAGAGGGGGATGAGGTATTTCCAGGCCAGGGCCTGCAGCTGATCTTCTCGCAGGCGGGGGTAGGTGAAGCGCACCCAGAAGATCAGGAAGGAAACCAGCATGATCTTGGTGAACAGCACCACGGGGCCGAGCAGGTCGGCGGCGCCACCCTCCACCCAGGGCACCGACCAGCCACCCAGGAACAGGGTGGCGGCGATCCCGGCGAAGGCGAAGGCGGTGCCGAACTCGGCCATGAAGAAGAAGAGGAAGCGGAAGCCCGAGTACTCGGTCATGTACCCGGCGACCAGCTCGGACTCGGCCACCGGCATGTCGAACGGAGTCTGGGTGAGCTCGGCCTGGGCGGCAGCGAGGAAGAGGAAGAACCCCAGCAACTGGGTGAAGATGAACGGGTTGCCGATGAGCCCGAACCCGAAGATGGCACCGTCGGCCTGGGCTTGCACGATCCCCTGGAGGCTCATGGTCTCGGCCTGGATGACCACGCCGACGACGGCGAGCACCAACGGAAGCTCGTAGGCGATGAGCTGGCCGGCGGCCCGCAGCGACCCGAGCAACGAGTACTTGTTGGCCGACGCCCACCCCGCCATCAGCACGCCGATGACCGACAGCGACGACACGGCGAGAGCGAAGAAGATGCCCACGTCGAGGTTCTGGACGACGAGGTCGGGACCGGCAGGCACCACCACGTAGAGCAGGAACGTGGAGATCAACACCACCACCGGGGCCAGGGCGAATACCCGGCGGTCCGCCTGGGCCGGGATGATGTCCTCCTTCTGGATGAACTTGATGCCGTCGCCGACGAGCTGGAACCAGCCGTGGAAGCCGCCCGGCTCCATGGGGCCCATCCGGCTCTGCATGTGGGCCATCATCTTCAACAGGAAGACGTAGCCGAGGACGACGGCCGCGCCCGGGATGATGGCGAGCACGACGACGGTCTTCAGGATCGTGAGCTGCCAGAAGGAAAGGTCCAGCGCCAGCACGGCGCTCGGCGAGATCATGTGTGCGCCGGACAGTAGTGAACAGTTCACACCGGCCACAACAGAACGCAGTACTGCGCAATGTTGACCATCGGACTAGACTAGACTAAGTCCGATGGTCAACATCCACGAGGCCAAGACCCAACTCTCCAAGCTGGTCGCGCGCGTAGCTGCAGGCGAGGAGATCGTGATCGCCAAGGCGGGCGTACCGATAGCCAGGTTGGTGCCATACGCCCCGGAGCCTCAACAGGAGCGTCGTCCCGGCAGCATGTCCGGACGGATCTGGATGGCCGACGACTGGGACTCCGACGAGACGAATGCAGAGATCGCCCGCGGGTTCTACGAAGAGGAGAGTGAGGACGAAGTCGCCCGAACTAAGGGCGGCGACCGCTGAATCTCCTCCTCGACAGTCACGCGCTCTTGTGGTGGCTCGAGTCTGAAGATCCTCGACTTCCTTCGTCTGCCCGCGACGCAGTGGCGGCGCAGGGGAACTCAGTCACAGTGAGTGCCGCAAGTGTCTGGGAGCTGTGTGTCAAGCAGGGGGCCGGACGGCTCGAGATTGGCGGGAACCTTCTTGCCGAGATCGCCGCCAACGGCTTCCAACCACTTCCGATCTCATTGGAGCATGGCTCAGCCGCAGGCCGGCTTCCCTTGCACCACCGTGACCCGTTCGACCGCATGCTCGTGGCCCAGGCCCAGATCGAAGGCCTGACGATCGTCACCCATGACCGCAAGATCGGGCTCTACGACGTGCCGGTGCTATGGGACTGAGGCGGGCTAACGGTCGATGTCGCCCAGGATGAAGTACAGGCTGGACAGGATCGTGATGATGTCGGGCACGTAGACGCCTTGGAGCAGCCAGGGCGTGATCGACACGTTGTGGAACGACGCCGAGCGGATCTTGCAGCGGAACGGCCCCAGGCCCCCCTGGCTGACCACGTAATAGCCCATCTCGCCCAGCGGGTTCTCGGTATGTGCCCATGCCTCGCCGGCCGGGACCTTGATGATCCGGGGAACCTTGGCCTGGATGGGCCCAGCCGGGAGCCCGTCGAGCATCTGGTCGACCATCTTGGTGGCCTCGCGTGTCTCCTGCAGCCGCACCCAGTATCGGGCGAACGAGTCACCGTCGGGGTGGGTCCAGACCTTCCAGTCGAGCTCGGACCACACGAGCGGCGAAGGCGCGTCGCGGCGCAGGTCCCAGTCCACCCCGCTGGCCCGGATGTTGGCACCCGACAGCCCGTAGGACAGGCCCACGGCTGCCGGGATCACACCGACCCCGCGGGTGCGCGTCTCGAAGATCTCGTTGCCCATGAGAAGGTCCTCGAGCTCGTCGCAGTAGTGGCGCAACTTCTTCATGACGCTGCGGGTCTCGGCGATCCAACCCTTGGGCAGGTCGTCCTTGATCCCGCCGATGCGGTCGTAGTTGGGGTGGAAGCGCCCGCCGGTGGCCGCCTCGATCAGGTTGAGCACGTACTCGCGGTCGCGGAAGGCGAAGAAGACGGGCGTGATGGCCCCGAGCTGCACGCCCATCTCACCGATGAACAGGCTGATGTTGGCGATGCGGCTCAGCTCGAAGAGGATGGTGCGGATGTACTGGGCGCGCGGCGGCGCCTCGACCTCCATTAGCTGCTCGGCGGCGAGGATGAACGGCACCTCGTTGGCGAACGACGACAACCAGTCGATGCGGTTGATGAGCGTCGTCACCTGCGGATAGGTGCGGACCTCGGTGAGCTTCTCGTAGCCGCGGTGCATGTAGCCGCAGACGACGTCGGCCTTGACGACCTGCTCCCCGTCAAGACGGGCGACGATCCGCAGCGTGCCGTGGGTGGCAGGGTGCTGCGGGCCGAGGTTGAGGGTCATGTCCTCGGTCTGCAGCTCGACGTTCACCCGGGCATCGGCGGCCTGCGACGCGATGTAGGCCATGCGCTGCTGGTCGGACAGGGCGCCGGTGACTGTCATCAGCCCTCCTCTTCTTCCTCCGAGGCCGAGTCGTCACCCGGCATCGGCTCGACGTCGACCAGGCCCGGCCACGGTTTGACCTCGCGTGACAGAAGGGGGAAGTCCTTGCGCAGGGGGAACCCCTCGAACTCGCCGGGAAGGTAGAGCTTGATCAGATTGGGGTGTCCGTCGAAGCGGAACCCGTACATCTCCCAGGTCTCACGCTCGGACCAGTCGGCGCCGGGGTAGAGGCCGGACCAGGTGGCGACGTGGGGATCGTCGGGGTTGAGATCGGCTTTGAGAGTGACGCCGACCTTGCGCGACAGCGAGTAGAGCCGGGCCAGCACCTGGAAGCGGGAGTCGCCACCGGCGCAGCCCGTGACGAGGCCGGCCGGGGCTTCGGGCTCGGGCTCCTCCTCGATCCCATCGGCGGCCGCGGCCGCCACCGCCACCTTCGGGTTCGGCGCAGTCGAGGGCATCCAGTCGATCCCGGAAAGGAAGCAGAAGTAGTCGAAGTCGAGCTGCTTGCGGCACACCTCCGCTGTCTGGAGCCAGGCGTCGGCGCGCACCCGCACCCAGAGGTCGTTGCGCCGGATCTCCGAGCCCACCACGGCGTCGCCCAGCTCCTTGGTCAGCGTGTCCAGGACGGCCTGGCGGGGCTCGTCGAGCGGTTCCTCCGCCGCCATCTCCTCCGGCGATCCGGAGTCAGCTGACGACAATCGGCTCACCTCTCCAGCGCTCGGCCATGTCCTCGCCCTGGATCCGCTGCTGGAGCAGCACGATGCCCTCGAGGAGAGCCTCGGGACGCGGCGGGCACCCTGGCACGTAGACGTCGACCGGGATGATCTGGTCCACGCCCTTGGTGACCGAGTAGGAGTCCCAGTAGGGACCACCGCAGTTGGCACAGCTGCCCATCGAGATGACGTACTTGGGATCGGGCATCTGCTCCCACAGCCGGCGGATGGCCGGTGCCATCTTGTCGGTCACGGTGCCCGAGATCACCACCAGGTCGGCTTGGCGGGGGCCGGCTGGAAACGGGATCACGCCGAGGCGCATGACGTCGTAGCGGGGGGACCCGAAGGCGGCACCCATCTCGATGGCGCAGCAGGCCAGGCCCCACTGGTAGACCCACAGCGAGTACTTGCGGCTGTAGTTCAGCAGCCAGGTGAGCGGCTTGAACGCCTTCTTGTTGAGCGTTCCCCTCTCGACTATTCCCACGCCGGCCTCGACTGCATCCCGGGGCTCAGACCCAACGCAGCACGCCCTTGCGCCAGGCGTAGAGCAGGCCCAGGGCCAGGATCACGATGAAGACGGTCATCTCGGCCAGACCGAACCCCGAGAGGGCCTCCAGGCGAACCGCCCACGGGAAGATGAACACGGCCTCGACATCGAACATCACGAACAGCAGGGCGAAGATGTAGTAGCGGATCTGGCTCTGCGACCACCCCGAGCCCACCGGGTCCACCCCGCACTCGTAGCTGATGTACTTCTGGGCCTGGGGCCGCACCGGGCGGATGAGGCGCCCGAGACCGAGCATCGCCGCCACCATGAGGACGGCTGCGCCGCCGAAGACGACGACGGTGAGGTACTGGCGGAGGAAGGCCGACACTGCCGGGGGAGCGTAGTGAAGGCGTCCCGGCAACGCCAAGGTCAGAAAGGCCCAAGGAAAGGCGATCAGAGCCGAAGCAGGGTGGCGTGACGGGCGAAGTCCAGGACGGGCTCGGGCACGATGCCGGCGCCGACGGTGAAGGCCAGGGCGAGAGCGAGCGCCACGGCGGCCGCCACCGGGACCTCCACACGGGCGACCGGCGGGGCCTGCGTGATCGTGCCGACCATCGCGCCCGACGGCCCTTCGGCGGCCTCGACGACGAGCGGCTCGTCCGAGGAGTACATGACCACTATGAGCCGGAGGTAGAAGAAGGCAGCCACCACGGCCGCCAGCATGGCGATCACGGCCAGCGAGTAGGACCGGGCCTCCACGGCCGCCACGATCACGGAGAACTTGGCCAGGAACCCGACCGTGAACGGCACGCCGGCTTGGGCCAGGAGGAAGACGGTGAAGGCGAACGCCAGGCCGGGCCGGCTCCGGGCCAGTCCCCGATAGGCGTCGAGGCTGTGGGAACCGTCGCCTCGGCCTCCCACCATCGTCACGATGGCGAAGCTGCCGAGCACCATGAACGTGTAGGCGAGCAGGTAGTACAGCGAGCCGGCCAAGCCCCGGTCGCTGGCCGCCTGGAGCCCGATGAGCACGTAGCCGGCGTGCGATATCGAGGAGTACGCCAGCATGCGCTTCACGTCGGTCTGCACCACGGCCAGCACCGAGCCCACCACCAGGCTGAGGACCGCCAGGGCCCACACGATCGGCTGCCAGTCGAGGCGCTGGGTGGCGAACGCCGAGAGGAAGATGCGCAGCAGGGCCGAGAACCCGGCAGCCTTGGCCGCGGCCGCCATGAAGCCGGTGACGGGCGTGGGCGAACCCTGGTACACGTCGGGCGTCCACATGTGGAACGGGACCGCCGCCACCTTGAACCCGAGGCCGACGAGCAGGAACGCCATGCCGCCGAGCAGCGCCCCGGAGGTCAGGGTCTGGTCCCGCAGGAAGGCAGCGATGGTGCCGAGGTTGGTGGAGCCGGTGGCGCCGTAGGTCAGGGCGGCCCCGTACAGGAAGAATGCCGACGAGAACGAGCCCAGCACGAAGTACTTGATCGCCGCCTCCTGCGACTCGGGACGACTGCGGTGGTATCCGGCGAGCACGTAGAGGGCGATGGACAGGATCTCGAGCCCCAGGAACACCACGATCAGGTCGTTGGCCTTTGCCATCAGCACACCGCCGGAGGCCGACATCAGCATGAGCACGTAGAACGACGGGCCCTCCAGCCGCTCCCGGCTCAGATAGCCGTCGGCCAGGAGCACGCCGAGCACTACCGCCGCGCACACCACCACGGAGAAGAAGACGCCGAACCCGTCCACCACCAAGGCATCCGCCACCGCCGTGCGGCCGGTCCGGCCGGGTCCCGTCACGTCCTTCCACAGGACGGCGGAAGCAACGAGGGCTGCACCCGCCACGGCGATGGTCAGCAACGAGAAGGCGTTCGTGAGGTCCCGTCCGCGCATGAAGGTGCCGGCCATCAGCAGGACGAGGGCGCCGCCCACGAGGATCAGCTCGGGCGCCAGCTGGGCCCACTCGACGGCCGGCATCTCGATGGGAGGCACTACTCGTGGGTCCTTCCGAGGTCGTCGGTGCCTTCGGCGCTCGGCGTACCGACTCCTACGGCGGGCTGGCGGTAGTCGGAGTTCTGCTCCACATGCACCACCAGGTCGCGCACCGAGGGCGCGATCCGGTCGAGCACCGGCTTGGGGTACACGCCGAGGAACACGATCAGCACCACCAGCGGAGCCATGACGGCGCGCTCGCGCATGGTCATCTCCGCGAACGAGGCGTTGGGGCCCTCCGGTCGGCCGTGGAACACCCGCTGGTAGGCCCACAGGAGGTAGAGGGCAGCGAGGATCACGCCCACGGTGGCAACCACCGCATACCAGCGATGGGTGACGAAGGTGCCGATCAGCACCAGGAACTCGCCCACGAAGCCGTTCAGGCCGGGGAGGCCGATAGAGCTGAGCATGACGAGCATGAAGACGCCGGCGAACACCGGCGCCACCTTCTGGATCCCACCCATGTCGGCGATCAGGCGGGTGTGGCGGCGCTCGTAGACCATCCCCACCAAGAGGAAGAGCGCCCCGGTGGACAGCCCGTGGTTGACCATCTGCAGGACCCCGCCCTGAAGGCCCTGGGTGCTGAGCCCGAAGATGCCGACGACGATGAAGCCCAGGTGCGCCACCGACGAGTACGCCACCAACCGCTTGAGGTCGCGCTGCATGGTGGCGACAAGGGCTCCGTAGATGATCCCGATCACCCCTACGGTGAGGAAGAAAGGTGCGAGGTCGACGGCGGCCTGCGGGAACAGGTACAGCCCGAATCGCACGAACCCGTAGGTGCCGAGCTTCAGCATGATGCCGGCCAGGATCACCGAACCACCCGTGGGCGCCTCGGTGTGGGCGTCCGGCAACCAGGTGTGCACGGGGAAGAGAGGCACCTTGATGGCGAACGAGGCGGCGAACGCCAGGAACAGCCAGCGCGCCGTGGTCTCAGCCAGGTACTGGCCCTCCCCCAGCTTCTGCAGGTCGAAGGTGAGCTCGCCGGTGGCCTCCTTGTGCAGGAACGCGAGGGCGACGATCCCGACGAGCATCAGCGCCGAACCGGCCATGGTGTAGAGGAAGAACTTGAGCGTGGCGTAGACCCGCCGGTCGTAGCCCCAACCGGCGATCAGGAAGTACATCGGGACCAGCACGAGCTCCCAGAAGAGAAAGAACACGAACAGGTCGAGCGACAGGAACACACCGATGCAGCCGCACTCCAGCAGCAGCATCCACGCCACGTAGCCCTTGGTGTCGTGATGGACCTCGGGACCGATGATGGCCAGTGGGAAGAGGACGCCAGTGAGGACGACGAGGAACAGCGATATCCCGTCGACACCCAGCTTCCACGAGATCCCGAAGCTGGCGATCCACGGCCGCTCGGTGACCAGCTGGAAGCCGCCGTCACGGCTGTCGAAAGTGGCGAGCAGGGCCAGGCAGAAGCCGAGCACGCCCACCGAGACGATGAAGCCGGTGGCCCGGATAAGGGCATCGCGATCCTTGGGCATGAGCGCCACGAACCCGGCACCCACCGCGGGCAGGACCACGAGGGTGGTCAGCAGGTAGGCCTCCATCAGCCGGCGTGGCGGGCCAGCACCCAGCCGAGCACACCCACGGCACCGGCGGCGATCGACAGGGCGTAGTTGCGCACGTAACCGGATTGCACGGCACGCAGGCGCGAACCGCCGGCCTTCACCAGGGCGCCCACCCCGTTGACCGCTCCGTCGATGACCTTTTGGTCGACGTCGGCACTCAACGTGGCGAGCGCCCGGCCCGGTTCTTCGACCGTGTGCCGGTAGAGGTCGTCCACGTACCACCCATGGGCCAGCACCGCCGGTTCCACCGAGCTCTCCGGCAGCTTGTGGCGGAGGTAGATGGCGTACGCGAGGGCGATGCCGGCAGCGGCAGCGGCCACCGTCACGGCCAGCAAACCCAGCTTGGTGCCGGCGGCCGACGTGACGTGGTGGAGCCGCTCCCCGAACACGGGCTCGAGCCAGTGCTCGAGGAAGGTGAGCTTTCCGAAGGGCAGGTTCAGCAAGCCACCCACGGCGGCGAGCACGGCCAGGAAGACGAGGGGGAAGGTCATGGTCGGCGGCGACTCGTGGGGCTTGAAGTCGCCGTGAGCGCCATGGCGTTCGGCGGGTTCCTTCTCGGCCTCCGAGCGCCGCCAGCGCTCTTCGCCGAAGAAGGTGAGGAAGACCTGGCGGCTCATGTAGTAGGCAGTGAGCAGGGCCGTCACCAGCCCGAGAAACCAGAGCACCGGGCTCTTCTCGAAGGCGTTCAGCAGGATGTCGTCCTTCGACCAGAAGCCCGAGAACGGCGGCACGCCGGCGATGGCCAGCCAGCCGACGATGAAGGTGCCCGCGGTCACTGGCATCCACCGGCGGAGGCCCCCCATCCGTTTCATGTCCTGGGAGTCGTGGAGGCCGTGGATCACCGATCCGGCGCCGAGGAACAGGAGGGCTTTGAAGAAGGCGTGGGTCACCATGTGGAAGACGGCGGCGGCGTAGGCGCCGGAGCCGACGGCGAGGAACATGTATCCGAGCTGGGAGATGGTCGAGTACGCCAGCACCTTCTTGATGTCGTTCTGGGCACAAGCGATGGTGGCCGCGAAAAGGGCGGTGAGGACGCCGACGACGGCGATGACGGTGGCGGCGTCGGGCGCCACGGCCAGGATGGGGTTGACCCTCACCATCAGGAACACGCCGGCGGTCACCATGGTGGCGGCGTGGATGAGGGCTGACACGGGCGTTGGACCCTCCATGGCGTCGGGAAGCCACACGTAGAGCGGTAGCTGGGCCGACTTGCCGGCGGCGCCGAGGAAGAGCAGCAGGGCGATAGCCGTTGCCGTCCCCTTGGAAAGGCCCTCGGCGTCGCCGAACACCGTCGTGTACTGGAGCGAGCCCACGGTGGCGAAGATCAGGAACATCGCCACCATGAACCCGAAGTCGCCCACCCGGTTGGTGACGAACGCCTTCTTGCCGGCAGTGGCCGCCGTCGGGCGCTCGAACCAGAAGGAGATGAGGAAGTAGGAGCACGCCCCCACGCCCTCCCATCCGAGGAAGGTGCCGAGGAAGCTGCTCGACAGCACCAGCACGAGCATCGAGAAGGCGAAGAGGTTGAGGTAGACGAAGAACGTCGGATAGCGCTCGTCCCGGTGCATGTAGCCGATCGAGTAGACGTGGATGAGGGCCCCGACACCGGTGACGAACAGAGCCATCGTCACCGAGAGGGGGTCGACCAGGAAACCGAAGTCGACCTGCAGCGCGCCCGACGGGATCCACGTGAACAGCGACAAGGTCGTCGATCGGTGCTCGGCGTCCATGCCGAGGAGGCCGGCGAACACGACGAGCGTCACGCCGAAGGCGGCGACCATCATCGCCGTGGCCAGGTAGCCGGCCTTGGGATCGCCGAGGCGACGGCCCCAGACCAGCAGGACCAGGAAGCCGGCAAGGGGCAGCGCGGGGATCAGCCAGACGGCCTCGACCACGTGGAGCCCTAGCCCCTCAGGAGGGACACGTCGTCGGCGGTGGCGTCGGCGCGCCTCCTGAATATCGAGACGATGATCGCCAGTCCCACGACCACCTCGGCCGCGGCCACGACAAGGACGAAGAAGACGAGCGCCTGCCCCCCGACGTCGTCCAGCATTCGGGCGTAGGTGACGAACGTGAGGTTGACGGCGTTTAGCATGAGCTCGACGCACATGAACATGACCAGCACGTTCCGGCGCACCAGCAGCCCCACCGCGCCGATACTGAACAGGGCGGCCGACAACGCCAGGTACCAGGACCCGGGGACCTTCAACCTTCGGCCCCGGTCAGCTCGACGGCCGGTGTCTCGGGCTCTCTGCTGGTGGCCCGGGGCTCGGCCTGGTGGGTCCGGCGGGTGAGGACCACGGCTCCGACCACGGCGATGACGAGAAGTATCGAGGTGGCCTCGAAGGCCAGCAGGTAACGGGTGAAGAGCACCCGGGCCAGCTTCTCCACGTTCGAGCCGGGGCCGGACAACGGCCCCGCGACCGACGGCGCGCCGGATACCCAGCGGCCTCCCGCCAGCAACAGCACCCCGGCGAACGTGGCGAGCCCGGCGAGGAACGCCAGCGGTCGCTGGCCCCGCAGCGGCTCGGTGGCGAGGTTCTCGGACCTGTCGACACCGAGGAGCATGATGACGAACAGGAAGAGCACGACGATGGCGCCGGCGTAGACGATCACCTGCACGGCGGCCAGGAAGTGGCCGCCCTGGGCCACGAACAGCACGGCGATCCCGAACAGGGTCAGCACGAGCATCAGCGCCGAGTGCACCGGGTTGGAGGCGAACACCACTCCCAGGGCGCCAACGAGAACGGCGGCGGCGGCAACCACGAACACCACCCAGTCCACTCAGCCGGCCTCCGCGCTGTCGTCGATGGCCTCGTCGTGGCTCTGGCCCGTCTCGGGTGAGCGGACGCCGAACCCGAGCTCGCCCGACCACGCCACCTTGCCCTCGAACTCGGCCGCGCCCGACGGTGAGGTGGCCCGCACCCAAGCCGAGGTGTTGCGCTCATCCCCCGGCCGCCAGTCCTCCCACGGCAGCTTCTGGGGCAATCCGTCGTCGTCGACCAGCAGCTCGCTCTTGGTGTAGATGGCGTCGTCTCGATTGGTGAAGGAGAACTCGAACAGCTTCGACTCGGTGATCGCCTCGGTGGGGCACGCCTCGACGCACAGGTCGCAGTGGATGCAACGCAGGAAGTTGATCTCGTACACGAACCCGTACCGCTCGCCGGGCGACACCGGCTCGTCGGGCGGGTTGTCGGCCCCGCGCACGTAGATGCAGCGCGCCGGGCAGACGCCGGCGCAGAGCTCGCAACCGATGCATTTCTCCATCCCGTCCTCGTAGCGGTTGAGGACGTGGCGTCCGTGGAAGCGGGCCGGCTTCGGGCGCTTCTCGTCGGGATACTCGTTGGTGACCGCCGGCTTGAACATCTCTCGGAAGGTGACCTTGAACCCACCCGTGTAGCCCATCAGCTCCTACTCTCCAGCGCGGCCGCGGCTCCCACCCGCAGAGCGGCGCTCAGCACGAACCACCCGAGGGCGAAGACGACCAGCCCTCCACCCAGGACCACTACGCCGTTCCAGCCCTGGTCGCGGCCGATCCGCAGGGCGGCTACCAACAGCAGCCAGAACAGCGACACCGGGATCAGGCGCTTCCACCCAAGGTCCATGAGCTGGTCATAGCGCAATCGGGGCAGCGTGGCGCGGAACCAGATGTAGACGAACAGGAAGGCGACGAGCTTGAGCATGAACCAGACGACCGGGATCTCCGGAAGCACCGCCGGGAACGGGCTGGCGGGGCCGCCGAGGAACAGGGTCACGGCAATGGCCGACATGGTGATCGTGTTCATGAACTCGGCCAGGAAGAACAGCGCGAAGCGGATGGCCGTGTACTCGGTGTGGAATCCCCCGACCAACTCCTGCTCGGCCTCGACCAGGTCGAAGGGTGGCCGGTTCATCTCGGCAGTGGCGGCGATGACGAACACTGCGAAGGGCACGAACCCGAGAGCAAGGATGTTCCACCGCCAGGCGCCTCCAGCCTGGGAAGCCACGATGTCGTGGGTGGACAGCGATCCTGCGGCCAGGACGGTCGTGGCCACCGCCAGGCTCATAGCCGCCTCGTAGGAGATCATCTGCGCCGACGCCCGGACCGATCCCAACAGCGGGTACTTCGAGCCCGACGACCACCCTGCCAGCATGATGCCGTAAACCGCGATTGACGACATCGCCAGCAGGAACAGGATGCCCACGGGCGGGTCGGCGAGCTGGAGGTACGTGCGGTGATGCGCGATCGAGATCGTGCCGCCGACTGGCACGATGGCGAAGGTGACGAACGCCGGGACGGCCGAGAGATAGGGCGCCAGCCGGAAGATCCGCCGGTCGGCTTTCTCCGGGAGCATGTCCTCCTTGAAGAACAGCTTGATGCCGTCGGCCATCGTCTGGAGGATGCCCCACGGCCCAGCCCGGTTCGGCCCTATGCGGCTCTGCATGTCGGAGAGGATCTTGCGCTCTCCCCAGATCATCAGCAGGACGGAGACGAGCAGGAAGACGAACACCACGAGGACCTTGGCCGCCACGATGAGGACGACGCCGAGGTCGATCCCCCGGTCGAACAGCGGGTCCACTACTCGCCTCCGGGCTCCGCACCCGACACCGTGTCGATGCGGACCTCGGTGACGGGCTGTGAGGAGTCGATGAGGTCGGCGGCGCCGGCGCCCGGCTGGTTGAACGCCAGAAGTGCCGACCCTCGGAGCACGCCCGGGTCGGCAACGACCTGGGCCGTGAGCGAGCCGCGCGAGGAGCTGACGCGCACGCTCGTGCCGGTTCCGATCCCGAGGCGCCCGAGATCGGACGGGTGCGCCCGCAGCGACGGACCGGCGACAAGGGCTGCCAGCGAGGGCGAGTGGACCACGACCTGGCCGGCGTCGTAGAGGGCACGGCCCGAGACCAGGCGCAGGGAGTAGGCGTCCACGGGCGGCGAGGGTCGGGTGGCGCCGGACGGCTCGTACCGGAGCAGGGCCGGCTCGGCCACCGGTTCGGGCACGTCCCGGTCGAGGGGAACGAGGATGCCGTCGCGGGCTGTGGGCTGGCCGAGCAGCTCGGGCGTCAGGCCGATGTGGGAAGGAGCCAGCTGCGCAATCTCGGCGGCCACATCGTCGAGAGACGAGAAGCCGAGGTCGCCGCCGAGGCGCTCCGCCAGTTCGGCGGCGATCATCCAGTCCGGACGAGCGGTGCCGGGCGCGGTGACCTTCTTTCCCAGCCGGCTGACCCTTCCCTCGACGTTGGTGGTGGTCCCGATCCGCTCCCCGAAGCCGACAGCGGGCAGAACCACGTCGGCCCCTGCCACCGACGGGGTGAGGAAGGTGTCGACGGCGAGCGTGAAGACGGCGCCCTCGAGGGCCCGACGGGCGAGGCCGCGGTCCGGAAAGTCGCCCAGCGGGTCGGCCCCGAGCAGCACGAGCGCCTGTACCCGCCCGGCGGCGGCAGCCTCGAGGATGCCGGCGGAATCCAGGCCACGCTCGGCCGGCACCGCTCCCCATGCCGCGGCGAACCGGTCGCGCCCGGCGGCGAGAGACACCCGGCCGGGGAGCACCCCAGGAGCGAGGCCCATGTCGAGCGCGCCCCGCACGTTGCCCCTCCGCAGGACGGGAAGGAAGCGGACGCCCGGGCGCCCGGAGGCCAGCAGCCCGGCGGCATCGACGGTGGCGGTCGCGGCCTCGGCCATCGACGGCCGGCCCAGCACTACAACGACACCCTCGTGGCCCAGGACCGAGCGGGCCCTCTCGATGGCGGAGGCCGGCACGCCCCCGGCGCCGTCGGCCGGCGGGTCGGCCGCCACCAGGGCCTGCGCCACCGACGCCGCTTCCCCTGGGCGATGTAGGAGGGTGACCGTGGCGTGGGGCGTGTGGCCCGTGGCCTGAGGCGTCAGCTCGACGAGCGGAACGCCTCCGTCGAGCACGGCCGAGCGCAGCCGCAGGTACAGGACCGGCAGCTCCTCCTTGAGGTCGGGTGCCAGGAGGAGCACGGCCGGCGCCCGGCACGCTTCGTCGATGGTGGCGGATGGAAGCCCCAGCACCAGCTCGGCGGGAAGGCCGTCGCCCATCTGGCAGTCGACGTTGTCGGTCCCGACGACTCCCTTGGCCAGCCGGGCCCACGCGTAGGCGTCCTCGTTCGGAAGCCGGGAGCCGCCGAGCACAGCCAAGGCGTCCGGTGCCACCGCCCGCAGGCCCGTGGCCGCCGCCTCCAGCGCCTCGGGCCAGGAGACCTCCACCAGCTCTCCACCCTTGCGCACCATTGGCGCGGTGATCCTCTGCGGCGAGTCGAGCGCCTCGTAGAAGAACCTGCCCTTGTCGCACAACCAGCCGTGGTTGACCGGCTCGCTGTCGACGCCCAGGTGGCGGATGACCCGGTCGGCGGACGATTGCAGGGCGATCCGGCAGCCGACGGAGCACGCCGTGCACGTGGACTCGACCGTTTCCAGGTCCCAGGGCCGAGCCCGGAACCGGTAGGGCGTGGCCGTGAGCGCGCCCACCGGGCAGATCTGCACGATGTTGGCGCTGAAGTTGGAGACGAACGGCCGGTCGGGGAAGGTGTTGACCTCGGTCTCGTCGGAGCGGCCGACGAAGTCGATCATCGGGTCGCCGGCCACCTCGTCGGCGAACCGCGTGCAGCGGGCGCACTGGATGCAGCGCTCGCGGTCGAGCGCCACGAGCGGGTTCACCGGGATGGGCTTCTCCCAATGGCGCTTCTCCTCCACGAACCGGCTCTCGCCCGGCCCGAAGGCGAAGGTCTGGTCCTGGAGCGGGCACTCGCCGCCGCGGTCGCAGACGGGGCAGTCGAGCGGATGGTTGATCAGAAGGAACTCGAGCACCCCGTCCTGCGCCTTCTTCACCTTGAGCGAGGTGGTAACCACCTCCTGGCCGTCGGCGACGGGCACGTAGCAGGCGGGCAGCAGGGCGAAGCCGCGCGGGCCCTTGATCTCCACCAGGCACATCCGGCACATGCCCACCGGCTTCATCCGCGGGTGGTAGCAGAAGCGGGGGATGTAGGCACCGCCCCGCTCGGCGGCGGCGATCACCATCTCACCGGGCCGGGCGCCCATCTCGACGCCGTCGACGGTGATCGTCAGGTACTCGGCGGGCGGCTCGGCCGACGTCTCGGCCACGGCGTCAGCCAAAGGGGCACCCGCCCTCTTTGATGTGCACGAGGAACTCGTCGCGGAACATACGGATGGCGGACGTTATCGACGACGGGATCGACGGCCCGAGAACGCAGATGGTGGTCTTCTGCGGCGGCCATCCCAGACCGGGGGCGATGTTGTCGCAGACGTCGAGCAGCAGGTCGAGGTCGGACTCCCGGCCGCCGCCCATCTCGATCCGGCGCATGATCTTGTCCAGCCAGCCGCCGCCTTCGCGGCACGGCGTGCACTGCCCGCACGACTCACGGTGGAAGAACCGGGTGATGCGCCACGCCGCCCGTACCATGCAGGTCGTCTCGTCCATCACGACCACCGAGCCCGAGCCGAGCATGGAGCCGGCCTTGCCCACCGCGTCCTGGTCGAGCGCCATGTCGACCTGGTCGGGCGAGAACCACGGTGCCGAGGCGCCGCCGGGGATGAACGCCTTGAGCTGGCGTCCGCCCGGGATCCCGCCACCCAGACGCTCGTCGTAGATGAGATCGGAGAACGTGGTCTTCGCCATCTCGATCTCGTAGTTGGCCGGGCGGTTCACGTGGCCCGACAACGAGAAGATCCGCGTGCCGGTGGATCGGCCTAGGCCGAGGGCGGCGAACGCCACCCCCCCGTTCTGCACGATCCAGGGCAGGTTGGAGACCGTCTCCACGTTGTTGACGACGGTCGGGGCCCCATAGAGGCCGATCACGGCCGGGAAGTAGGGGGGCTTGTCGCGCGGGTAGCCCCGCTTGCCCTCCAGGCTCTCGAGCAGCGCCGTCTCCTCGCCGCAGATGTAAGCACCGGCGCCGGGGTGGGCCACCACGTCGAGGGAGAAACCCGACCCGAATATGTCGCGGCCGAGGGCTCCGTGGGCGTAGGCCTCGTTGATGGCTGCGGTGAGCCGCTCGATGCCGAGGGCGAACTCGCCGCGGACGAAGATGAACGCCTGCGCCGCGCCCACCGCGTAGGCGCAGATGATTGTGCCCTCGACGATCTGGTGGGGGTCGGCCTCGATCAGCATGTGGTCCTTGAAGGTGCAGGGCTCGCTCTCGTCGCCGTTGATGACCAGGTAGACGGGGTCGGCCTTGCGTAGCATCGACCACTTCTTGCCGGCCTCGAAGCCGGCGCCCCCGCGGCCGAGCAGGTTGGAGGCCAGAACATCGGCCGTGACCGCGGCCGGCTCCATGGCGAGCGCTTGACGCAGCCCCTCGTAACCGCCGCTGGCCAGATAGGAACGCAGCGTCCACGACTCGGGGGAACCCACCCGGCGGGTGACGATGGGGGCCGCGGACGTGACGGTCACGCGAGCTCCCCCCCGACCCTGTCGCCCACCATGGTCCCGCCAACGTCGCGGCGCACGCGCGAGAGCGTGCCGTGGGGCGGCACGTCGTCGGCCAGGCGGCCGGCGGCCAGGTCGTCGACCAGGCGGTCGAAGTCCTCCGCGCTCACGTTCCCGAAGAAGCGCCAGTTGACGGCCAGGCAGGGCGCAGCGCCGCAGAAGGCGATGCACTCGACCTCTTCCAGCGTGAACTGGTGATCCTCGGTCGTCCCCCCGGCGGCCACGCCCAGGCGGCGCTCGGCGTGCTCCAGCAGCTCGCCCGCACCGTTGAGCAGGCAGGCCAGGTTGGTGCACACCGAGACCAGATACCGCCCCACCGGGTGGGTGAAGAACATGTCGTAGAAGCTCGCCGTGCCGTAGACCTCGGCGGGATCGAGGTCCAGGAGCTCGCCGACGTGCGCCATGGCGTCGGGCGTGAGCCAGCCGTCCTGCTCCTGGGCGATGTGGAGAATGGGTATGAGCGCCGAGCGGGCCCGGGGGTACACGGCGATGATGTCCCGGGCGCGCCGGACGTTGTCGGCGGACAGGCGGGCCACGGCTAGCGGTCCACCTCGCCCATGACGGGGTCGAGGGTGCTGATGACGGCCACCCCATCCGCGATCAGCCCGCCGCGCATCATGTGCGGGAGGGCCTGGAGGTTCACGAACGACGGGCCACGGATGTGGAGCCGGTACGGCTTGGGACCTCCGTCGGCCACGAGGTAGCAGCCGAGCTCCCCCCGCGGCGACTCGACGGCCACGTAGACCTCGCCCTCGGGCACCTTGAAGCCCTCCGTGAAGATCTTGAAGTGGTGGATGAGCGCCTCCATCGACTCGTCGATGCGGGCGCGAGGCGGTGGAGTCACCTTCTTGTCCTGCGACCGGTAGTCGCCGGCGGGCATCTTGTCGAGGATCTGGCGGACGATGCCGAGGGACTCACGGATCTCGTTCAGCCGGATGGCGTAGCGGTCGAAGCTGTCCCCGTAGGAGCCGACGATCACGTCGAACTCCACTTGGTCGTAGGTGAGGTAGGGGGCGTCGCGTCGTAGGTCGGAGGCCACGCCGGTGGAGCGGAGCACCGGGCCGGTGATCCCCAGGGCCACGCATTCGTCGGCGGTGATGATCCCGACCCCCTCGGTGCGCTCCCGCCAGATGGGCTGGCCGGTAAGCAGGGTGTCGTACTCGGCCAGCCGGGCCGGGTAGGCGGCGAGGATCCCTCCGACGTCCTCCCGCCAGCCGTCGGGTAGGTCGGCAGCGACGCCTCCCGGCCGGATGTAGTTGTGGTTCATCCGCAGGCCCGTGACCTTCTCGAAGAACGCCAGCACCATCTCGCGCTCGCGGATCCCGTAGATCATCATCGAGATGGCCCCGAGGTCCATCCCGTTGGTCGCCAACCAGATGGAATGCGACGCGATCCGGTTCAGCTCGGTCATGAGCATGCGTATCCACGTGGCCCGGGGCGGCACCTCGAGCTCCAGCAGCTTCTCCACGGCCATGGAGAAGACCAGCTCGTTGAAGAGCGGGGCGAGGTAGTCCATGCGGGTGACGTTCGTCGGGCCCTGGACGTAGGTGAGGTCCTCACCGGTCTTCTCCATGCCGGTGTGGAGGTAGCCGATCACCGGCTTGGCCCGGAGCACCGTCTCGCCCTGCAGCTCGAGCATCAGCCGCAGCACTCCATGGGTGCTGGGGTGCTGAGGGCCCATGTTGATGATCATGGTGTCGTCGTCGGTAGGGACGCTCTCCACGTCCTCCGGGAGGTGGGGCAGGCGCAGCACCGCGTCGGGGTCGCGCAGTGCCTTCACCCCCACCGGGCTACCTACCTCCACAGGAGGTCCCTCGACGACGATGGCCTCGGTCATCGTGGCTGGGGTGCCCCCTTGAACTGGACCGGTACCCGGCCGATGCCGTAGTCCTTGCGAAGCGGGTGGCCCTCCCAGTCGTCGGGCATCAAGATTCGTGACAGGTCGGGATGGCCGAGGAACACTATGCCAAACATGTCGTAGGCCTCTCGCTCCATGGCTTCGGTGCCGGGGTGGAGCTCAAAGAGCGATGAGACCTGCGGGTCCTCGGCCGGTACCTGCACCCGCAGGCGCACCCGAAGCGCCCCGACGGGCTCCCGGAGGTTCACGACCACCTCGAAGCGCTCGGGTTGCACACCCGGCGGCAGGACCCGCCCCTCGGCCACGAGGTAGTCGACCCCGCACAGGTCGGCGCACATGGTGTACCCGTCGTCGTAGAGAGCCCGGGAAACAGACAGGTAGGTGTCGCGATCGGGGTGGGCCACCACCTGGCCGCGAGATGTGGTGACCGGGGCGCCGTGCAGAGTGGCCGCCTCGGGCTCGCCGGCTCCGGCGTCGGTGGCGTCGGGCGCCGGGGTTTCAAGGTCGGCCACGGTTCTCGCTACCGGGGAGTGCCGACGGCGACGGGACGGTCGACGTGCAGCCCGGCCCCTCGGCGCGTCTCAGCGCGGCGTCGGGTCACCTCCCCGGTGCGGATGAGCTCGTGGAGGGTCAGGATGCTGTGCATCAGCGTCTCCGGGCCCGGCGGGCACCCGGGTGCGTACACGTCGACGGGGACCACCTGGTCGACTCCCTGGACGATGGCGTAGTTGTTGAACATCCCGCCGCTCGAGGCACAGACGCCCATCGAGATGACCCACTTGGGCTCGACCATCTGGTCGTAGACCTGGCGCAGCACCGGCGCCATCTTCTGTGAAACGCGACCGGCGACGATCATGAGGTCGGCTTGGCGCGGGGATGCCCGGAACACCTCCATGCCGAACCGGGCCAGGTCGAAATGGGCGGCACCGGTGGACATCATCTCGATGGCGCAGCAGGCCAGGCCGAAGGTGGCTGGCCACACGCTGTTGCGGCGCGCCCACTTGACGACATCCTCGATCCGTCCGGTGAGGAAGTTGTGGTTGAGGTCCTCGAGGCCCACGGCCGATCTCCCTAAGCCGCTTCCACGGGGGCGCGGCCCTCGTTCCCGACCCGCCGCACTGTCGAATCGCTCGTACGCGTCGACGCGACCGTCGTAGACGTAAGGGGGTTCACGTGGCGGGCGGGGCCCCACTCGAGGGCGCCGTGGCCGACCAGGTACACGAAGGAGACGAACACGGCGAGGGCAAAGACCACGACCTCGACCAGCCCGAACACGCCGAGCTGGCGGTGCACGACGGCCCAGGGGTAGAGGAAGATGATCTCGACGTCGAAGATGACGAAGATCATCGCCACCAGGTAGAAGCGCACCGGGAACCGCTCGGGCGCCTGCCGGCCGGGCACGATCCCGCACTCGTAGGGCGCCGACTTCGCCACCGTCGGACGGCTGGGGCCGAGGAGCCTCGAGGCAAGGAACGAGCCTCCGGCGAACAGGGTCGCCAGGACGAGCATCACGAGAAGCGGCAGGTACTGGGCCATCGAGCCGGCGCCACCCTAGCCGCGGGTCAGGATCGCTTCGCCATTGCCTCTTTGTCGCGCACGTGCAGTTGGTTCACGAGCAGCCCGAAGACCAGAAGGGACGCGATCGTGAACACCCCGGGGTGTAGGCGCTTCTTACCGAGGTCGCGCAACATGACGACGGCAACCGGCTCGGCCGCCGGGTCAACCTTCGGCTTGGGGGGCGCCTGGCCCGCAACAGCTTCCTGCTCCGCCACCGGCTGGACCTGGATCACCAGGAAGTGGGGCTTGTGGAACAGGTCGAATGGACGAGCCTTGAGGCCGAAGGGCCCGTAGTCCTCGCCGCCCTTGGCGTAGGCGGCGACCGGCAGGTACTCGGTGGGGCTGGAGAAGAGCTTGGTCCCGCCCTCGCCGCCGGTGAGGTCCAGGTCGGCCACCGGTTGGGCGTCGGCCACCTCGGGGTCGGTGAGCTCGAGCTTCTCCCAACCCTTCGGGAAGCCCTCCAGCGCCTCGCCACCGGCGTTCGACTCGGTGACCGGACCGCCAAGGTTCCCTGTCGCTACGAGCTGGGGCTTCCAGGTGGGGTCCGGGCCCTTGGGGCCAATCCCATAGACCCACCAGACCGCGCCGATTATCA
>JBOGIF010000014.1:0-1657 GCA_050742415.1 Acidimicrobiales bacterium | reverse complement strand
CCCCCAGCTGGGTCAGCGGGTCGCTGCCCACGTGGAGCGATTCGGCGGCAAGGGCGATGTTCTCCTGCACGGTCATGGAGCCGAAGAGCTCCATGCGCTGGAAGGTGCGGCCCATGCCCAGCTTGGCCCGTTGGGTGGGTGGGACCTTAGGGTCCGCGAGGAAACTACGTACGCGTAGTTACGGGTGTGGGTTTCCGGGGTCCGGGTCCGATGGTGTAGTTCCATTCGGGGTGGAACTGGTGGCCGGTGAGGGGTACGGCGGCGAGCTCGGCGTCGGTGATCTTGATGCCGGTCGGGTAGTAGGAGTCGTCGCGTTCGGCTCGGACCTTGAGGCCGGTGCGGGTGGTGGCGGCGGCGATGAGTTCGACGACGACCTCGTGGCTGGTGAGGGGCCGTCCCCGCCAGTTCATGGTGATGGCCGAGAAGAGCCGGTGCTCGATCTTGTTCCACTTGCTGGTCCCGGGCGGGAAATGGCACACGGTGATGGTGACTCCGGTGCGGGCGGCGAGGGCTCCGAGTCCCGTCTTCCAGGCCCGGACACGGTAGCCGTTGGACCCGCCGGCGTCGGCAGTGATGAGGAGGCGCCGAGCCTTCGGATAGGTGGGCCCACCGACCTTGTCCCACCAGCGGGCGATGGTGGCCACCGCGAACTCGGCCGTGTCGTGGTCATCACCGACGACCACGAACCCGACATTCGTTGGCCGCCAGGTCCAGCACCCCGTAGGGGATGGCCTTGCCCACTGCAGGGTCGGGGAAGTCGTGCACGTCGACCTCGGTCGGCTCCCCTCTGGGATGCCACTCCTGCCCGGCGTTCTTGAGGTTCCCCACCGTTTCCTTCTTCTTGGTGTCAACGCTGATCACGGGCCAGCCCCGCCGCAGGTGAGCCGTCACCTGATCGTTGAGATGGTGGAACTGCCCGTCCCGATCGGGGTGCTGGGCGCCCTCTCGTTCCTTGGCGTTCGCCTGCAGGCTGTACTCCATGTAGTGGAGCAACTGGGCCACCGTCCACGAACTCACCGGCCGCCCCAGCGCCGTGAGCTCATCGGCCAGGTTCCGGGTCGACTTGCAGGTCCAGCGCAGCCGGCACATCGGGTCCCCCCGACTCTCCGGCTCCACCATCTCGTCCAACGCCACCAACAGACCCGGGTCCACGTCGACCAGCTTCTTGCGGCCACCCCCCCGCCGCCGCACCCGATCCGACCGCTCCAAGCCAGCATCGGCCTCCGCCACCGCCGACGACACCGTCTTGCGGGACATGCCCGACGCCGACGCCACCTGCGCCACCCCACCCCGACCCAACGCCCTGGCCGTCACCCCCGCCAAAGCCCGCCGCTGCCGCTCGTCCAACAACGGCCGCAAGCGAGAGAACACCTCTGCCATCCCCGCTTCGCTCAGCTCCACCCAGCCAGCGTACCTACGCAGCCACTATCGCGTCAGTTATTCCCTCGCGGTCCCCTAGTTACAATTGGCCATTCGCGCGATGGTCCTTCAGAGTGAAGTTGAAGGAGGCAATATGCGTTGGTATGAATCGCCGTCGAAGTTTCGGAATTGTGGCTCTCCTTGTTGGATTCGTTGCTTTGCCGTTGGGCGGCATGGCGCAAGCAAGCAACTGGAGCGGGAGAACTCGAGCGGACGGGTGCAATGGCGGCCTGAATAC
>JBOGIF010000013.1:0-2603 GCA_050742415.1 Acidimicrobiales bacterium | reverse complement strand
GGGTTGTAGTTGTCCGGGGTCTGCCACGCAGCGCTGTGGTCGGTGACCACCAGCTCGATCTCGTCGACGAACATGCACCGCCACCGTTTGCGGGGATCCGGGTCCAGGGCACCGGTGCTGGTCTGACCGCCGACCTGGTAGCCCAGGACCATGGCTCGGCGGTCCTTCCAGCCGAGGGCGTGCGGGCAGATGAGGCGCTGGCGGTCGTGGTAGCGCACGTCGACGGCGCGGCGTTGGGCGAGCGCGGCCTGCAGGTGTGCCCAGGCCCCGGGTCGACTGGTGACGGCGTCGGTCGGGATCAGCATGGGTCAGGCCCAGTCCCCGTCGCGCTCCGCGATGCGCAAGGAGAGCGCCTCGAGCTCGGCGAGCAGCGCCCGGGCCTGGCGAGCGTTGTCGAACCACGGCCCGAAGTGGGCCGCCTGCTCGTCGCTGAGGCGCCGGGTGACGGTCTTGCCGGCGATCTTGCGGGTCCACTGGTGGAACGGCCCGTGCGGGCGGGCAGGCTCGGCCATGCAGCGGCAGCCCGCCTTGCGACAGACGTGGGACCGCTCCAGCAGCGTGCCGGGCAGGGCGAAGCCGAGCTGGGCGAGGCGCCCCACGATGGCGTGGTGGTCCCGCCGGTCGGCTGCGGTCGGTTCGGCCATGTCGCCTCCTGGGGGGATCCCGAGGGGATCCACCCCTCACGGAATCAACAGTAGCATACTGTCGATCCATGAGGGCGACGGTCGGCAGCGGTGGCACCTGGGTCGAGCCGGGCAAGGTCGAGCTGCGCTCCCGGGCCCTCGGCGCACTGCCGGTGGTCAACGCGGTGCTGGCGCGCCTGGGCTTCGACGAGATGGTGGCCTCCTACCTGCCCGAGCCCGACGGGCGCTGCGAGCTGGCCGCCGCCCGGGTGATCGGGGTGCTGGTCCGCAACCTGGCGCTGGGACGGCGCCCCCTCTACGGGCTGGGTGCGTGGGCGGCCCGCTACGACCCGGCCCTGCTCGGCCTGGCCGGCCACCGCGCCGGCGCGCTGAACGACGACCGGGTCGGTCGCGCCCTGGAGTCGCTCTTCGCCGCCGACCGGGCCAGCCTGCTCACCGCCCTCGGCCTGCGGGCCATCGGTGCCTACGGGATCGACTGCTCGGAGCTGCACAACGACTCCACCTCGATCACCCTCTACGGCACCTACCGCGCCGCCACCGGGGAGAGCCGCGGCGGGGCCCGCCCGCCCCGGCCGGCCAGAGGCCACAGCAAGGACCACCGCCCGGAGCTGAAGCAGCTGGTGGAGATCCTGACCGTCTCCGCCGACGGCGCCGTCCCCCTCGCCCACCGCCTGGCCGACGGCAATACCGAGGACTCGACCACCCACATCGACAGCTGGGACCAGCTGGTGGCCATGCTCGGCCACTGCGACTTCGTCTACGTCGCCGACTGCAAGCTGGCCACCCGGGACAACCTGGAGCACATCGCGACCCGAGGGGGCCGCTTCTTGACCGTGCTGCCCAGGACCCGAAAGGAGGACCAGCTCGGCCGGGCCTGGATCGCCAGCGGGGCCGTCGCATGGGAGGAGATCTCCCGGCGCCCGGGAAAGCGGCGCGACGACCCACCCGAGGTCTACTGGGCGGCCGAGGCTCCGACCTGCTCGGCGGACGGATACCGCATCGTGTGGGTTCGCTCCTCCACCAAGCGCGCCGATGACGCCGCCGCCCGCTTGGACCGCATCGAGCGGGGCCGCACCGCCGTGGGCGAACTGGCCCGCCAGCTCGTGTCACCGCGCTGCAAGCTGCGGACCGCGGCCGCGGTCGAGGAGGCGGCAGCGGCCGCGCTGGCCGGCGCTGGCGCCGCCCGCTGGGTGCGCGCCCGGGTGACCGACACCGTCGAACACCAGCACCGCCAGCTCAAGCGTGGCCGCCCCGGGCCCGACACCGTCTACCGGCGCATCGAACGCCACCAGTTCAGCGTCGAGGCATCCACCGACGCCGACGCCGTCGCCGCCGATGCCGCCGCAGACGGGTGCTTCCCGTTCATCACCAACCACGACGCCGCCGCGGCCGAGCTGCTGCGCATGTACAAGAACCAGCCGCACCTCGAACGGCGCCACGCCACCTACAAGGGCGTGATCGAGGCCGCACCGCTGATGCTCAAGAGCGACACCCGCATCGACGCCCTCGGCTTCTGCTTGTACGTGGCGCTCTTGGTGCACGCCCTGGTCGAACGGGAGCTCCGCCGGGCCATGGCCGCCAAGGGGGTCGACAGCCTCCCGCTCTACTACGAGGACCGAGCCTGCAAGGCGCCGACGGCGGCACGGGTCTTCGAGCTGCTCGACACGCTGGCCCACACCACCGTCCTCCACGACGGCGTGGCGCTCGTGGAGGTCGAGCCCGCCCTCGACCCTCTCCAGAAGCAGCTCCTCAGCCTTCTCAAGGTCCCCAGGAGCGCCTACAGCACGGCTCCCCAGTCACCCCGAAAATCACGCTGAAGCGGTCAACCGACGTGCGGAACGTAGGCTGCAAGGCGGCTAGCGGAGCAAGCGTCTGGTCACCCGACGCCACCGACCGCACCTCGTCACGTGACACCCCCGGCAAGTAGACGACCGGAAGTCCATCGGCACCGTCCAGCTC
>JBOGIF010000012.1:0-8942 GCA_050742415.1 Acidimicrobiales bacterium | reverse complement strand
TCGCCAGGTTCCTCGGCTGGTGCGCCGAGACGGGACGAAGCCTGGAGGACGGCGCCCGCGATCTGAGCCGCTTCGTGCTGTTGTTGCGCAGCACGCCGACGCAGCGCCCTGGCGCCGGTCGTGGTCGTGCGCCGGGCGCTGCCCGCATCAACCACGTGCTCGTGGTGGTGCGGGAGTTCTTCAAGCACGCAGTGGCTGATGGGGCGGTGGACGCCTCCGTGCTGGCGGCCATTTACGAGGTGGCCGACGACCGGTTCCTGCCCGCTGAGCTTCGACCCGAGGGCGGAGGGCTCCGTTACCGGGCCCGGCCCCGCCACCGGCTGCGGACCGTGCGGCCTGCTCGTCCCGAGGCGGCGTTGCAGACGGAGTGGGAGGCGCTGCTCGAGGCCGCGACATCGTGGAGAGACCGGTTCATGCTGGTGCTGTTGTGGTTCGGTGGCCTGAGGATCGGCGAGCTCCTCGGCCTTCGGCGAGCCGACGTGCACTTCACGGGCTCGTCGACCTCGCTCGGCTGTTCGGAGCCGGGGCCGCACCTGCACGTCGTGCGCCGGGACAACAACGTGAACCGGGCGTCGGCCAAGTCGCGCAACGACCGCTCGGTGCCGGTCGGCGCGTGGGTGCTCGCCTACTACGACCGCTACACCGCCGAACGGCTCGCTTGTGCCCCGGCTGACAGCTGCGACTTCGTGTTCGTCAACCTGTTCCACGCCCCGCTGGGGGCGCCGATGACCGCGTCGGCGGTCCGTCAAGGGCTCCGAGGCCTGTCGCGGCGGGCGGGGCTTGGCCGAGCGATTCGCCCCCACATGATGAGGCACTCGACGGGGACGGAGATGGCCGAGGCCGGAGTCGGGATCGAAGTCGTCCAGCAACTGCTCGGCCATGCCTCGATCACCTCGGCCCAGGTGTATGTGCATCCGAGCCCGGCCCGGATGCGCAAGGCGGTCGAGGCGGTGGAGCAGGTCAGCGCGAAGCGCCGTGATCAACGTCAGGAAGGCGGTGACCGATGAGCAATGCCAACGCCGAGCAGGCCTCTCGCGCTGGCGAGGCGTCCGCGCCGGAGGATGAGCTGCGTCGCTTGATCGACTGGGCTGGCCTCGGCCGCCTGGGTTTTGACCCCGACGCCGAGGTCTTCGCTCCCCACGCCGATGACCCCGTCCTCGGCTTCACGGAGTGCAAGGCGGCCTCCTGTGACCAGGTGGCCCCCACCAGCTTAGGGCTGTGCTGGCGGTGCACTCAGCTCTGGCACGACGCCGCGCCCGGGGCCGACTTCGAGCGATTCTGTGAGACGGTGCCCGATCGGGTCCTCCAGCGCCGGGGCGCCGCCTTGTGCCGGGTGTGCCGCACTCCCGGGCATGAGCGGCCGGTGCGTGCCCACGGTCTGTGCGACGGATGCGAGAAGGCAATGGCCAAGCGGGGCCAGAGCCCCGAGGAGTACGTGCTCGGCGATGCCGAGTTCCCCCCGGCGTCTCCCCGACCGAGCTTCGGGAGATGCATGGTGGCGACGTGCAGCCGATTCGCATGGCGGGCACGGCCGACGCTGTGCGAGCCGCACCACACGAAGTGGCGCTCGACCGGCCGGCCGACGGGGCCCCCGTTCCGCAGCTGGTGCGCCCGGCAGGGCTCTGTCGACCGTGACTGCCGGGTCGTGGTGCTGGCTGGTTTGGCCGAGCGTCCAAAGCTCGAAGTGCTCTACGGCCTCCAGCGCGCTGCTGAGATCGGGCGGCGCACGAGGACCACCGATGTCCAAACCGCGGTGAACATCGTGCGCGCCCAGGGCGCCGCCTCGGTCCGCGAGTTGTCGATGGGCCTGATCACCCCCGCCACCCAGATCCATCGCTTCCTCATCTTCACCGCCGACCAGGTGACCTTGGCGCTGGCGACGCCTGCCAGGGAGGTGGCCAAGGACGACTGGGATCTCCGGGTCTTCGGCCACGTCCCGGGGCTGTTGCGCTTCGGTTCGATCACCCAGGGCTGGCTGAGGGAGACGGCCAAGGCCTGGGCGGCGGGGCGCATCGACACGGTGGAGACCCCACGGGTCATGCAGGCGACGCTGCAGGCGCTGCGGGCGCTTTCGGAGTCCTTGCGTCGCAACCGCTCCGACGACGGCACCGACGCCCAGGTGCTGTCCCGGGCCGATCTGGCGGCCTTTGCCAACGACCTGTCCCACCTCGAGGCCCAAGGCCTCCTGTCGCCCTTCACTCGTCGCAGTCGGCTCGCCCACGTCAGCCAGTTCCTGGGCGAGTCGCGAGCCATGGGCCTCAGCCGGCCCGGGCGCCCATTGGCCGGGCTACCCGAGGAGGTCGTGCTCCGCCGCGGTGACCGGCTCAAGAGCGTCTCGCTCGACGAGCCGGGCCGGGCGCTGCCTCAGACGGTCATCGACCAGCTCCTCGATCCCGACGCTCTGGGTCGACTGGAGGCCATGCGCGGCGCCGACACGCGTGCCATGGTCGAACTCGAGGCCCGAGTCGGCCGGCGCACCGGCGAGCTGTGCGGCCTGCGCTATGACTGCCTCGCCTTCGACGAGGTCCTCGACGAGGCGGGCGGGCTCCGGGCCGCTCCCGTGCTCATCCACGACATGCCCAAGGTGGCCGTCCGCGGGTACCGCCTCCCCGTCGACGAGGAGACGGCCGGGATCATCCGGGAACAGCAGGCCCGGGTGCGGGCCCGGCACCCCGACACCCCGGCCTCAGCACTCGCCCTGTTCCCTGCGGTGCTGATGAACCCCCGGGGCATGAAGGCCTGCACCGTGTCGGGATTCGATGCCCGCTTTCGCGAGTGGGTCGATGACCTGCCCGCGCTGTCCGGTCCGGGCGGCGAGCCCTACGACCGCTCCGGCATCGTCCCCTACTCCTTCCGGCACAGCTTCGCTCAACGCCACGCCGATTCGGGCACGCCGATCGAGGTGCTGGCCGAGCTCATGGGCCACACGCGCTTGACCACGACCCAGGTGTACTTCCGCGTCACCGAGAAGCGCAAGCGCAAGGCGGTCGACACGCTCGCCGCGCTACAGATGGACCGCGGCGCCAAGCGCACCCGGCCGGTCGTCGAGCGGCTGCTCGACACCGAAGCGACCCGTGACGCCATCGGCCAGGTCGCCGTCCCCTTCGGCATCTGCACCGAGCCGACCAACGTCAAGGCACACGGCCAGGCGTGTCCGTTCCGTCATCAGTGCTTCGGCTGCACCTACTTCCGCAGCGATCCAAGTTTCTTGCCCGAGCTCCGCGCCCATCTCGCCCGCCTGCTTGCCGACCACGAGCGCCTGCGAGCAGCCGTGCCCGAACTCGAGGAGTGGGCACGCAACTCGGCGGTGCCCTCGGCCGAGGAGATCACTTCGTTGCGGCGGATCATCGGGCGCTGCGAGGAGCTCGTCGCCAACCTCGCCGAGGACGAACGAGCAGAGGTCGAAGAGGCCGTCATCGTGCTGCGGCGGGTCAGGGCCCAGCTCGACACCTCGGTGCCGGTGCGGTTCCGGGGCGTCATCGGCCAGCCATCGGCGAGACTGTTCCCCAACCTCGAGCGTGATCGACGAGCCGCCGATGGCGACTGACAGGGCCGAGCCGATGCGACATGCCCGCAGGATCGACAGCGAGCGCAAACGCCGTCTCGTGCTCGCGGCAGCCGACGCCCAGCTCGAGGCCGGCCGGCATCCCACCATCGCCGGCATCGCCCGAGCAGCCGGAGTCGGACGCAAGTTCATCTACGACCATCCCGACCTCAAGGCCGGCATCGAGCTCAGAGCCGCCCAGGCGACCAACCGGCAGGCCAACGACATCACCTCCTCGGCCCGAGTGACCGGGGCATCACTGCGCGCCGAGCTGGAGAACTCCCGGGCCCAGAACCACCGGCTCACCAAGCAGACCCGAGCTCTCGAGAACCGGCTCTCCAAGGCCGAGGGCGCCCGTCTCGTCGCTGACGAGCTCCTGCCCGACAGTGTCGTTGCAGAGCTTGGCGATCAGCAGCTTGCCCGTCGGGTCGCAGAGCTCGACCAACAGCTCTTCGAGGCCCGAGAGGACCTACGCCACCGGACCGAGGAGCTCGAGGCCGCGCGCACCATCAACCGCGAGCTCATGCAACAGGCCAATCGGCCCCAGTCCCACGATCCCCGTGGCCGACCCAGCGGACAGGCCACCCAACAGGAGCCATGACGGTGACGAGCCACATCCCGATCTCACGACGGACTCCACCGAGGCCTCGCCGTTCACCCAACTCGAACATCCCCTCGCCGGCGACGGCGAGGGCTATCGGGCCCGTGATGCCCACCGCTGCCAGCCCGGCACGTCCGCATGGGAGGGGACTCGGGCGATGACGGCCGAGCTCATCCACCAGATTCTCGACGAGGACGTGATCGCCATCGATGTCGGCGACGCTGCAGAACTCGCCCTCACCTGCGAGCACCTGTGCGGCAGGCCCATCGGTCGTGCTACCGAGAGGTGATCACCGCCGCTGGGCGTGGCCCGAGTCGCGACGTGGAATACAGATGTATCCGACGCTCATCCGTCGGTGGCGAGACGTCAAAAGCCCAGCACGCCCGGGGCGTTCCAGCCGTCGCCTCTCTTCCCCGTGGAGCCACCACTGCTGAAAAGACTTGACCGGACCGGCGCCAGGTGGGGGCTGGACGGAGCCGAGGCCGTCCTAAAGCTTCGGGCACTGCGTTCCAACGGCGACTTCGAGGACTACTTCAGCTTCCACCTGGAACAAGAACGCCACCGCGTACACGAATCCCGCTACGCGGACGGGATCATCCCAACAGCCGCTTGACGTCCCTCTCAGGGAGCCGCACCCGAATGTTTTTGAGATTTCTGGCGGCGTCCGTCAGTCCCCGGGTGACAGGGCCGAGAACCGAAAGGAACACCTCCATGGACAACCAGATCCGCATCGTGGTTTCCCACCCCCGCACGTCGGAGACCTTCGAAGCCGATGTGTCGCCGGCCTGCCCGGCCCGCACGGTGCTGGCCGGTCTGCAGCGGGAGGACAGCGGCCCATTCCTCGTCCCGGCGCCCGAGGGACGGCCCTACGCGTTGGTGCTGGCCCGCACGGGGCGACAGCTCACGCCCAATACCTCGATGACCGAGGGCGGCGTCGTCGATGGTGACCACATGGAGGTCCAACAGATCGGCCAGGGCGCCTGATGCTGTCGCCCGCGGAGCTGCGGACCCGGCTGGCCTTCGACTACGAGGTGGCGAGCCGGATGGTGGGCCGCGTGTTCGACCTCCAGGCCTTCGCCTCGACCGCGGACCTGGCGGCCCGCCGGAACCCCGTCGAGGACGAAACCGAGGGACACCGGGCCACCAAGTACCGGGTCCTGTTCTCGGTGCCGACCCTCGTCGGCCCCGGCCAGTTCGCTCCCGAAACCGAGGTCGGCATCGACCTGTCGGTGCGCGGCTACCCGATCGCTGAGCCGTTGACCTGGGTGCAGTCCTCGCACGTGCCGTTCTCGCCGCACTTCAAGAAGGGGGCCCCGGTGTGCATCGGCGAGATCTGGCGAGAGGCTCGTGGGCACATGCTGCTCGGGTCCCTCCTCGTCCACATCGCCCGACTCTTGAACTGGGACGAAATCGCGCGGGGCGGTGGGTACGTCGGCTGGAATCCCGCCGCCGTCGCTTACCACGCCGAGGTCTACGGCCAGGGAGCGCTCGACCCGGACCTCGTCTATCCCAGCCTCCCGCTCCAACTCACCCACGGCCTCTTGGCGCCCGAGGACCTGTTCACCCCCCGCAGGGGCGGCGGCCGCGATGCCGATGGCCTGGGGCTCTTCACTCCGGCCAGGAGGATCCACCCATGACCGAGCCCGAGATGTTCACACCGGTCGGACGGCGGTCGGACCTTGTGTTCCGGCCGCGATCGGTCGTCGCCCCTGGGAGCTTGACCTTCGGTCCCGACGGCGACGGGTTCGAGCTGCTCGTCACCGACAAGGCGGCGGGCGACATCCGGCGTGCCACTCGGGCCGCGGTGCCGAACGAGGCCTTCGGCCTGCTCTCGGGTCGGTCCTACCTCGACGACCACGGTCCCTACACCGTCGTGGTCGGTGCCGTCCGGGCGCGCCTGCTGGCCTCGGGGCCAGGCCACGTCCGGCTCTCCGGGTCGGAGATGGCGGGGCTCAGAGCCGAGGCGGGGCGGGCCGACCCCGCCGCCGACATCGTTGGGTGGTGGCACTCGCACTGCCGGCCCAGCGACTATTCCTCGACCGACCGGGCCGAGATGGCGACGTGGCCATCGAGCAACCACGTCGGCCTGCTGGCCTTCATGGCCGGCGGCGAGGCGCTGCGCGCCTACCGGGGGCCCGCGGCTCGACGGCTGGTGGCGGCCCGGCCGCCGGCCGCCCCACCGGCGGAAGCGGTCGAGGTCCCAGCGCCGGCCACGGCCGTGCGGCGCGATCCGGCCGTGCCCGTGCCGGCGGTCCTCCTCCCCCCCGCTCTCGAGCCGTGGCGGGCCCGCGCCGAGCTGCCGCCGCCGCCGGTCCCACCTGTACGACGCTCTTCGGTCGCGGGTCCGAGCTCGGCGCCGACGCCGCCCGACGCCGCCCCTGTGCCGGCCTGGTGGCTGGCTGCCATCTTGTCGTGCGGGCTGGTCGTCGCCGTGCTAGTGGCGGTCGTCCTGACGGTGTGGGCGGGGCCGGGTGACGCGCCGGCTCCGGGGTCGGTCGACACCGGGGCCTTGGGCCGTCGGACCGATTGGGATTGCGCGACGCCAGCGGATCTCACGGTGCGGTGCTCAGGACCGATCGGGCGGGGTATCACCGGCTGGCACTGGCGCTTCGACGACGGCGCGGTGGCCGACGGTCCCACTGTCGAGCATGACTTCGATGCGCCCGGCCCGCACGCGGTAGCCCTGGTGATCGCGACGCCGGCCGGCAGCCGGTCGGCCGGGAAAAGGTCCGTCGAGGTGCCGGATCCACTGGTCGGGGCCGGCACCGCCGCCCCCGACGCCGGCCGGTGACAGGGGCCGGCGATGTCGCTATCTTTGTCATCGGAGTTCTGCTGGCGTGGTGGGGCGGGCACACGATCTGGCAGTACTGGCGTCGGCGCGCCGGCAGGGGCGGCGGTCCTCCGATGAGCGACCAGATCGAGGATCTTCTGTTCAAGGCCGTGGGCCCGTCCATGAGCTGGCGGCGCCCGGCCCGGTCACGCCATGAGTCGGACCCTGACCGCTTCACGCCCCGCGGTCGCGACCGAAAGCCCGGTGCCCGGTGCTTCCTGACCGGCGCACTCAGCGAGACCTGCCGGTGCCACGAGCACGGCGGGAAGGAGCAGTCGTGACACCTGCCGCCGCCGATCGGCCCGACGGCGACGACCTCCACTCCAGGGCGAGGCTCGCCGGCTATGACCCTGACCTGCTCGCCAACGCAAAGGTGCTCATCGTCGGCGTGGGCGCCCTCGGCCAGAACCTGGCCCAGGACCTGGCGCTGTCGGGGGTCGGCGGGTTGGCCGTGGTGGACGACGACGACTTCGAGCCGCACAACGCCACGAGGTCACCGCTGTACCCCAATCGAGCGGAGCAGGCGGCTCGGGGGCTCGCCAAGGCGGTGAACGTCGCCCACCGCCTGGCCCAGATCATGACGGCGCGGGTGCCGGTGGTGTGGTGGCGGCGGGCCATGGTGCAAGAGATCGGCGACGCGGCCATGGTCTGGGCCGACGTGGTGTGTTCGGCTGTCGACAACCCGGCGGCCCGTGCCTACCTGGCCGAGCGCTGCAGGATCGTCGGCCGGCCCCTGGTCGAGGCGGGCTTCGAGGGACAGGCCCTCAATCTCGGCGTGTTCGAGGCCCGCGCCGGGGCGGCCTGCTACCGGTGCATCAACCCCGAGGTGCGCGGCGCCTTCTCCTGTACGGCGTATGCGGTCAACGCCCAGGTCGCCCGTGTGGTGCCCGCCATACAGAACGCTGCCGCGGTCCTCGGAGCCCTGCAGGCCGAACAGGTCGTGGCCCGGCTTCACGGCGTGGCTCCTCTGGCTGGGCGCCGCGCCTACCTCGACATGCGGACCCTGGCGGGTCGGGTGGCCCAGCTCGAACCGGATCCGCAGTGCCCTGGTGTCCACCAGCGCCTCGCCTCGGTCGGCGGCTCAATGTTGGTCGGCCCGGTCCGGGTCGACGAGCCGGCCGGCGAAGTGCTCGGCCGGCTCGGCCGCGCCGCGCCCGGGGCTGCTCTACGCCTTCCCGCCCCGTTGGTGCAGGCTGCCGCGTGCACCGGCTGTGGCGAGGTGGTCTTGGTCGGCGCGCCCGAGTGGCGCTGGATGGCGGCACCACGGTGCCGCCCATGTGGCGGACCGTTCCCCCGAGCGGTCGACGGAGTACCGCCCGAGACAGCCGACTGGTTGGAGCCAGGGGTCCATCTCGGCCAGGCCACGATGGCCGACCTGGGCTGCGGGCCGGGCACGCACCTGCTGGTGTCCCACGATCACGATGACGACCAGCTCGCCCTGATCGTGATCGAGGGCACGATGTCCGACTGCTTGTCGGCGATTGGTGGGTGAGAGCCCCGTGGTTGGGGTACAATGCACATTGTCTTGCCTGTTGCCGGAATGATCCCTCGAGGTTCGTGATGGTGGCTCCAAGATCGATGAATCCTTGCCGGACGTATGGGCCGGTGCGAGGGGGATGGGCTTTGGCCCGTCCCCCTCGTCGCTGTCACGGCAGAGCCGAGGAGATCGCCCGGACCAGGTTCTGTCCCTCATACAGGCAGGCGAAGCGCAGACCGGGCATCGCCGTTCTCTGCGTGAGGCCAGCCACTTGTATCGCCGACCCGTCGCTCAACTTGGCGTCCGCAAGACCTTCACCGGCCCATGCCGTGATCGTCGCCAGGTGCACGGCGCGGGCATTGTCGTGGCCGACCCCTCGAACGAACTCAGGAGTCGCTGTGGCACCGACGAAGCGGCGCTCCGTTCCCACGCCATGCACCAGCACTCGTGCCTCCGGCGCCAGATATCCAACCGGGGCTTCCAGAGTCAC
>JBOGIF010000011.1:0-7050 GCA_050742415.1 Acidimicrobiales bacterium | reverse complement strand
GCACCGGCCCGTACAGCTCGGCGCGGGCCAACGCCGCGCCAGCGTCCGGCAGGAACAGCACCTGCCACTCGGAACGCACCTGGAACAGGAGGTGCGCGCACCATCGAGAACGCGGGCGTACCGACCGGTAGGGCCTCGCGCGGGTAAGGGGCGACGGGCAGACGTAGGGGCTGAGAGGCCATGAGATCCACTGATTGACCATGGCGCGAAGGTATTCTCGCCCCGATGGCTGGTGAGGAGGTCCGCTGGTTGAACACCGGGTCGGCGGCCCGCCGGCTCGGCGTCACCGTGCGCACGCTCTACCGGTTGATCAACGAGGCCGAGCTGCCCGCCTACCGGATTGGGCGGGTCATCAGGCTGAAGGAGTCGGAGGTCGACCAGTTCATCGAGGCGTCACGGATTCCCGCCGGATCCCTCGAGCACCTCTATCCGGACTCGAAGAAGGAAACCTCCGAGACCGACCCCAGCCTCACGTAGGTGGGCCGCGGCCGGGGCTCGCCCACGGCCAGTGTTATCAGGTCGGCCCCCATCGAGCGCAGCTCGCCGGCCACGGCCGAGCCTCCCGAGCGCAGTGACACCCGGGGACGCGTGGCGGCGGCCTCGGCCAAGGCGTCCGCCAGCATGACGTCGAGCGGGGCCGGCCTGTCGTCTGGGGTCCCCGCCGTGTAGGCCCCCGACCACTCGCCGCCCGGGACCACCGTTGACAACCACGCGAACGGCAGCAGCGTGAGGTGACCGACCGCCGTGCGTAATGCCGTGAAGTCGGCGCCTACGACCGTGATCCGACCCTGATGGCGTTGGCCCGCCATTGTGGCGAGGATGACCGTCGCCTCGCGCTCGGCCAGGTCGAGCAACAGCGTCGAGAAGGTGGCGCCGTCCTCGGTCTGCCGACGCAGCCAGCGCTCGCGAACCCGCTCGTCGGCGGCCTCCCGGGCCAGGGCCTCGGCGGCCCATCGCTCGAGGTCGTCCAGCATGGCTGAGAACGTAGACCGCTAGCGTCGACCGCGTGAGCGACTGCCTCTTCTGCCGCGTCGTCGCCGGCGAGCTGCCCTCCGAGCAGGTGGCCTCCAGCCGCCTGGCTTACGCATTCCGCGACATCGCCCCGGCCATGCCCAGCCATGTTCTGGTGGCGTCGAGGCAGCACATCGGCTCCGCCGCCGATCTCACGTCGGCCCACTCCGACGTGCTGGCCGAGATGTTCGTGCTGGCCCGGGAGGTGGCCCGGTCCGAGGGCCTCTCCGATCGTGGGTACCGGCTCGTGTTCAACGTCGGGGAGGACGCCCAGAACTCGGTGGCCCATCTCCACCTCCACGTTCTGGGTGGCCGCCAGATGGGATGGCCTCCCGGGTGACCCGGCACGACTAACCTCGCGGCCAACCGTCCGTGTCTCCGTCCCAGGTCAAGATCCTCGTCCCCGGCAACCACATGATGGTTGAGCTCCTGGGCCAGCGCGACGAGTTGCTCCGGTTGATCGAGGGCGCGTTCAGCGGCACCGAGATCCTGGTGCGGGGCAACGAGATCAACGTCGGCGGAGGTGACGCCGAGCGGGTGGCCAAGCTCTTCGAGGAGCTGGTGCTGCTGCTCGGCCAGGGCCAGCGCCTGGATGCGTCCGACGTGGGCCGCACGATCGACATGGTCAAGGCCGACGAGCGGCCATCCGAGGTGCTCGCCGCCCAGGTCCTGCGCTCGGCACGAGGCCGCACGGTGCGCCCGAAGACGAGCGGCCAGCGGCGCTACGTGGACGCCATCGCTTCCAACGTCGTGACCTTCGCCATCGGCCCGGCCGGCACCGGCAAGTCGTACCTGGCGGTGGCCCTGGCCGTGCAGGCGCTGCAGGCCCGCGAGGTCAGCCGCATCATCCTCACCCGGCCGGCGGTGGAGGCAGGGGAGCGGCTGGGGTTCCTTCCTGGCGATGTCCTCGCGAAGGTCGACCCGTACCTGCGGCCCCTGTACGACGCCCTCTACGACATGCTGGGGCCCGACGGCGTCAAGCGCCTGCTCGACGGCGAGACGATCGAGGTGGCCCCACTCGCCTACATGCGCGGCCGAACCCTGAACAACAGCTTCCTGATCCTCGACGAGGCCCAGAACACCACGCCCGAGCAGATGAAGATGTTCCTGACGCGGATCGGTTTCGGCTCCAAGGCGGTGATCACCGGAGACGTGACCCAAGTCGACCTGGCCGCCGGGCGCAGCGGCCTCCTGGGGCTCGAGGAGGTCCTCTCCGGGATCGAAGGACTTGCCTTCGTGCGTCTCAGCTCGAAGGACGTGGTCCGTCACCGCATCGTCCAGGCGATCGTCGACGCCTACGAGAGCCACGCCAGCGAGCTGACCGAGCGCGCCGAGCGCGCCGGGCGTTCGGGTGCGGCCCGGTGAGCGCCCGCGCCGCAGCGATCGATGTCTTCGTGGCCGACGAGCAGTCGGCCGAGCCCGTCGACGCCGGCCGATGGTCGCGTCTGACCACCGACGTGCTTGCCGCGCAGGGTGTGCGAGGGTCGGCCGAGGTTTCGCTGCTGTTCGTGGACGAGACCGCGATGGCTGAGCTGAACCTGCGGTTCATGGGCAGGGAAGGCCCCACCGACGTCCTGGCCTTCCCCATAGACGACGACGTGGCCACGTTCTCCGCCCGAAACGCCGACCCGACCGGCCCCGGCCCCCCTCCCGACCTCGAGGACTCCGACATCCCTTCGCTCATCGGCGACGTGGTCGTGTGCCCGGCGGTGGCCCGCCGCAACGCCGCCGAGCATGCCGGTCCTGACCACGGCGGCACCTACGAGGACGAGCTCGCGCTCCTCGTCGTCCACGGGGTTCTGCATCTCCTCGGGATGGACCACGCCGACGACGCCGAGGCCGAGGTCATGCAGGCGCGTGAACGGGACCTGCTGGGGCGGTTCCACCGGCAATGAACCCCCTGCTGATCGCCGCCATCGTCGCTCTCATCGCCATGGCCGGGTTCCTGGCCATGGCCGAGACCAGCCTCACCCGGATGAACCGGGTGAAGGCGCTGACCCTGGTCGAGGAACGCCGTCGGGGCGCCCACGCCCTGCTGCGGCTCGTCGAGCACCCCGAGCGGTTCCTGAACCCGGTGCTGCTGCTCGTGCTCCTTTGCCACCTGGTGGCCGCCAACATCGTCGCCATCCTGGCCGAGCGGGCCTTCGGACCCGCTGGCGTGGCGGCGGCGATCTTCTTCGAGGTGGTCGTCATCTTCGTGCTGGCCGAGGCCGTACCGAAGACGTTCGCGGTGCAGGCGCCGGAGCGTGCGGCGCTGATCGTGGCCCCCCTGGTCTCGGCCATCGTGAGCTTCCCGCCCGTGCGCCTGCTCTCGCGGGCGCTGATCTGGTTGGCCAACGTGGTGGTCCCCGGCAAGGGCTTGAAGCAGGGCCCGTTCGTGTCCGAGGAGGAGCTCCTGGCCATGGCCGACGTGGCCGTGGAGGAAGACGTGATCGAGCGCGAGGAGCGCCAGCTCATCCACTCGATCATCGAGTTCGGCGACACGGTGGTCCGCGAGGTGATGGTCCCCCGCACCGACATGGTCTCGGTGGAGGCGCGGGCGACGGTGGACGACGCCATGGAGGTGGTGATGGCGGCCGGGTACAGCCGCATACCCGTGTACGAGCAGGGTATCGACGACATCGCCGGCGTCCTCTTCGCCAAGGACCTGATGCGCGCCACGCGCGACGGGTGTTCTGAGGAGCCGGTGCGCAACCTGGTGCGCCCGGTGCACTTCGTGCCCGAGACCAAGCGGGTCGCCGAGCTGATGCCCGAGATGCAGAAGCGCAAGACGCACATGGCGATCGTCGTCGACGAGCACGGCGGCACCGCAGGCCTGGTCACGCTCGAGGACCTGATCGAGGAGCTGGTCGGCGAGATAGTCGACGAGTACGACGTGGAGGAGGCTCCGGTGGAGGCGCTGCCCGACGGGGACGTGAGGGTGAATGCCCGGCTGCCGATCGACGAGCTCAACGAGGCGCTCGACACCTCGTTCCCCGAAGGGGACTACGACACGGTGGGCGGCCTGATGAACTTCCTCCTGGGGCACGTCGCCACTGAGGGCGAGACGGTCGACTACGACGGTCGCCGGCTTCGCGCCGAGAGGGTCCAGGGGCGCCGGATCGGCCGGGTGCGGATCTCCAAGCTGGCCAGCAGCGAGCCCGTGGGTTGAGGTCGGGCTTCGCAACTCTCGTCGGGCGGCCCAACGTCGGGAAGTCGACCCTTCTCAACGCCATCCTGGGAACCAAGGTGACGATCGTCTCCGACAAGCCCCAGACGACCCGCCACCAGGTGCGCGGCGTGCTCACCCGGAACGACGCCCAGGTCGTCTTCGTCGACACGCCGGGGATTCACAAGCCGCGCACGCTGATGGGCGAACGCCTCAACCAGACGGCCACCAGCTCCATCGGCGACGTCGACGTGGCCTGCCTGGTCCTGGACGCCACCGCGACGATGGGCCGCGGTGACCGGTTCGTCGCCTCCCGGCTGCCGCCCGAGGCCGTTTGCGTGGTGAACAAGATTGACGCCGCCTCGCGCTCGGACGTGCTGGCCCAGCTGTCGCGCGCCGGCAGCCTCGGTTTCTCGGCCTACTTCCCGGTGTCGGCCCGGACCGGTGATGGGGTCGATGTACTCGTGGAGGCGGTCGTGGCCCGCCTCCCCGAGGGCCCGCAGTACTACCCGGACGACATGGTGACCGACGTGCCCGAGGCGTTCTGGGTGGCGGAGCTGGTCCGTGAGCAGTTGCTCGCCGTCGTCCGCGACGAGCTGCCGCACTCCATCGCCTGCCGCGTCACCGAGTGGGAGTGGCCGCGGGTGCGCTGCGAGATCCTGGTCGAGCGGGACTCGCAGAAGCCGATCGTGATCGGCAAGGGCGGGTCCGTGCTCAAGGAGGTGGGCACCCGGGCGCGCCAGCAGCTGGCGCCCGGCGCGTACCTGGAGCTGGTCGTGAAGGTCGACCCGGACTGGCAGAGCCGCCCCCGATCCCTCGACCGCCTGGGCTACTGAGTAGCCGCCGAGCTCAGTCCGGGTAGGGGCGGGCACGGAGGCGTTTGCGGCGCGAGGTGCGGGCCTTGTCGTCGAGCCGGCGGGCCCTGGCCGCGGCCGTCGGCGCCGTCGGGCGGCGGGGCCGCTCGACCCGTAGCGCCTCGCCCAGGCGAGCGGACAGGCGGTCGAGGGCGAGCTTGCGGTTGCGGGCCTGGGACCGCTCGTCCGAAGCAGCCACAGACACCATGGGGCCCAGCCGTTCGAGGAGCCGGGCCCGCTGGCGAGGCCCGAGCGAGGGGGACCCGGCCACGTCGAAGCGCACCTCGGCCCGGGTGTTCGAGGTGTTGGCATGCTGACCACCGGGGCCGCCCGACGCGCTGAAACGCCACTCCAGCTCGTCCAGGGGGATCCGACAGCTCCGGCTCACGACCAGGTAGCCGGTCACGAGGCCAACCTACGCCAGGTCTCAGGAGGCCAGGCTGTTAGGATCAGGCACCAATGCCCGACAAGACGGCCACTATCGGCGACTACCGGCTCCACGAGACCGACACAGGTTCGCCCGAGGTCCAGGTGGCGCTCCTCTCGGGGCGCATCAACCACCTCACCGAACACCTGAAGGCTCACAAGAAGGACCACCACAGCCGCCGAGGGCTGCTCATGATGGTCGGCAGGCGGCGGCGGCTCCTCGACTACGTGAAGGCCAACGACGTCGAGCGGTACCGGGCGCTGATAGCCCGGCTCGGCCTTCGCCGGTAGGGCTGTCTAAGAACCACAGGGCTGTCTAAGAACCACAGGCCTGTCTAGGAACCACAGCGCTGTCCAAAGAATCACAGGGCTGTCCAAAGAATCACAGCGCGGCGGCCGAGTCAGCTGCCAGTCGCCGACTCCCCGGGCATCGGGCCGGGTGGCCGACAACTGGGAACTGACCGCCGCCGCCCCATAACTAAGGAGCGACAGATGGCGGAAGCTACTTCCGTTTCCGGTGCCGTGAGCGGTACCAAAAAGACCCTTTCCTTCGAGACCGGCAAGCTCGCCGGGCTGGCTGACGGGGCGGTGGTCGTCCGGATGGGCGACACCATCCTCCTCGTCACCGCAACCGCGTCGAAGAGCGTTCGTGAAGGGGTGGACTTCTTCCCCCTCACGGTCGACATCGAGGAGCGCATGTACGCGGCCGGCAAGATCCCCGGCTCGTTCTTCCGCCGTGAGGGCCGGGCCACCGACCAGGCGATCCTCACCTGCCGGCTGATCGACCGGCCCCTGCGGCCCTCGTTCCCTGCCGGTTTCCGCAACGAGGTCCACGTGGTGGGCACCATCCTCGGCGCCGACCAGGAGAACCCCCACGACGTGCTCGCTATCAACGGCGCGTCCGCCGCCCTGACGATCTCGGGCATCCCCTTCGAGGGCCCCCTCGGCGCCGTGCGCCTGGCCTGGTCCGCCGAGGGCACTTGGGTCCCGCACCCCACCTACCTGGAGGGCGACGAGTCGACCTTCGAGCTGGTGGTGGCGGGGCGGGCCCTGCCCGACGGCGACGTGGCCATCATGATGGTGGAGGCCGGCGGCACCGAGGATGCCTGGCGCTTCTACGAGGCCGGCGCTCCCAAGGTCACCGAGGAGGTGATCGCCGAGGGCATCGAGGCGGCCAAGCGCTGGATCCTCGAGTCGATCGAGCTGCAGAACGAGCTGGTGGCCAAGATCGGCGGGCCCAAGGAGCCGCTCCAGTACGCGGTGCAGGTTGACTACGCCGACGACGTGTTCGAGCGGGTGAGCGCGGTGGGGGCCGACGCCGTCGCCAAGGCCAGCAGCATCGTGTCCAAGGCCGACCGCAACGCCGCCACCGATGCCGCGACGGCCGACATCCTGGCCCAGCTCGCCACCGAGCTCGAGGGGCGGGAGAAGGAGGTCAAGGCCGCCGTTCGCGCCCTTCAGAAGAAGATCATCCGCCGCCGCATCGTGGAGGACGGAGTTCGCATCGACGGCCGGGGCACCACCGACATCCGGCCGCTCTCGGCTGAGGTGGGCCTGCTGCCCACCGCCCACGGGTCCGGGCTGTTCCAACGGGGTGAGACGCAGGTCCTC
>JBOGIF010000010.1:0-3649 GCA_050742415.1 Acidimicrobiales bacterium | reverse complement strand
GCGATGAGCTGACCCGCCTGGGTCCCGCTCGTGCCATAGGTCATGGTCGTGGCGTAGCTGTAGTCGGGACTCGGCCCGGTGTTGCCGCGCGGTGGGATGACCCGGGTCACGAGACCGGGGTTGGCGGCGTCGCCATACTCGAACTTGGTGACCGCCGTCCTGGATCCAGTGTCGGGGTCGGTGAAGCGCGACGTCGTCGACAGCGGCAACGCGCCGGTCACGTCGTAGGTCATGTCCGTGGCGTAGGTGGTCGTGATCGCCGACAGGTTGGTCGAGCAGGGCACGGTCAGGCCACTCGGCACGCCCTTGGGCGCCACGACCTGGAGCGGGTTGTTCTTGGCGTCGTACGAGAACAGCGTGGTCGGACGGTTGGCCCCGGCCGTGGGCGCCGGATCGATCTGCCGGGTCAGGTTGCCGCGGCTGCCCGCGATCGCCGTGCCCGCGTAGTTGACGTCGTAGCAGAAATCCGTGGTGTAGCCACGCGCGTCGGTGATCGAGGTCTGGTTGCCGATCGCGTCGTAGGCGTACGTCTCGGTCAGGGTCTCGGTCGTGCTCGGATGGGACACCCGCTGGGTGAGCCAGCCCTGGGCGGTGTACGAGTCGGTGACAGTCGGGCTGAACGCCGGCTCGAACGAGGTCGGCGGGTAGGTGACCGTGGTGACCCTGGTGCCGTCGCCGTTGACGACGTAGCCGAAGGTCGTCGTGGCACCGGTCAGCAGGCCCTTGGCGTCCTGCTGCGTCAGCACCCGACCCTGGGCGTCGTAGGTCATCGTCACGGCAACGTTGCCGCGCGCGTCGGTGATCGTCGTCAGACGTTGCGATGTTCCGTCGTAGCCAAAGGTGGTCGTCTGGTTCTCGCGATCGGTGACCTTCCAGAGCCGGCCGTTGGCGTCGTACTGGTAGGTCACCGTGCGGGCCGGCACGGCCCAGTCGGTCACGCTCGTCAGCAGGCTGTTGGTGTAGGCCAGGCTGAGCGAGCCGCGACCGGCCGGGTCGGAGACCGAGATAAGCTCGCCCTGGCCGTTGTACCCCAGGGTCGAGCTGTTGCCGAACCGGTCGGTGATCGCGGTCAGGTTGCCTGACGCGTCGAACGTCCAGCTCGAACTGTCCAGCTCGGTCGCGGTGTAGGTGCCGTCGGGATTGTGCACCAGGGTGCTGTTGGCGGCTGCGCTGTTCGGTGATGATCCGGCAGGATTGCGTGGGGACGTGACGGCAGCGCTCGATGGAGCCACCGCCGCCGGGTGCTGATCAGTCGCGGGTGAACTCGGCGACGGCCTTCTTCGCGCAGGCGTCGTCGACGATCTCCTTGCCGTCCGCGGCGGCGGCGATGAGCGCCGCCACCGCGGCGTTGTTGAGGGCCCGCGGGATGCCGCCCGAAAGCCTGTGGAGGCGGACGATCGCGTCGTCGGCGAAGAGCTGGTCGGATCGTCCGGCGAGCGCGAGGTGGTGGCGCAGGTAGGCCGTCGAGTCGCCGAGGTCCATGGGCCCGATGTGGTAGCGCACGGCGATCCGCTGGTCGAGCGCCGCGAACACGCCCAGGCGGAGCTGGCGCGCGAGCGACGGCTGCCCGAGCAGGATCCCCGCGAACGGGCTCCGGCTATCCATGTCGGCGTTGGTCAGGAGGCGCAGCTCCTCGAGCTGCTCGGGGGTGAGCAGGTGGGCCTCGTCGACGACGATCACGACCCGCCGGTGGCGCTCGGCCTCTTCCGCCTCGAGCAGCTCGGAGGTCTGGGCCATTACCTCGGCCTTGTGGAAGCGCGGGCTGGCGCCCAGCGCCCGGACCACGCTGACATACAGGCCTCGTGTGCCGAAGGCCGGGTTGGCGATGTAGATGACGGCGTGGCGCGACGGGTCGAGGCTGGCCCGGGCCGCCCGGGCGGCGACCGTCTTGCCGGTGCCGACCTCGCCCGTGATCACCCCCAGGGCCGACTCGGCGATGCAGTGGCGGATGCGGGCGACCGCCTCCTCGTGGGGCGCACGGGTGAACAGCTCGCCGGGCGCGAGGGTCTTGCCGAACGGGGAGCGGAGAAAGCCGAAGTGGGCCTGCCAGGGTGCGCGCGGGCCGAAGGTCACGGTCTCCATCATCAGCAGGGTTCTCCCTCGGCCGGAGCGCCCGGTACGGCGCGGTACGCGATCGAGCCGCTGACGGCGGCCTCGTGGTCGGCGAGGACCTGGCCCAGATAGTCGATCCCGGTCGCCGGTACAGGCTCGGCCGGCGCCGGCGGGGCCTGGCGGTGGACGTGGCGGGCGATCCGCCGGGGGGTGGCCCAGCCCTGCTGGCGCCCCTGCCACCAGACCTCGATCGCGAACAGGTCCTCCGGGCGGTAGCGCAGCTCGACCGTCCGCCCGGCGAGCCCGGCCTCGACCTCGTACTCGTTGCCCTCGAAGGAGACCGTCGCGGTCCGGCTCACCCGCCGGTGGGCCGACCACAGGAACGCCGATCGCAGGAGCTCGGGGTTCGCGGGCCTCGGCGTCCCCTTCGCATACCGGGCCAGCGGCGACTCGCCGGTCTCGGTGTGGACCCGGACGTTGAGGTAGCGCTCGACCCACGCCAGGAAGCGGTCGTTGAGCTCGTCGAGGCTCGCGATGCCGACCTGGGTGGCCTCGAGCAGGAAGCGCTCCCGGATGATCCGGTTGAGGCGCTCCTGCTTGCCCCGCCCCTGGGGCGCATAGGGGCGGGAGTGGATGAGCCGGATGGCCAGAATGGCGCAGCTCCGGGCGAGCTCGGCCCCGGCATACGCCGCGCCGTTGTCGACGTACAGACTCTCGGGCAGCCCGCGCCGGAGGATCGCCGCGTGGAGCACCTCCTGGCCGGCGCGCAGGGTCTCGTTGCCGGCCCAGCGGCCATGGACCAGGAGTCGACTGTGGTCGTCGACGAGCACGAATAGGCGTGCCCGGACCGAGCCCGGAGCCCGGGGGTGGGGCACGAAGGGACCGACGAGGACATCGCCGATCCAGCGCTCGTTGGGGGCGTCGGCCTCGTACCGCCCGAACGTGCGCCCGTCGCGCAGGAGCTCGCCCCTGGTGAGGCCGCGCCGCCGGAACTGCTCGGCCAGGGTCCGCTCGGCGATCCGGACGCCGTGGCGCGAGCGCACGATCTCGGCGATGTGGGCGGCACTCCGGGCGGGCTGCTCCAGGCGCAGGCGGATCGCCTCGTCGAGGAGGGCCTGGCTGATCCTGGCGCTGCCGTGATCGGAGCGTGGCCGGTCGCGCAGGCCCGCGAGGCCCTCGGCCCGGTACCGGCGGATCCAGCGGTCGAGGGTGTTGCGGCTCACCTGCCGGGGTTCGCCTCGGGGGCTCGTGTGCTCGCCGGCGATGGCGCGGACCAGGAGGCCGCGCTCCCGGCCCGACAACCTCGGGTCCAGGGCCTCGGCGATCAGGTGGTAGCGCCAGAGGGCGAGGGCTTCAGCAGGGTCGCGGGCCATGGGTCACCTCCATCACCGGGTGTCCCGGCCATCACAGGGGCGGCGGCGATCGCTGCCAAGGGCGAGGTCATGTTGGGGGCGAGCCAGGCACCGCCGGTGACGAGCGCCGCAAGCCGCCAGGGCCCGACGGGACCGTGGCGACGGGCGAAGGCGGAGCCGAGGGCCGCGACGGCGGCCGCGGCCCGCGGCCCGGGAGCGGTCGGCAGCTCGAAGCCCGACCAGCC
>JBOGIF010000009.1:0-2673 GCA_050742415.1 Acidimicrobiales bacterium | reverse complement strand
GGTGAGCTCCCACCCCTGCAACCTCCCGATCGAGTCAAACTCACGGTCGTTGACTCGCCGGGTCGTTGCGCGGATCCCTTGAACGCGCCTCCGGAAAACTGCCCTGAAACGGGCACCACAACGAATTACAAGACGTCATGAAGGACCCCTGAAAAGTGCCTCTGAGCAGCACGGATACGAATTGCACGGCATGTGGCATTACGCCACGGGCATGAGTTCAAGTCCCCCCTCCGACACGCTTGGTAGGGCATAAAAGTGCAGGTCACAGACCTGGGCCTCGCTCGCTCTCGGGCCCTGTAATGCGGGGTGCGATCGTGGCGAGCAGATCCCAGTTGGGCCTTCCGGCGTAGAGCAAGGTGCGGATCCGGTAGTTGCGGAACCGGGTGAAGCCGAAGGCCCGCGCTTGATGCGCTTGATCAGGTTGTTGGCCGCCTCGGTGGGGCCGTTGCTCACATGAGCCTGGTGCCAGGCGGCGATCTGATGGCGCCAACGGATGAGGGTGCGGCCGAGGCGCCGGATCTCGGGTGGGCAGTCGTGGTCCTGCAGGTCATGGCCGAGACGGGTTACCCAGTCGAGGGCAAGGTCAGGATCAGTGTGCTCATAGAGGGCCCGGACAGCCTCCTTGGCGTGCCAGGCCGTGGTCGCCTCGCCTCGGGGATCGCCGGCCCGGAGCAGGCCGAGCAACTTGGTGCGCCCGGCCTCGTCCAGGCGTTCGTCCGCCTTGGTGAGCAGGCGCCGCCGACACCGATAGAGCGGGTCGGACTTGCGTCTCGGTGACCCTACGATGATATGCATACGAGGGTGTGCGCCCCATCGGGCATTGCATTGCCTGCGATGACACCGGCGTCCGGTGCGTCAGCGCCGGGCGACGACCAGTGCGATGACGGCTCCGCCGCCGAGGAGCACCACGGCGCCCACCCCGACGATCCACGACAACACGCTGGAACCGTCGCGGGTACTGGATGGCACTCCGAGAGCGATGGCCTTCTCCGGCGAGGGTGTGGGATCAGGAGGTGTGACGACGGGCGCAGTCGAGCTCGTCGTCGCGACCACCGTCGTCGGAGCCGTTGTGGTCGGAACCGCGCGCGTGGTGGGCGGCGACGTCGGCGCCGGTGTGGTGGCGACCGCTGTCGTCGGAGGAGGGCTCGGCGGGCGGGTCGCCGGCGGGACAGTTCCCGACGGCGCGGCGACGCTGGCACTGCCCACGACCACCGAGCCCGTCATGAACGTGTGGACGCGGCAGATGTAGTCGTAGGTGCCCGCCTCGGTGAAGGTGTACGAGAACGTCGCTCCGGAACCGAACTCGGGTGACGACATGGGTCCGCCCTGGACCGTGTGCAGATCGGCGTCGGCGTTGGTCCAGGTGACGCTGTCGCCGACCGCGACGCGTACCTCCGACGGGATGAAGGCGGACCCGCGGATCTCGACGCCGGCCGACGCGGCAGAAGCGGGGCCCGTCGCCGGGGCGGCTAAGGCCACCCCTCGGTCACCGTGGCGCTGCCGCTGAGCTTCCTCACGCCGGGGCAAGTCCGGGGGCGGCCCGGCCCGGCCACTCGCCGTCGAGGGCGACGCTCCGCAACCACGCCAGCGGGTCGGCGCCCGCCAGCACCAGCCCCCCAGGACTGGTTGGCGGCGAAGCGACTGAAGGGCATGCCACCGCGGCCGTAGCGCTTCATCCGGCACCTCTGTCACCCGGATTCTTGGGGACGGCCAGGCGCTGGCCGACCGGTATCGTCAGATTCTACCCTGCTCTCTCGACGTCCAGATGTCGAGTGAGGCGGCCTGAATCTCCGCCAGCCGGCTGACGAACTACTGCTCGACGTAGATCGCCAATGGCGGGATGACTCCGTGCCTTTCCATGATGGCCCCCACCTCAGGAGGCGGCGACGAGAGAGCCGCGATCAGTCCCGCCACATCGTTCACCTCGGTGGCTACCGCAACGGTGTTGCTTCCATCCTGTGCCACGTGATCCACCACATTGCTGCCTCCCATCGCAACGATGGCGTCGGCTCGCTCGGATTTGAATTGCAGCCACGTTTCCACGTCGACGACGTTGTGGGTGACGACGATCTTGGGCATCGCATCTCCTCTGTATGAAGCGCCGCGCAATGACGGTGCATGGACCGCCCTTTTCTAGTCCAGAGCGTTGCTCTCATGCCGGCTGACGGGTGCGGCACCGGCTTCACCGAGGTGGTGCGCTCCGGCCCTGAAGGCCGCACCGGGGGCGACGCGTGCGGCCCTCCTCGGTGGCGAAGGCGAACCCTCGGCCGGGATCGGTGGTGAGAACACGGCGGCGGCGCGACCAGCGGATGAGGCCCCGGGGCCCGGTTCGATTGTGGCCACGAACCGCGCGCCCTCCGCCGGACTGTCAGCCCCATCCGCGCAGTCGACGCCTCGGCATTCAGGGCTCCACTCGCCCATGCGAGGGAGGTCGGCGACCATGTCGTAAAATGTGCTCCGGGCTGGCGTTGACGAGGACCCGCTCGCTCCCCTTCGTCAGCCACCACCTTCCCTCCTTGGCGTGCATCAGGTCGTCCTCCAATGCGTCGTTGGGTGCCTCCCGTAAGCTACGACCCGCAGGTGGCACCCCCCCCCTGGGATGCCCGCAGGTTTGATTGAACGCACGGCACGGGGCGGCCACGCCAGCCAGTCAGCGGTAGCGTCCACTGGTGT
>JBOGIF010000008.1:0-5702 GCA_050742415.1 Acidimicrobiales bacterium | reverse complement strand
GCCTTGGTGGCAGGCGGCGTGATCGCCGTCACTGGCCGGCGCATGCTCACCGCGCCGAAAGCCGACCAAGGCACGACGGTGCCGTACCGCCGATTCGATTCATGCAAGTTGGCGGCGTGTTGGTCGTGCTCGCCCTCCTGCTCGTTTGCACTGGCCTCGCCGCGCCCAGCCTCACCGTCGCTGGTGCCGCTCTGTTCCTGTACGGCTTTCTCAGCCGGCGGCCGTCGATCAGCTCCCTAGGCGCAGGTGATGCGTCGCTCGCCACCTTCGACCACGACGCGGCCGGTCGCCTCCTGCGTTGGCTCGTGCCCCTCCCACTGGCGATCGTGGCGCTGGCGGCGACACGGACCCTTCCCGGAACGTTGTTCCTCGAGACGCGGGGTCGGGACGCGATGGTCCTGTTCGTCCCGCTCCTGTTCGTGATCTTGGCGCTGGTGTTCGTCGCCACCTGGACGCTCCGGGCAAGCGTCGAGGCGTTGTCGTCGACCCCACCCGCTACCGCCGGCCGGATCAGGTTGGCCTTCCTGGTGACCTTGGCGGCTCTGATCGCCATCGGGACCTGGTGGTTCCCGCGGCCGGTTGGGACGGCCCTGGGCTCGGTGGCGCTCATCGGGGTGCTCGGGGCCGTAGTGGGGCTTGTGCTTCACCCCGTCGCCAGGGCTGGCATACGCACCGCGAGAGGGGTACTGAGGTTGGTCGGGTTCCGACGTGTGCCCGCTTTCACGCTGCTGGTGGTGTGGCTCGTAGCGGCGGCTGTGCTCGACCGGCACGGTGGGTTCCACGACGCTCGCCTTTTGGAGGGCACCGAGGCCAGGGCCGCCATGACGCTCGAGGACGCTTTGGCCGCGTGGTATGAGGCCAACGTCGTAACAGTGCCAGGCGCGCCTTCAGTCGCCGGAGCGAGCAGCTCCGGCCGCCGCACCGTACCGCTCGTCTTCGTCGCCACGGCCGGGGGCGCGGCACGCTCGGCCTATTGGACCTCGCTGGTCTTCGACTGCCTCTTCGAGGAGTCCAGCTCGACCTGCAATCGTGGCGGCGCCGGTCCGATCCCACGTGAGAGCGTGATTGTCGCTAGCGGTATCTCGGGTGGAAGTGTCGGCCTGGCCACGTCGCACGCGCTTCGGGACGAGCCCAAGCCCCGGGTGGCCGACAACGACGTGGGCCTTCAGGGGCGGGGCGAGAGAGTCGCCTGGTACGACCAGATCTACGGCAACGACCTTCTGGCGCCGGTCATCGCCCGCCTGCTGTTCGTCGACCTGCCCAACGGCTTCTTCCACTTCAACTTCTTCCGCGACCGGGCTGCCGTTCTCGAGGAGAGCCTCGAATCGGCGACCGACGGCGTGGGGACCGATGGTCTGCTCGAACAAGGCCTGTTCGAGTCCGCGTTCGAAAAGGCTCCAGCCCCTTCGGGTCCGAGGCTGCCGATCCTGTTGCTCAACGGTGCCAGCGTGGAGGACGGCTGCCGGTTGAACGGCTCGGGTGCGGAGCTCGCCGCCGAGCCCGTGCCGAACTCGCAGAAGTCTTCGCGATCTGACAAGAGGGACGCCGAGAACGCCGAGGCAGACTCCTGCCTCGCGGTGGGCGCACGCGGCCCGCAGGTCCGAGAGCACACGCCGGCATTGGCTGGAACCCGTGACCTCCGCGATTTCAGCTGCCCGAATGGGAGCGGCCGCGGGAAGCCGCGAGATGTGCGGCTCTCCACTGCGGCGCTGCTGTCGGCGAGGTTCCCCTATGTCACTCCGAGCGGCGCGCTTCACAGCTGCACCAACAAGGAAGACCGGACCTTCATCGTGGACGGCGGGATCATCGATTCCTCGGCGGCGGCACCGGTGGTGGAGCTGCTCGCCGCCGTGCAGCCCGCCATCGACCGGTACAACGCGGGCCAGGCGTCCATCTGCGTCGTACCGGTACTGCTGCAACTCGACAACGGCTACACCGAGCTCTCCGCTCCTTCCGACGCGTCGCGGCCGTGGGAGCTGCTGGCGCCCATGCTCGGGGCCCTGCACGCTGCCGGAGCCCAGGCCGACCACGCGCGTCAGGCCGCGGCGCTGGCGTTCTCGGCTCAACCCACACCTTGGCCTCCGACGAAGAAGCCCGCCAATGCGGCGTACTGCGACGGTGCCAAGCCCATCCCTCGGTATGTTCAGCTCGCCCCGGCCGCCCACCCGGGTGTCGAGTCGGCAATGGGGTGGACGCTCTCGGACCAGAGCCGTCGGGATCTGCTGGACCAGCTCAAACAGCCCGAGAACTCGACCTTGTTGGAGATCGTCCGGCGCTGCTGGTTCGACCAGCCGGCCACAGCCGCTGAAGCTGCCACCGCCGACCTGTGCTCAGTTCCAATGGGACCGACCGGCGAGACGGCCCGGCGGCGACGTCTGTAGGTCGGTGCCGCATCCTCGAGCGCTCGACCGGCGACGCGTCTCAGACGAGCTTCGACTGGTAGGCCGGGCAGAACAGGGCGACACCAGTGCGGACCACGTAGTCGGCCGCACCGGCTGACACGCTGATCAAGGGAACCTTCGCGACGGCTGCCAGACCAAGAGCCTTGACCTCGGCGAAGGTCTTGCCCTGGTCGAACGCGGTGCAGACCTGGTCACCGGCCTGAGTCACCTGGGCCGGCGAGGGCGAGAAGAGAAACACGTACGGGCGCAGTCCCTGAATGGCTTGGTTGATCTGGGCGCTGGTCGCCTGCGTCCTGGGGGCGATCGTCGAGGCGGGCGCCGGCGCTTGAGCCGACGTCGCCGCCGGGACCGGGACCAAAGCCGCAGCCCGGGGGACAGCGACCTTCGTGACGGTCGGGGGCGGGCTGCTGGGCACGACGACTGTCGTGGGGACGACTGTGGCCGTAACGGCCGTGGCGTCGATCGAAGAATCGTCGAGCACGGAAGCCGCGCCAGGCTCGCTCACCGAGGCTGTGAAGGCGCGAGTGCTGACCAGCTTGGGCACCACGCCGATGACGGCACCAATACCGAGGGCGAGGGAGACGGCCGTGGTACCGCCGACCAACCTGACGCTTTGCTTCGTGTTCTCGAACACCTGCACTCTCCCTCTGATGGGGTCCTTCCGCCCGGAGGGCTTGCACGACTCGTCGGCTCAGTCCAAGCCGAACTGGAGAGGCAGTTGGCCCCGTCAGGTGCCAGACGCTTCGGCGCCCTGATCGATCGCCGCCCACCCGGTTCCCAGTTACAGGTGCCACCGTCTCGTGCCGACAGTCGCAAGGTGATCAGACGTCCGATCTCGAGACCACACCGTCACGGTGCGGGCCTACTCGGCCGGTTGCGACGGGACCGAGGAACAGGTGGGATCGGCCTCGATGACGACGATCGACCAACCTCAGTTCCCGAACTGTCGCCCGCCAGCGACATGGGACCACCAATGTCATGCGGCTCGACGGTGCCGAGGCCGAGTGCAGGCCGGGGCAGCCGCACCTCTTCGTTGGTCGTCAGCAGCACAAGGGCGTTCATGCCCCGACAGCAGACCGTCCGCCAGGTTGAGCAGATGGCCTAACGACTACCGCGCTGCCAACCCATCGGGTGTTGGCTAGGCCAAACTGGACTGGTGGACGGTCGAACTGAGCCGGTTGATCTGCCCGGACGCCGGTTGCAGCCCCGCCTACAGCCCGGCCTCCTGATCATGCCGGTGCCCTTGAGAGCGGCTTTCGTGATCCTGATGAGCACCGGGCTATCCATGCTGCTCGCCGCCTGCTCGCCTGACGATGGGGCGGAGGGGGGCCGTGCCGGCACCGACGCCGGATCCATCGCCACCGCTCCTGGGGCCCCAGGCCCGGGCGAGGGCCAAGCGGAAGTGGCGACGGAGCCGGGTACGCAGGCCGGGCGTGGGGCAGGTGGCGCCTCGTCCGGTGCCGGCCAGCCAACGCCGTCGCCCATCATCGACGTGCGGGGGACGGTGGCGTCGGTGGACCGCACGGCCGGTTTGATTCGTTTGACCGCGGCCGACTCCGACTACAGCGTCATCGAGGTGACCCCTTCGACCGAGTACCGGCGGAGCGAGGGTGAAAGCGCTGTGCTGGCAGATGTCGTGCCGGGATCGGAGGTTGTCGGGACGGGCCTGGGCCAGAACGGCCGGCTGAGAAGCCGGCTCGTCACCATCCTCACCTACTAGCCCGCCCTCAGCCCGACCTCAAGACCACGGCTTGGCCGATACGGCGCTCGGAGCTGGACGACAGGGTGGCGGTCCGCACACCGGTGGCCCCGTCGCCGCTCCGGGCTTCGCTGGCAGTGGCCAGGGTGGTGCTGGACGAACTTTCGGTGTGCTCGGTGGTGCCGGGCGCAGGGCCGACCGTCAGGCCGGGCGACTTGGCGCTCCAGATGGCCACGTAGAGGCTGCCAGCCGGGGCGGTGAGGCTAGGGCCGTCGACGGTGGTACCCAGCTCGGTGCTGGTGCTGTTGGTCCCCACCCCATCGGCTGCGATTGGAGTCGCGTTATCGACACCCGAGAAGCGCAGGATGTGGGCCTCGACGTCGGGGGAGGCAGTGATCGCGAAGACATAGGGGCCGGGCTCGGATCCTGCGATTCGCCAGAACAGAGAGCTCTTCGCCCCGATGCCATCCTCACGCACGAGGGTCCAGCCGGCTGGTGCGGTGACTATGCCGGGGCTCTTCTTCTGGCGGATGGCGGCCAGGAGGAAGTCTCCGGTGGCCGTGCCCGGTGGCCGGCCGAGGCTGACGGAGTTGACGGCTATGCCGGTGGCCGTGGCCGAGCTCTGGAACTGGGGCCCAGTGCCCGGGCCCGAGCTCTTGGTAAAGGTGGCGGTGGCGATCCCGCTGGCTGTCAACCCTGCCTTGAAGGCCTTGGCCTTGACCGTGGTGGTGTCGGTGATGGTGAGAGCGGCCCCGTAGATCGTGGAGGTCTCCGTCGGGTCGGTGTTGTTGATGGTGTAACGGATGGTGGCGTCGGCGGGGGTCGTGGCGAGCGTGACCGACTGCGAGGTGGTGAAGGTGCCCCCGTTGGGGCTGATCGTCGGCGTGGCGACGGTGGTGGGTCCGGAGCCGACCGTGCCCAGCAGGGAATCCCAGCTTGGGATCAGCGTAGGCATGTTGTCTGTGAGGTTGAGGTACTGGTCGACCACCACGCTTTCGTGGTAGCGGTCGTCCGGGGCGGAAAGCGTCGTTATGAGGCGGTGAGCGCCGGTAGGGACGGCGCCCGTGACCGTGTTGCTGCCGAAGCCGAAGAGGTTGTCCCACGCCTTGAGCTGCTTGCCCTTGCTCTTGTCCTTGTCGTGGGCCAGGCCGTACCAGAGGTCCTCGGGCGTTGTGACCGCCGCCTTGGTGTACGAAGGCGGAGTCTCGTTGCCAATGTCGTCGTTAGGGCCGGCGAGGAGGCCCACGCGAGCCAGGCTCTGGTCGATGCCGAGGATTGCGGCATGGCCCGCGCCCTGTGAATGTCCCGTCACGATTACCCGGGTCCAGTCGACTCGCCCGCCTGGAAGGAACTGTGCCCAGGACGGATTGCTCGACAGCTCCGCCAGCTTCTGGGTCAGCTGCCCGACGATCGAGTTGTCCGGGGCGACGTCGACCTTGCCGCTGTTGTAGAAGTGGTTGTCGTACTTGTTGGTGTTGCCGTACACAATCTCGCGGCGCACCTGCTCGTAACAGGTGTCCTTGCTACCGCAGTAGCCGCCGACAGCTTTCGAGTTGGGATAGTTGACACCGATGGCGTGGTAGCCCCGGTTGACCGACTCC
>JBOGIF010000007.1:0-5364 GCA_050742415.1 Acidimicrobiales bacterium | reverse complement strand
CGCTCGCCCTCTCGGAGCGGACGGCCCAGGGCGCCCTGGGCTTGCGCCAACGCCTGCTCGGCGTCGAAGCGCCGGGCGACCAGCCGCTCGTTGTCGGCCCACGCCGCGTGGGCGGCCTTGAGCTCGCGGCCGAGGACCAGCGAGCGCTCGGCCGTGGCGGTGGCCGCCTTGGCGGCACGTCGCTGGTCGAGCTCCAGGTCGAGCAGCTGGCCCTCGACGGCGGACAGCTCCGCCGCCCGGTGCGACTGCACGGCAGCGAACGACTCCCCCAGCGCTTGCCCGCACAGAGGGCAGTCGGCGGCACCGTCGAGACGCGACGACCTCTCGACCGCGACCCGGGCGCGGTCGCGGTCGCCCCGTGCCGCGTCGAGACGAGCCGACACCGCCGCCAGGTTGGCCTTGGCGTCGGCGGCCCGCGCCTGAGCGGCCTCCCAGCCGGCCTCGTCCGGATGCTCGACGGCAACCGCTGCGGGCAGAGCGGTGAGCGCGGCCTGGGCGGCGGCGACGGACTCCACCACCCGAAGGCGGGCTTCCACCTCCTTCCAACCCTCGGCCAGCGGAGCCAGCCGGGCGAGGCGCTCGACCGCGAAATCGAGATCGGCCACCTCCGCCGCCAGCCGGGCCGATCCCTCCGCCGCCCGGTCCCGCTCGGCCTCCACCACCCGACATTCGGTCGCGAGGCGGTCGTGCTCCTGGCGCAGCCCGTCGAGCATCTCGCAACGGGCCGCGGCGGCCTCCAGTGCCAGTGCCGCCGTCTCGGCCGCCGCCTTGTCGGCGTCGGCCCGCTCCTCTGCCAGCGACACCGCCACCTGCGCCTCGGCGACCGCCGCCCGGACGGCATCCAGGTCGGGCAGGACGGTGCGCAGCCGTTCGAACTGGGAGGTGATCGAGCGGGCGTCGCGCCGGGCGCTGTCGCGGGCGCCGTCGAGCGGGGTGATGCCGAGGAGCTGTAGGACCAGGCGTCGCCGGTCGGCCGGCGCCTGCTCGCTGAACGCAGCCAGCTGCTTCTGCTCGGCGAACACCGAAGCGCGGAAGGCAGCGTCGTCCATGCCGAGAACGGAGTGGACGTAGCGGGTCGTGTCGCGCACGCCCTCGGCGACCTGGAGGCCGTCGGCGAACCCTTGGGCCCGGACCGTGGAGCCGGCGCCGGTGATGGTGCGGCGCACGGCGTAGAGGTGCCCCTCGTGCTCGAAGCCGACCTCGGCGATGCAGTCGCCGTTGACCCCCGAGGTGCGGACCTCGTCGAGCGACGTGCGGGCCCGGCCGTAGAGGGCGAAGCGGATCGACTCGATCAGCGAGCTCTTGCCAGCGCCATTGAGCCCGTACACGCCCACCAGGCCGGGCGGCAGCTCGAGCTCCATCGGCTCCTCGTAGACCCGGTAGTTCCGCAGGTAGATCCTGGTGAGGCGCATCAGCCCGCCGCCTCCTCCACCGACCGGGACAGGTAGTCGTCCCCGAGCCGGCGGATGCGGTCACGGTCGAACCCCACCAGGTCCTGCCCGGCGACGTAGTCGGACCATTGGGCGGGCAGGGACGCCAGCTCGGGCAGCTCCACCTTGGAGTCGGTTCGCGCGAGATCGGGCTCGATCTTGAGCAGCAGGGCGGCCGCCGACGCGTCCCGCACCGCCTCCCGGTCGAGCAGCCGGTAGGCCTCCGGCGACACGCCCTCCAGATAGAGACGGCTCACCGACCCGGCCGCCACCGAGGCGGCCCGCTCCAGCACCTGGGCTTCCACCTCGGCGGGAGACAGGCCGAGCGCCTGAACCGCGTCCAGGGTGACCAGCGGGCGCTGGCCTTCGAGGGGCACGTGGCGGCACTCCCCCGTGTCGGTGTCGAGCACGACCACGCCCTTGGCCAGCTCCGGGTTGTCGGCGAAAGAGAAGGTGTCGGTGGAGCCGGCGTACCAGATGCCCTCGGCCACGCGGGTGTGGAAGTGGTAGTGCCCCAGCAGCACCAGGTCGGACCTGAGCAGGCCGGCGTCTACCTCGATCTCGTTGATGTCGGCATGACCCGGTTCTACCTGGGGCACCCGGGGGTGGGTGAGCAGCAGGTTCGTCCGGTCGCCGCTGCGCTCGGCGTCGGCCTCGGCCAGCGCCTCGAGGGTGGCCTCCACGGTGAGCATCTGCGGCACGGCGTGCACGACCAGGCCGGGGAAGTCGAAGCGCTCGTAGGCCAGCCGGTGGGCGAATCGCACGTCGGGGAAGGTGTCGGCCAGCGCCGAGTACGGGCTACCGGTACCCGGCAGGCGCGGCGTGTCGTGGTTGCCGGAGATGATGGCGATGGGCACGCCGTGTTCGCGAATGCGGGCGAGCGCCCGCTGGGCCACTCGGTAGGAGCGGTAGGTGGGCCGGGGGTGGTCGAAGATGTCGCCCAGCCAGACCATCAGGTCGGGCTGTTGCGCCAGGGCGAGGTCGACGGCCGCCTCGAAGGAGATCTCGAAATCGCGCTCGCGCTGGTTCACGCCTTCGGGGGTGGTGAACGAGTAGTACGACCGCCCGAGGTGGGCGTCGCCCAGGGCTGCGACCTTCACCGGCTGGTCCCCAACTGCATCAGTCCACCAGCGCCGACACGTTGGCGGCCAGCACCGGGCGCGGCGCGGGAGGAGGCGGGCAGTCCCGGACCACGGAGGCGTAGAGGTGAACCTTGGCCGGCACCGCGAAGGGCGCCTCCAGGTTGGCCACCAGGCACTCCCCCGGCATCAGGGTCTGGATCTCAGGGCCGAGGGCGGAGATGTCCTGCTTCGACGAGGAGCGAAGGATGTTGCGGTCCTTCTCGTCGGCCAGCCCGAGGATGAAGAAGGTGTTGAACTGGCTGAGCAGCTCGCCGTCGAGGAGCTTGGGCTGCTGGGTGACGGCGCAGAGGCCGACCTTGAACTTGCGGCCTTCTCGGGCCACCCGAGGGAACACATTGGACTCGCGGTCCTTGCTCGCCGACAGCACCCGCTGAGCCTCCTCCAGCACCACGGCGACGACCGGCATCCGCTCGTGGGCCTCGGGGTCGTCGAGGTAGGCGGCCGACCATTCGTCGAGCACGCGACGGGTGAGGAAGGAGGCCACCAGCACCTCCTCGGTGGAGCCCAGGCCGCTCACATCGATGAGCACGACCTTGCCCTCCCGCAGGTCCCGCACCACTGCTGCGCCCACCGACACGTGGGCGTCGGCCGCCACGCACGGCAGGGTGACGATGCGACGGGCCCGACGGTGCACCACCTGGAGGGTGCTGAGCGCCACCCGGCCGTTGAGCTCCACGTCGCGGAAGCCGGCCAGGTCCTCGAGCCGGGACAGCTCCAGCAGCCACGACAGGCCTTCCCCGCCGGGCCCGGAACCGGAACCCGACCCGGAACCCGAGCCCGACCCGGAACCCGAGCCCGCCGAGCGTGAGTAGTGGCGCTCCAGCTCGAACAGAGCCTCCTCCTGGGGCCGGCTCCACTCGTAGGCGGTCCGGAGGTCGTCGACGGTCAGCTCCCCCAGCCCCACCCGCAGCGACGACGTGTTGGGCAGCGACCGCGCCGCGTAGGTGCGGAGGCGCTCGGCGGCCCACGGGTGCCGGGCCAGCTCGGCGCGGTACTCGCCGTGGGGGTCGACGAGAAGCATGCCGTAACGGCCTGCCGCCCGCATCACGCCGCCAGCCAGCACCTTCATGAGGTTCGACTTGCCCATGCCGGTGGTGGCGAAGACGCCCACGTGGCTCGCCAGGCTGGCGCCGGGTATGCCGACCTCGAAGTCGACGACCGTCTCGCCGCTGCGCAGCTGGCCGAGCGGCAGGTCGCCCATGCGCGTGCGCAAGAAGGCGAAGTCGGCCGGCTCGGGCGCCACGACCCGGGAGAACTGGGTCGGGAGGCTCTTGGGCTTGCGGAACTCGAGCCCGTCCGGAGTGAGGTAGCCGAGGCAGCGGCAGGCGGCCACCCGGTACGTGCGGCGACCCTCGTCGTAGAGCCGATGGGCACCCGGCTCGCCCCGACCGTCGTCGGCAAGGAGCGTGCCTGCCACCCGCTCGGCCCAACCCAGCTCGCGGTGCTCGGTGCCGTAGGTGACGTCGACCACCCGGAACAGGTAGCGGCGGCCCGTTCCCTCGTCGATTGCCACCAGGAGCTCTCCCAGGAACAGGTCCTCCTCGGGGCCAGCCCGGAACATCCCTTCGAGCACGTTCTTGCCGAACAAGCGGCCCCGGCTGCCAGAGGTGGAGGCTGTCACACCCGCTCCATCAGGTCGTGACGGTCGGCGAAGGCCCGCTCCCGAACCGCCAGCGGGAGCGCGGCCCGCTCCAGGTGGTCCTCGAGCTCGTAGCGGGCCTCGTGGCGGACCTCGCCGGAGCAACCGGCCAACCGGTCGGCGACCGAGAGCGGGTACGGGTAGCCCGGGAACCCGGCATCGTCCGACACCCGGGCCAACGCCGCGAGCGTCGTCTCAGCGTCGGCCCACGCCGGCAGGTCGATCCGAAAGGCGAACCTGGCGTCGGGATCAAGGCGGGCGACGATCACCTGTAGCCCCGGCGCTCCGCCGGCCACCACGTCGGCGCGCGTGTGGGCAACCGGCGCCCACCACCGCGCCCTGGGCCCCAGCGCGGCCTCGGCCTCGCCTTCCAGCTGGCCCACGAGCGGCGCGCCGGAGCGCGAGAGCGACGACCGCTTCACCACGCCGGCCAGTCCCACCTCGCGCTCGGCAGCGCGGGCCAGGAGCCGGGCCAGCCACGACGACGGGATGCGCCAGTCGGGCTGGAGGTCGCCGTCGACCAGGACGATGGCGCCCCCGGCTGCCTCCTCCACGCACCGAGCCACGGCCTGCCATTCATCGTGGTCACGCAGCAGGTTCACGTCGACGGCGCAGTCCGGCGCCACGCCGAGCCCGAGGCCGGCGGCCACGATTCTGTTCTCCGAACCGCCCAGCAAAGAAGCCCGCAGCTCGCCTTCATCCTCGAGGTCGCAGGTGCCTCCCCGGAAGCGCACCCTCGCGGCGCGAGTCACCACCAGCTCGAGGCAGCGGGCGTCGGCCACCAGGGCCTGGCCGCCGTCGACCGCCCACACTTCGGGCGGCGATGCGCCGGAGACCGCCAGCTCCCGCGGCTCGATCTCGCCTACGAACTGCAGATCACTGCCCGTGGGGTCGACGAGACCCGCCGGACCGCCGCCGGATAGCAACACGGCCAGCCGGTCGGCGGCAGCCCGGAGGGTCGGCGAGGCCATCTCTCCAGCATGACCAGGCGGTGTGACAGTTACAAGCTTGTGATTCGGTCCAGCCGGCGCCGACTGGTCGGGTTGGCGGTTCTAGGCTTCGGCCGGATGCCCGAAGCCCTCGAGACCGTCCCGACCCTCGACCTGCCGGCCCGGCTGGAGCTGCCGATCTTCGACTACGGGCTGCTCAAGCC
>JBOGIF010000006.1:0-8062 GCA_050742415.1 Acidimicrobiales bacterium | reverse complement strand
GCCCGGGCGCGTCTGATGCGTCCAGGCCCTCTCGTTTTTTGGGCCCGGGATCACCTCGTAGGCTTCCAGAGTGACTCTCGACCTTTCCGCCCTCGTCCAGCCGGCCAACTCAAAGATCGTTCTGGTCGTGCTCGACGGGCTCGCCGGCTTCGTTACCGGTGACCGTGGTACCGAGCTGGAGGAGGCGGCCACCCCCAACCTCGACGCTCTCGTGAGTGCCGGCTCGGCGGGGCTTCTCGACCCGGTTGGCCCCGGCATCACCCCCGGCTCCGGTCCGGCCCACCTGGCGCTGTTCGGCTACGACCCGGTGGAGTTCCAGCTCGGACGCGGGGCCCTGTCGGCCGCCGGCCTCGACGTGGAGCTGAAGCCGGGAGACGTGGCGGCTCGCGGCAACCTCGCCACTCTCGGCCCCGATGGCCGGGTGCTGGACCGCCGGGCCGGCCGGATCGACGACGACGAGGCCGTAGAGGTCGTCAAGCGCCTGTCCGAAGGGATCTTGATCGACGGGGTGGAGGTCACCCTCGTGCACGAGGCCCAGCACCGGGTGCTGGTGGTGCTGCGGGGCTCCGATCTGAGCCCGCATCTGTCCGACACCGACCCTCAAACGGTCGGTGTGCCTCCATCGCATCCCATGGCCCACACCCGGTTCGCCGAGCGCACCGCCGAGGTGGTGGCTGAGCTGGACCGCCAGGTCCGTCACCTGCTCGCCGACCAGCCCCGGGCCAATGTCCTGCTGCTCCGGGGCTTCGACTCGCACCGCGAGCTCCCCTCCATGCACGAGCGCTACGGCGTGCGGGCGGCGGCAGTCGCCATCTACCCCATGTACCGGGGGATAGGTCGGCTGGTCGGGATGGACGTGCTGCGGGGGGCGCACTCCCTCGAGGACGAGCTGGACCTGACCCGCCGCCGCTGGGCCGACTTCGACTACTTCTTCTTCCACCACAAGCCCGCCGACTCCGCCGGCGAGGACGGCGATTTCGACGCCAAGGTGGCCGCTATCGAGGCCCTCGACGCCGCTGTCCCGGCCCTCGTCGACCTGGCGCCGGACGTGCTCGTCGTGACCGGTGACCACGCCACGCCCAGCCAGATGGCGGCCCATTCGTGGCATCCGGTGCCCGTACTCATGTGGGGCCCGATCGTCGGGCGCGACGACGTCACCCGCTTCGGTGAGAGGTGGTGCCGGGAAGGAGCCCTGGGCCGTCGCCCGGCCAAGGAGCTGATGCCGCTGATGCTGGCGGCCGCCGGCCGACTGGCCAAGTACGGGGCCTGACCCCCCCTCCAACGTTCTGGGGACGCTCAGGGTTGCTATACGACCTTGAGCGTCCCCGGAACGGCGGTGGAGGTCAGGACGGGTTGAGGTTGCCGGACCGGAAGCCTTCGAGGTCGAGGGTGACGTACCGGTAGCCGGCGGCCTTCACCGCCGCCACTACCTCTTCGCGGCGGGCCAGCGCAACGTCGAGCTCGCCAGTGTCAAGCTCGACCCGGGCCAGGTCGCCGTAGTGGCGCACCCGGAGCTCGACGAAGCCGAGCCGATGGAGGCCCGCCTCGGCGCGGGCCACCCGGTCGAGGGTCCCGAGGGTTACGGGGGTGCCGTAGGGCACGCGCGAGGCGAGGCAGGCGGCCGCCGGCTTGTTCCACGTGCGCAGGCCCAGCTCCTGCGACACCCGGCGCACGTCGGACTTGGTGAAGCCGGCATCGACCAACGGGAACACGGCCCCGGCCGCGGCGGCCACGGCTTGTCCCGGTCGGTGGTCGCCCAGGTCGTCGAGGTTCACGCCGAGCACCACCGTGGCCCCCTCGGCAGCGGCCAGCGGGGCGAGCATGTCGAGGAGCTCGGTCTTGCAGTGGGCGCAGCGGGCCACGTCATTGGCCACGTAGGCGGGCCGGGCCATCTCGTCGGTCTCCACCGGGCTCCACCGCAGGCCCCATTCACGCGCCAGGGCGGCACAGTCGTCGGCTTGGTCAGCAGCCAGTGACGGCGACACGGCGGTGACGCAGTGAGCCCCATCGGCGCCGAGCGTGTCGTGTGCGACCCACGCCAACAGAGCCGAGTCCGCCCCTCCGCTGAAGGCCACCGTGACCGGGCCGATGTGCCTGATCCGGTCCCGCAGCGCTTCTACGTCTCCCACAGCCAGGCGAGGCTAGCGGGCAGTGCCTACGTCGCCGCCGAGGTAGGCGGCGCGGATGGAGTCGTCGGCCAGGAGGGCGGCGGTTTTGCCTTCGCGCACCACCATGCCGACCTCGAGCACGTAGGCCCGGGCGGCGTGGGCCAGTGCCTGGGCCGCGTTCTGCTCCACCAGCAGGACCGTGGTGCCCTGGGCGTTGATGTCGTCGATCACCGAGAAGATGGCCGACACCAGCTTGGGCGCCAGGCCCATGGACGGCTCGTCGAGCAGGAGCAGGCGAGGCCGCGCCATCAGGGCGCGGCCGAGTGCCAGCATCTGCTGTTCGCCACCCGACAGGGTGCCCCCCGACTGGTCCTGTCTGTCGGCCAGCGCCGGGAAGAGCCCGAAGACGCGTTCCAGGTCGGCAGCCAGGCCGCGTCGGCGGAGGCGGTGGACGTAGGCGCCCATCTCCAGGTTCTCGAGCACGGACATACCGGCGAAGATGCGCCGTCCCTCGGGTGTCTGGCAGATCCCCATCGCCACCCGCCGGTGGGACGGGACGCCGGCCAGGTCCTCGCCGTCGAACAGCACCCGGCCGCCGCAGGGCTCGATCAGCCCGGAGATGGCCCGCAGGGTGGTGGTCTTGCCGGCGCCGTTGCCCCCGAGGAGCGTCACGATCTCGCCGTCGGCCACGTCGAGCGAGATCCCACGTAGTGCCGCTACCTCTCCGTAGCGGACCGCGAGGCCGTCCAGCCGGAGCAGCGTCAAGTGGGAACGCCCAGATAGGCCTCGATCACCCTCGGGTCACGCTGTACCCCCGACGGGCTGCCTTCGGCGATCTTGCGGCCGAAGTCGAGCACCACCACCCGGTCGGACAGGCCCATCACCAGGCCCATGTCGTGCTCGATGATCAAGATGGTGAGCCCGGTCTCACGCAGCTCGCGGATGAGCCCGACCATGGCCAGCTTCTCGGCTGGGTTCATGCCCGCGGCCGGCTCGTCGAGCAGCAGCACCCGGGGCTCGGTGGCGACGGCGCGGGCGATCTCGAGCCGCCGCTGGTCGCCGTAGGGCAGGTTGCGAGCCAAGTGGGTGGCCGCCTCCGCGATGCCCACCAGGCCGAGGAGACGGTCGGCTCGGGCTCGGGACCGCCGCTCCTCGCGTCCGTGGCGCGACAGGCCCAGCAGCGCACCGGGCACGCTGGTTCCGTGCCGGGCGTCGACGCCGACCATGACGTTCTCGCGGGCGGTCATGTCGGGGAAGAGGCGGATGTTCTGGAAGGTTCGGGCCAGGCCGGCAGCCGTGGCTCGGTGCGGCGGCAGCCCGACGACATCGTTGCCTCCGACCTGCACCCGGCCCTGGTCTGGCCGAACCACGCCGGTCACGCAGTTGAACATCGTGGTCTTGCCCGCCCCGTTGGGTCCGATCACGGCCAGGATCTCGCCGGGGGCGACGGCGAAGGTCAGGTCGTCCAGGGCCTTGACCCCGCCGAACTCGATGCTCAGGCCGTCGACCTTGAGCGCCGGTGCGTTGCCTATTTCGGCGGGAGAGTGGGCACGGACGGCGCCCCCCCTGGCATCGTCGGCGGACGCGGCGGGAGCGGCCACGCCGCCGCCCCGCAGCCCAAGCATCCGCCGGCTGGAGGCTGCCACCAGGCCCCTCGGGCGGAAGAGCGTGACCCCCACGAGAGCGATGCCGAACAGCAGGACCCGGTATTCGGCGAAGTTGGATGCGTTACCCCCGATCAGCCAGTTGAGGACCCGCGCCAGGGCCTCCCCGATGGCGGCATCGCGGAGGTACTCGGGCAGGAAAGCCACGACGAAGGCGCCGGCGACGACGCCCGGGACCGAGCCCATGCCGCCGAGCACGACGGCCGACAGGATGATCACCGACAGGTAGAACGGAAAGTTGTCGGGGCTGATGAAGCTCACCTTGCTGGCGTAGATCCAGCCTCCGAGCCCCCCGGTGGACGCACCGATGGCGAAGGCCCACAGCTTCATCCTGAACGCGGGTACGCCTGTCGCCTCTGCCGCGTCCTCGTCCTCCCGGATGGCCGCCCACGCCCGCCCGACACGGGAGCGGTTCAGCCGCACCACCATCACCACCGAGATCCCGGCGGCCGCAAGGGCGAGGTAGTAGTAGGGAAGGGGCGAGAGACCGAAGCCGCCGGCCGGGTGGGGGATTCCCGTGATCCCCCTGGCCTCGCCCAGCGACTCGGAGTTCTGGGCCACGAGTCGGGCGATCTCGCCGAACCCGAGGGTGACGATGGCGAGATAGTCGCCGCGCAGGCGGAGCGTAGGGGCCCCGAGCACCACTCCGGCGACCACCGCCAGCACGATGGCGAAGGGAAGCGCCTCCCATGCGCTGAAGCCGGCGGCAGTGGTGAGCTTGGCGGTCGTGTAGGCACCCACGGCGTAGAACGCCACGTACCCGAGGTCGAGCAGGCCGGCCATGCCCACCACGACGTTGAGGCCCAGCGCCAGCACCACGTAGACGCCGACAGGAAAGAACAACACCCCCTGCCAGTAAGGGGGCAGGAAGGGCGGCAGTGCAAGAGCCGCCACCGTCAGGAGGCCAGCCGCTCCCAATCGGTAGCGAGACCTCATGCCTTCGCCCGGCTCAAGGCTTCACCCAGCAGACCGGTGGGGCGGAACATGAGCACGAGGACGAGGACGCTGAAGGCGAACACGTCCTTCCACTCGCCGCCCAACACAGTGGCACCCCAGTTCTCGAGCAGGCCGAGCGCGAAGCCGCCCACCAGCGCGCCCCGTACGTTCCCGATCCCCCCGAGCACGGCGGCGGTGAACGCCTTGATCCCAGGCAGGAAGCCGATGTTGTAGCGGGCGGATTCGAAGAACACTCCGAACAGGGTGCCGGCCGCTCCCGCCAGCAACCCGCCGAGGAGAAAGGTGAGGGCGACCACCTTGTCGATGTTCACTCCCATCAGGGCCGCCGTCTCCGAGTCCTGCGCCGTCGCCCGGATGCCGCGGCCGAGGCGCGAACGGGCGACGAAGCGGTCCAGTCCCACCATCAGGACGACGGCCGCCCCGAACACCAGCAGCTTGTCGGTGCGGATGTCGGCGCCGAAGAGCGAGAAGAGCTGGCGCTTCTCCATCACGCGCGGGAAGCCCAGCTGGTTGCGCCCGTAACGGAGGGCGAACAGCTCCTGGAGCACCAGCGACACGCCGATGGCGGTGATGAGCGCCGTCAGCCGGGGAGCGTCCTTACGGCGGAGCCGGCGATAGGCGACGCGCTCCATGGTCAGGGCCGTCACGCCGGATACAGCCATTGCCGCGGCCATGACCGCCAGCAGGACCACCGCCAGGCCGAGGCCGGTTCGCGCCGGATCGCCGTCGTTCACGCCGAGGGCGTGCATGGCGAACAGCGACCCGAAGACGCCCACCATGAAGACCTCGGAGTGGGCGAAGTTGATGAGGCGCAGCACGCCGTAGACCAGCGTGTACCCCAGCGCGATCAGGGCGTAGATCGCCCCGAGTGTGAGGCCGTCGACGGTCTGGGGCCAGAACTGCTCGGCCAGGCAGCTGAAGCAGGCGTCGATCGGCTCTTCCCCCGGACTGCCGGCGCCGCGGCCGGCGCTACTTCAGCAGCTCTTCGGTGGAGCCCAGCACGGCCAGCTTGCCCGCCTTGACCTCGTAGACGAAGACGCCGCTCACCGTGACGTTGCCGTTCGGCGCGAACGACACGGTCTTGGCGATGCCCTCGTAGCTGTCCGGGCGCTCGACGAAGTCCAGCATCGCCTTGCGGCTGGTGGCTCCGGCCTGGACGCCCTTGGCGAAGATGCTCACGGCGTCGTAGCCCTCGCTCGAGTACGTGCCGGGAGCCCGCCCGATGCTGGCCTGGTAGGCCCTGGCGAACTCGCCCAGCCGGCCCGGGGCGTCGGCGGTCGCCAGCTTGCACGGGCAGGTGATCTGGGCGCCCTCGGCGCTGGCGGCCCCGGCGGCGGCGATGAAGCCGGGATCGAGCGAGCCGTCGCCGCTGATGAACTGCGACTTCACGCCGGCGTCGGCCAGCTGCTTCTTGAACCGGCCGGCTTCGGCGAAGTACCCGCCGTAGAACACCAGGCTGGCGTTGGCCGACTTCACCTTGTTGACGGCAGCCGAGAAGTCCTGGGCCTTCGGGTCGACAGTGTCGCTGACCGCGGTCCTGACGCCGGCGGCCTCCAGGAGCTTGCGGGTGTCGGCGGTGAGGCCCTTGCCGTACTCGCTGTTGTCGTCGACGTAGGCCGCCGTCTTGGCCGCCAGCTTCTTGGAGATGTACTGGGAGAGCCCGATGCCCTGCTCGCCGTCGTCGGGGATGATCCGGTGGAACACCGTCTGGTTCGGCACCACCGTCGGGAGGGCCACGTTGGTAGCCGACGGGCTGATCATCACCAGGCCGGCCTCCTGCAGCGCCGGCAGCACCGCCTTGGTCTCGCCGGAGAACACCGGCCCCACCACGCCGATCACCGACGCGTCGTTGATGAACCGGTCCTTCAGGGTCGTCGCCTGAGCCGGGTCGCCCTGGGTGTCGAACTCCTTCAGGACGATCTTCACGCCGTCCGCGCCTGCCGCCCGGTTGGCGTCCTCCACCGCCAGCTTGGCGCCGTCCCGGGCGTTGATGCCGAGGTTGGCGTTGTCGCCGGTGAGGGCGCCCACGAAGGCAAGCGTCACGGTCTTGCCGCCAGTTGCATCCTCGTCACCGGAGCCGCCGTCACCCCCGCACGCGGCCAGCACCAGCGCCAGCACCACGAGGACCAGCAGGGGGGATCGGACGGGACGCTTCATCGGCCAGCCTCCTAGACGGTCCGGGCAACTGGCCGGCATTGTAGGGATGGAAGCCCTGCGGTGCTGGCTTCCATGGTGGGGCGGGTCGCTTACGCCGGGCCGACCCGGCGCAGGACCTCCTCGACCGGGGCCACCAGGCCGGTGAGGAACGGCCCGAAGTCGGCGTAGATGGCCGAGGCCACGTCGAAGCGCATCTCGTACACACACTGCTTGAGGGCGACGGGGTCGTCGGCGAAGAGGGTCACGGCCCACTCCCAATCGTCCAGGCCGGTCGACCCGGTGACGAGCTGGACGACCCGACCGGCGAACTCCCGGCCCTTGCGCCCGTGGCCCTCCATCAGGGACCGCCGCTCCTCGAAGGGGAGCATGTACCAGTTGCCGGCCGAGTCCCGTCGCTTCGACATCGGGTAGAAGCACAGCACCCTCATGCCTTCGGGCGGCAGGCGTGGGTGCAGGCGTGGCTCCAGCCGCTCCGGGGGCATGCCCTGGGCGTACTCGGAGACCTCGGTGAGGGACACGTAGGAGTCCACCAGGTCGAGCCCGGCCGCGACCAGCTCGGCTTGGAGCCGCTGCAGGCGCCAGAGGTCCGGTCCCAGGGCGAGAACGCCGAGGTCGGCCTTGTGGCCGAGCACGGCGAAGGTCACGACCTGGTGGTCGTCGGCCCGGGAGGCCTTCACCGCGGCCACCACCGCCTCGGCGTCGGTGGACTCGTGAGCCCGGAAGAACAGATGGAGCACACCCCAGCCCTGCGACGGGGTGACGGCGGACGAGCTGGCGGTCACCCGCCGAGCTTACGGCCCGGTCGAGCGGGCGATCGCCTGCCTCAGCTCACGCCGATTGGCTCACCGCACTCGACCATGCCGTACGAGCTCGCCGCCTCGGCGGACTGCTCGGCCTGCTCGCGCGCCGTGGTCAGAGCCCGCTCGGCTCGCGGCACGTCCTTCTGGATCCGCGACTGGTTCACGTCCTCCAGAGCCAATGCCACGTTGTTGAGGCGCGTAAGAAAGACCTCGGCCTTCTCGACGTCCTCGCCGGGAAGCGCCAGGGCGTTGAGCTTGTCGAGTCCTGCCTGCACCGCGTCGCGGTCCTTGACCGCATCGTCACCGAGCTGGCCGACGGCGGCGCTGATCTCGGCGCAGATCGGGTCCGCCTGGGCGCTGTAGGCGCCGCGGGCAC
>JBOGIF010000005.1:0-23851 GCA_050742415.1 Acidimicrobiales bacterium | reverse complement strand
GTTCGACCCACACCGGTGCTCGGCCTTCAGGTCCGCGACGGCCGAGTGCGGCGCCATATCTTCGCTCACCCCGGCGAGCCCCGAAGAGGCTCTACGTTGCTGACCTGACCGGAAAGCTCCCCCTTGTTCCAGAGGGGTGGAGGCGCGTCAGATAAGGGTGCCTTCATTCCCACGGGTGCCTCCCGCCAGGGGGCATGGCGGCCCGACCTGCTGAGCTACTCCTCGTCGAGGTAGTCGCGCAGCTTCTGGCTGCGGATGGGGTGGCGGAGCTTGGCCAGGGTCTTGGCCTCGATCTGGCGGATGCGCTCACGGGTCACGCCGAACTCCCGGCCGACCTCCTCCAGGGTCCGGACCTGGCCGTCGTCGAGGCCAAAGCGCAGACGCACCACCTTCTGCTCCCGCTCCGACAGCTCCTCCAGGGCCTCGGCCACCGCCTCCGACAGCAGGGCCCGGGCGGCGGCGTCAGCGGGTGCCACCGCCTGGCGGTCCTCGATGAGGTCGCCCAGGTGGCCGTCGTCGTCCTGGCCCACGGGCGTCTCCAGCGACACCGGCTCCTGGGCCATGCGCTGGATCTCCCGGACCCGGGAAGGCGCCATCTCCACTCGTGCGGCGATCTCCTCGACGGTCGGTTCGCGGCCGAGGTCCTGGAGCAGCAGCCGTTGCACGCGCAGCACCGAGTTCATGGTCTCGACCATGTGGACCGGGATCCGGATGGTGCGGGCCTGGTCGGCGATGGCCCGGGTTATCGCCTGGCGGACCCACCACGTGGCATAGGTGGAGAACTTGAAGCCCTTGCTGTGGTCGAACTTCTCCACCGCCCGGATCAGGCCGAGGTTGCCCTCCTGGATGAGGTCCAGGAACAGCAGGCCACGGCCGAGGTAGCGCTTGGCGATGGAGACGACCAGCCGGAGGTTGGCCTCGATCAGCTCTTTCTTGGCCTCGAACCCGTCGGCCACCATCCGCTCCAACGGACGGCACTCCTCCTCGGGAATGGGCTCGCCGAGCCCGTAGTGGTACTCGAGGGCCGCGATGCCGGCCACGGCCTGGAGACCGGCCTCGATGCGGCGGGCCAGGGCGACCTCGTCGGGCCCGCTGAGCAGGTCGACCTTCCCGATCTCACGGAGGTAGGCACGGACAGGATCGGCGGTACCGGCACGACCGCTGTCGAACTTCGGGGCCGCGTGTGGCTTCGGCTTGGCGGCCGGGTGCCCGGCCTTCGCCGACGTCGACTGTGCGATGGTGGGGAGGACCGCCACGGCGACGGCCAGCTCGGCCTCGCTCAGCTCGGTCTGGTCGACGCTCTCGTCCAGCGGGATGCCCTCCGCCGAAAGCCGCTTGCGGACAGTGGCCACGAGCGCCGGGGTCAGCTCCACGTTCTCGAGGAGAGGGACGACGTCGTCGAGGGTCAGCGAACCACGCTGGCGTCCATGGGCCAGAAGGTGCTCGAACCCTTCGGCCGACACCCCCTGCGGCACGGAGGGAGCCTCGTTGCCCTGGCTCATTCCTCCACCTCGTAGCGATCGACGAGCCAGCGTACCAAGCGGGCCGCGGCAGCAGCCGCCCTGTCCGGATCGCGCAGCTCCTCCACCGCCAGCTTCAGCCAGGCCACGTCGCCGGCGAAGGCGATGGGGTCGGCCGACTGGCGGGAGGCGGCGTCGAGGTCGGCCAGCACCCGCCCCGCGGCCCTCTCCGCCAACCGGGCCAGGACGTCGTCGACATCGCTGTCGGCCTCCTCCACTGCGAGGCGCCGCAAGAGAGCGCCGGGCTCATCGCCCGCCAGCTCGATGGCGTCGGCGAGGGTCGGGGCCTCGCAGAGGGCACTGAAGGCGGCGGCCACGATGGGATCGACGAAGAGGACCTCGTGCACGCGGTCGGCTACCGCTTCCGGATGGAGCACAGCCACCCGGAGGGCCTCCACCTCGGGGCCATGACGGGCGGGGGCTCGTCTCACCACCACGCGCTCTGGCGACCCCGCGTTCTCCGCCGGGCGCTCCAGCAGCTCCCGGAGGCGCTCCGGGGCAAGACGGAGGCGGTCGGCCACAACCATGACGTACTGGTCGCGCACGAGCGGGTCGGGGTGCTCGCGCACTACGGCCATCGCCGCGTTGGCGCCCCGGGCGCGCCCCTCAGGCTCTCGCACGTCGGCGCGGTCGAGCACCCGGTCGATCCGGAAGGCCAGGAAGGGCTGAGCCGTCGCCACCGCGTCGGCCAGCCGCTCCGGGTCGGTGACCGCGAGCTGGCCGGGATCGGTGCCGGCCGGGAGGCGGGCTACCGCGATGTCGACCTCGTAACGGCGCTCCCAGGCGTAGAACCGGTCGGCGGCGGCCTGGCCGGCGGCGTCGGCGTCGTAGGCCAGGACCACACGGCGGGCGAAGTTCTTGAGCACCCGGAAGTGGTCCTCGGCCAATGCCGTCCCGCAGGTCGCCACCGCCCGGCGCAGGCCAACACGGGCAAGGCCGATCACGTCGGTGTAGCCCTCGCAGACCACCACCTCGCCGGTCTGCACGATCTCGGCCTTGGCCCAGTTCAGGCCGTAGAGGACCCGGCTCTTGGCGTACAGGGGCGTCTCGGCCGAGTTCTTGTACTTCGGCGGCTTGGACCCGTCGAGGCTGCGGCCCCCGAACGCCACCGGGTCTCCACGCACGTCGAGGATGGGGAACATGACCCGGGCCCGGAACGCGTCCTGGCGACGGCCGATGCTGTTGCGGAGGCCCAGGCCGGTCTTGCGGAGCAGGTCGTCGTCCACGTCGAGGAAGCGGCACAACGCGTCCCACGAGTCGGGGGCCCAGCCGATCCGGTACTGGCGGACCACGTCACCGTCGTAGCCGCGCGAGCGCAGGTAGGACCGGGCGGGTGCGGCGTCGGGTGACGACAGGAGCCGGCGGTGGTACCACTCGACGGCCTTCTCCATGACCTCGACCAGGCGGGCTCGCTGCTGGCGCTCGGCGGAGACGGCGGCGTCGTCGTAGCGCACCTGGACGCCGGCCCTGGCCGCCAGGCGCTCCACCGCCTCGGCGAAGCCAAGGTGCTCGACCTCCTGGACGAAGCTGATGACGTCGCCTCCCACCCCGCAGCCGAAGCAGTGGTACAGGCCGACCTCCGGGTTCACCGAGAACGACGCCGACTTCTCGGCGTGGAAGGGGCACAGCCCCACGTGGTTGCGCCCGACCCGCTTGAGCGCCACGTGCTCGCCGGCGATGGCCACGAAGTCCGACGCCTCCCGCACCCGGACGATGTCGTCGGCGACGATTCCCATGCCTGCTAGCCCTGCGACCCTCCCGTGAAGTTCCACGACGCCAGGTGCAGGCTGGGCACCCACGACCCGGAGACCGCCAGCCGCTGGTCGGCACCTACGCCGAGCACGTTCCCCGGGCCGAGCGCGTCCACATAGGACTGGGTGAACCGCAGGTTGCGTACCGCTCCGACGACCCTTCCGCCTTCGATCAGGAAGGTCCCGTTGCGGGTCAGGCCGGTCACCACCTGGGTCTTGGGGTCGAGGATCCGGGTGTACCAGAGCTCGGTGACGAGCAGCCCGCGCTCGACGTTGGCGACCAGGTCGGCCGGCGTACCCAGCCCCGGCTGGAAGAAGACGTTGCCGCACATCGGGCCCCAGCTCTCACCACCGTGGACCGCGTGCCCAGTGCTCTCGGCGCCAGCCCCACGGGCCGTCCGCCGGTCGTGGGCCAGCGCCACGCACACCCCATGCCGCACCAGCTCGAGCCGGCGCCGGGGCGTCCCCTCGGCGTCGAACGCCAGACCGAGGGCACGAGGATCGGTGGCGTCGTCGACCAGGCTCACAGCGGGGTCGAGCTGCGCCTCTCCCAGGCGTACGAAGGACTGGCCCTCGGCGTGAGACTTGGCGTTGAACCCGTACCAGCTGAGGAAGTCGACGATGTCGGCTGCGCAGGCCGGCTCCAGCACGACCTCGTAGCGCCCGGGCGGGACCTCCACCGGCTGGGCACCGTCGAGCGCCTTGCGCGCCGCCACCGTCCCCGCTGCTCCCCCGTCGAGGTCGCCGAGTCGCGAGGAGCTCTGCCAGCCCCTCCCGTCGGACGTGCCGGTGCGATGGATGCCCTCGATGGTGGCCCGGCTGCTGCTGCCCGACAGTCGCTGCCCGGCGCTGTTGGCGAACGCGACCATGCCGCTGTCGGTGTCGCAGAACCCCGCGCCGCTCAGCTGGGGGCCTCCGGCGTCGACAAACCGGCGCACGACCTCCGCCCGCTCCTCCGGCCTGGCCTGGTCGGTGGCCGGGTCGAAGTGGTCGACGGCGGTCGCAGGCGCCACTGGCGCCAGCCCGGGCCAGTCCGGGTCGACGGGGCGGAGGCCGGCCGCCTCCAGCGTGCGTTCCGCCAGGGCCCGGGGGTCCAGCCCCGCCCGCGTGGAGGTGGCGGAGGCCAGGCGGCCGTCGGCGCACAGCCTCAACCGGGTCCACACCTCGTCCTCGGCCACGTTCTGGTGGATGTGGGAGTTGGCGAACCGGGTCAGGGCGGACCGGCCGACTCCGACCGTGACCTCGGCCTCGGCGCGGGAGCCCACGGCTTCCAGCACGTCGTCGCACAGCTGCAGCGGGTCCGCCACCTCAGCCCCTGACCCCGACGCGTACGCCCTTGAAGCGAGCCGGCACCGACGGATGCCCGGTGTGGCCGATCTGCTCGGGTTGGCCCTTGCCGCAGTTCGGTGTGCCCCAGAAGACCCACTCGTCGCGGTTTCCGAGCATGTCGAGGCCTCCCCAGAACTGCGGGGTGATGCCGGTGTAGGTGGGGTTGCGAACCATTCGCCCCAGCCGTCCGCCCTTGACCTCCCAGCCGATCTCGCAGCCGAACTGGAAGTTGAGCCGCTTGTCGTCGATCGACCACGACCGGTTGGTCTCCATGAACACACCGTCGTCGGTGGCGGCGATGATCTCGGCCAGCGACGACTCCCCCGGCACCAGGCCCACGTTGGTCATGCGCACCATGGGAAGGCGGTTGAAGCCGTCGGCCCGTACCATGCCGCCGGGGGGAAGGCCGGTGACGCCGACAGAGTCACGGCCCGAGAGAACGCCGACCCAAGTGCCGTCGCGCACGATCGGCACGCATTGTGCCGGGGTGCCCTCGTCGTCGTAGCCGAAGCTGCCGAGCGCGCCGGGCAGGGTGGCGTCGGCAGTGATGTTCATCAGCTCCGAGCCGTAGCGGAACCGGCCGAGGGTGGCCAGGTCCAGGAACGAGGTGCCGGCGAAGGCCGCCTCCCAGCCGAGGATGCGGTCGAGCTCGATGGCGTGACCTACCGACTCGTGGATCTGCAGGGCCAGCTGCTCCCCGCCGAGGATCAGGTCGGTCGTACACGCCGGGCACTCCGGCGCGGAGAGCAGGGCGACAGCCTCCTCGGCCACACGCAGCGCGTTTCCGGCCAAGTCGGCCTTGCGCACGATCTCGTAGCCCCGCGTGCCGTAGCGGCCGGTATCGCCACCGTAGGACCGACGCTGGGTCTCGTGCTCGCCCACGGCGGTAGCGCTCATGGTCGCCCCGCACTCGACGACGTGCTGGGAGATCCGGTGGCCCTGGCTGGAGACGAACCACTTCTCCGTGTCCCAGCTCACCATGTCGGCCTCGGCTACGCCCACGCCGCCGACCGCGGCCATCGCCGCCGTCACGGCCACGAGCAGGTCTCCCTTCTCCGAGAGTGGGACCGAGGCGGGGTGCTCGCTGAAGGCCGACTCCCAGTGGTCGCTGGCCACTGCCACCTCGGCCAGCTCCAACGGCGGACCGGGCACCAGAGCCGAGGCTCGGGCGATCTCGGCCGCCTTGCGGCCAGCGGCGCGCACCGCCCCCTCGGTCTGCTCCGCGGTGGCGAAGAAGCCCCACGACGAGCCCAGGAGGGCGCGCACGCCCACACCCGCCGACTCGCCCTGCCCGAGCTGCTCCAGCACGCCGTTGCGGGCGGCCAGGCTCTCGGTCGAGGTGACCACCAGCCGGGCGTCGGCGTAGGTGGCTCCCGCCGCCAGGGCGGCCTCCACCGCGGCCGTCGGGTAGTCGAACAAGTCGCTAGGAACCGGAGGCGAGGACGGCCTGGGCGGCGGCCAGGCGGGCGATCGGGACGCGGAACGGGGAGCACGACACGTAGTCGACCCCGGCGTCGTGGAACAGCCGGATCGACTCGGGATCGCCACCGTGCTCACCGCACACACCGATCTTCAGGCCGGGCTTGGCGGCGCGCCCCCGAGTGACGGCGATCCGTACCAGCTCGCCCACACCGGCGGCGTCGATGGTCTCGAACGGGTTGCGCTTCAGCAGTGCGTTCTCCAGGTAGACGGGCATCATCCGGCTCTCCACGTCGTCGCGGCTGAAACCGAACACCATCTGGGTGAGGTCGTTTGTGCCGAAGGAGAAGAAGTCGGCCTCCTCGGCGACCTCTCCCGCCACCAGCGCGGCCCGCGGCGTCTCGACCATGGTGCCGATGCTCACCTCCACCGGCTCGGCGATGGCGGCGACAGCCCCCTCCACCCAGCTCCGTGCAAGGGCGAGCTCCTCGCGGCCGACGACGAGGGGGATCATGATCTCGATCACCGGGTGGCCATCGGCCGCGACTCGCTCGGCTGCGGCCTCCATGAGGGCTCGCACCTGCATCTGGTAGAGCCCGGGCTTGATGACCCCGAGGCGCACGCCGCGGGTGCCCAGCATGGGGTTGAACTCGTGCCACGCCCGCGCCGCCCGGTACACCGCCCGTTCCTCGTCGCTCAGGCCGGTGGTGGCGTCCTTGACCGCCAGCTCCTCCACGCTGGGCAGGAACTCGTGCAGCGGCGGGTCCAGGAGCCGCACGGTGACGGGCAGGCCGTCCATGGCCTCGAGGACTTCGGCGAAGTCCGCCTTCTGGGCTACGCGCAGCTCCTCCAGCGCCGCTTCTTCCTCGTCGGGGGTGGACGCCAGGATCATGCGGCGCACCACCGGCAGGCGGTCGCCCAGGAACATGTGCTCGGTGCGGCACAGCCCTATGCCCTCGGCGCCGAACCGACGGGCGTTGGCCGCGTCGGGCCCGTTGTCGGCGTTGGCCCGCACGGCCATCCGCCCGGCCCGAACCTCATCGGCCCAACCCAGGATGATGGCGAACTCGCGCGGCGGCTCGGCCAGCGTCACCGGTACCTCGCCGAGCATGACCCGACCCGTCGAACCGTCGACAGAGATGGTGTCGCCCTCGTTCACCGTCACGTCGCCGGCGGTGAAGCTCTCGCCGCTGATGCAGATCGCCTCCGCGCCAACCACCGCCGGCTTGCCCCACCCACGGGCGACCACGGCCGCGTGGCTCACCAGGCCGCCGCGGGCGGTGAGGATGCCCTCGGCGACAATCATGCCGTGCACGTCCTCGGGCGACGTCTCGCTGCGCACGAGGATGACCCGCTGGCCGCGCCCGGCGGCGGCCGCGGCGTCGTCGGCCGTGAAGAACGCGTGGCCGACGGCGGCGCCTGGTGACGCGGCCAGCCCGGTGGCGATCACCTTGGCGTCGGTGGCCTCGAACTGCGCGTGGAGCACCCCTTCCAGGTGCTCACCGGTTATCCGCTGAAGGGCCTCGGCTCTGGTGAGGTTGATCCGTGTGTCGGCCGTCATGTCGACGGCCATGCGCAGCGCCGCCGCACCCGTTCGCTTTCCCACCCGCGTCTGGAGCATCCAGAGCTTGCCCTGCTCGATGGTGAACTCGGTGTCGCACATGTCGCGGTAGTGGCGTTCGAGGCGGTCGAAGATTGCGAGCAGCTCGTCGAAGATCGACGGGAATAGGTTGTTCATCTCCTCGAGCTTCAGCGTGTTGCGGATGCCGGCAACGACGTCCTCGCCTTGGGCGTTGATAAGGAAGTCGCCGTAGGCCCCGGCCGCACCCGAAGCCGGGTCACGCGTGAAGCCGACGCCGGTTCCAGAGTTGTCGTCTCGGTTGCCGAAGACCATCGCCTGCACGTTCACCGCGGTGCCCAAGTCGTGCGGTATCCGCTCGCGGACCCGGTACGCCACGGCACGTGGGCCGCTCCACGACCGGAACACGGCGTCGATGGCGCCACTCAACTGTTCGGCGGGCGCCTGCGGGAACGGCGAGCCGGTGTGGCGGGCGACGACCTCTTTGAACTGCTCGGCCAGCTCGACCAGCGCGGGCGCATCGACAGCGGCGTCGCTGGTGGTGCCGGCCTTCTCCTTGGCCGCGTCGAAGAGGCTCTCGAACTCGTCCCCGGGCACGCCGAGCACGATCCGGCCGTACATCTGCACGAACCGGCGGTAGCTGTCGTAGGCGAAGCGGTCGTCGCCGGTCTGGGCCGCCAGGCCCTTCACCGACTCGTCGTTGAGCCCGAGGTTGAGGACCGTGTCCATCATCCCGGGCATGGAGAACTTCGCCCCCGACCGCACGCTCACCAGCAGCGGGTCGGCGGGGTCGCCCAAGCGCTTGCCCATCGACTTCTCGAGCCGCTCCAGGTGCTCGGCCACCTCTTCGGAGAGGCCGTCGGGCCAGCTCCCGGCCATCGCCGCCCGGCAGGCGTCGGTGGTGATGGTGAACCCGTGGGGCACCGGCAGGCCGAGCACCGAGGTCATCTCGGCCAGGTTGGCGCCCTTGCCCCCGAGCAGGTCCTTCATGCTCATGGGCGACTGCGAGTGCTGGTGGTCGAAGGCGAATACGTACGTCACGGCGGGCGAGCCTAGTTCGACCGCCGCAGCCCCCGGCCCTGCCACCCCAAGCGCTTCCGGGGACGCTCAGGGTCGTAGAGCGACCATCAGCGTCCCCGAAAGAGGCCTGCGCGCTACGCGGTGAGGCGGGCTTGCAGCTCGACCAGGAGGCCGCTGATCGGGATGCGCTCCTGCACGAGCGTGTCGCGATCGCGCACGGTCACGGCCTCGTCGTCGAGGGTGTCGAAGTCGATGGTGACGCACAGAGGCGTGCCAGCTTCGTCCTGGCGCCGGTAGCGGCGGCCGATGGACTGGGTCTCGTCGTAGTCGCACATCAGGTGAGGACGGAGCAGGCCGAGGACGCGGCGGGCCGTGGGAGTCAGCGTCTCCTTCTTCGAGAGCGGGAGCACTGCCACCTTGATGGGCGCCAGCCGGGGGTGCAGGCGCAGGACCGTCCGTTCCTCACCGCCGGCGTCGTCGGTGTCGTAGGCGGCTAGCAGGAACGCCATCATCGAGCGGCCCACGCCGGCAGCCGGCTCGATCACGTGGGGCACGTACCGCTCCCCGCTGGCCTGGTCGAAGTACTCGAGGCGCTCGCCCGAGAACTCGGCGTGCTGGCGCAGGTCGTAGTCCGTGCGGTTGGCGACTCCCTCCAGCTCGCCCCAGCCCCAGGGATAGGCGAACTCCACGTCGGCCGTGCCCGCCGAGTAGTGCGACAGCTCCTCGGGGTCGTGGTGGCGCAGGCGCAGCTTGTCGGCGGGGATGCCGAGGTCGACGTACCAGCGGAGGCGCTCGGCGCACCAGTACTCGAACCAATGCAAACCTTCGGCGGGCGGGACGAAGTACTCCATCTCCATCTGCTCGAACTCGCGAGTGCGGAAGATGAAGTTGCCGGGCGTGATCTCGTTGCGGAACGACTTGCCCTGCTGGGCTATGCCGAACGGCGGCCTGCGGCGGCTGGACTGCAAGACATTGGCGAAGTTCACGAAGATGCCCTGCGCCGTCTCGGGGCGGAGGTAGGCCACTGACCCCTCGTTCTCCACCGGGCCCACGTGGGTCTTGAACATGAGGTTGAACGGCCGGGCCCCTGTGAGATCGGTCGACCCGCAGTTGGGACACTTGGCCTCGATCTGGTCGGCCCGCCACCGCTCCTTGCACTTGCGGCAGTCCACAAGCGGGTCCGTGAAGGTAGCCAGGTGGCCCGACGCCTCCCAGACCCGAGGGGCCATGAGGATTGCGGCGTCGAGCCCGACGATGTCGTCGCGCTCCTGCACCAACGCCCGCCACCATGCGTCCATCACGTTGCGCTTCAGGAGCACGCCGAGGGGGCCGTAGTCCCAGGTCGAGCGGAAGCCGCCGTAGATCTCGCTGGAAGGGAAGACGAACCCCCGCCGCTTGCAGAGGTTGACGACTTGCTCGGTGAGATCGGGCACCGGTGGATGGTAGTGGTGCCGGCCGTTCCTACATGATGTCGACGGAACGCAAGCGGCGCTCCAGGTGATACTCCATGGCCGCGATCGCCAGCCTGGTGACCTCGGTCGCCACCGGTCCGGGGGGCTCGCTCATGGCGACTACCAGATTGCCGTCGAGCACGCGGCGCACGAGAGCAAGGGCCTCGGCCGACACGGGCAGCGCTCGCCCTCCGGCACAGGAGCCGCACATCGCTCCCCCGACACCCAGGTCGAAGGCGACGAGTCCTTTGGGCTCGTCGCAGGCAGCACAGGTGTCGAGCACCGGGTGGAAGCCCTCCAGCGAAAGGAGCTTGAGGAAGAAGGCCGGCACGAGCATGGCAGCATCGTGGGCCGCCAGCGCCCGCAGCGCCCCTACCGTCATCTGGTACAGCCTGACGTTGGCATGGCCTTCCTGGGCCACCTGGTCGACGGCCTCGAGCACCGTGTTGGCCTTGCGTAGGCGGTCCAGGTCCTCGCGGATCACCCGGAAATGGTCGAGCGACTCGGCCTGGGTGACGATGTCGAGCTCCCGGCCCTCGTAGAGAAGCATCGACACGTGGCCCATCGGCTCCAGGCGGGCGCCGAAGCGGCTCTTGGTCTTGCGCACCCCTTTGGCGACGGCGCGGACCTTGCCCCTCCCGGCGGTGACGAGCGTGACGATCCGGTCCGACTCGCCGAGGCGCATGGTGCGCAGGACCACACCCTGGTCGCGGTAGAGGCCCACCGGCTACTCGATCCCTCCGAAGCGGCGCTCGCGCTGTTGGAACTCGCGCACCGCGTCGAACAGGTCCTGTCGCCGGAAGTCGGGCCAGAGCACGTCGGTGAACACCAGCTCGCTGTAGGCCAGCTCCCACAGCAGGAAGTTGGAGATCCGGTACTCGCCGGACGTGCGCACCACGAGGTCGGGGTCGGGCATCTCCGGGTCGTACATATGGCTACGCAGGGCCCGCTCGTCGATCTTGGAGGCGGGGACGCCCGACTCCACCAGGGCGCGGACCGCGTCGACTATCTCAGCCCTGCCGCCGTAGTTGAAGGCGATGGTGAGGGTCATCGTACGGTTGCGGCGCGTCAGGTCGAGGGCCTCGTCCATCCGCCGGATGAGGCGCTTGGGCACCCGCCAGTCGCGCCGGCCGGCGAACCGCACCCTGACCCCGCGCTCGTGGAGCTCGTCACGGCGGCGCAGCAGCATGCCCTCGTTGAAGCGCATTAGGTACCGCACCTCGTCGACGGGCCGCTTCCAGTTCTCGGTCGAGAAGGCGTAGACGGTGAGCCAGCCGATTCCGAGCTCGAGCGCTCCCTCCACCGTGTCGAACAGCGCATCCTCGCCCGCGGCGTGGCCGGCCGTGCGCGGGAGGCCGCGTTGCTGGGCCCACCGCCCGTTGCCGTCCATCACCACGGCCACGTGGTTTGGCACCCGTCGGCTGTCGATCAGGTCCAAGCGCGGCGAGCCTCCACCGTTCGTAGCGTAGGGGTGATCGGCGCCGCCGTCGGGGTACAGGGGGACGGGATGAAAAAGCTGCGCGCCAAACTGTCGGAGCTGGGCGAGAGATGGCCGTGGCTGGGAACAGCGCTCGCGGTCCAGGAGCGCTACAGCGAGCTCAACGGAAACTACCTGGCGACGGCAGTGACCCTAGCGGGGTTCCTGTCGCTCTTCCCGCTCCTGCTGGTCGCCATCGCGGTGGTTGGCTTCTTCTCGGACAGTGCTACGCGGCTCGCCGACGAGGTCGTCGCCCAGCTTGGCCTCACCGGCTCGGGCGGGCAGGTCATCCGCAACATGATCGCCCGGGCCCAGGAGAGCCGCCGCGCCGCTTCGGTCGTCGGCTTTGTCGGTCTGCTGTGGTCGGGCCTGGGCTTGGTGGCGGCGCTTCAGTACGCGGTCAACACCTCGTGGCAGGTGACCGGGCGGGGCCTGAAGGACAAGCTCCGCGGCATGGGTTGGCTGGCGGGCGCCACCGTCCTGTTCGTCGGGTCCCTAGCCATCGGCGCAGCCCTTAACTTCGTGCCGTTCCTCGCGCCGGTGGCCATCCTCTTGGGCCTGGGGATCAACTTCGCCCTGTGGTTGTGGACCTTCAAGGTCCTGGGCAACTCCGACGTCGGCTGGAAGGCACTGGTGTCCGGCGCCGTGCTCGGTGCAGTCGGGCTGGAGATCTTGAAGCTGGTCGGCTCCGTCTATGTGCCCCGGGCCGTGCAGTCGGCCTCCTCGCTGTACGGACCGCTCGGGGTCGTGTTCGCCATCCTGGCCTGGCTTCTGTTCCTGGGCCGCCTCGTCGTGTACTCCTCGGTCCTCAACGTCGTCCGTTGGGAGGAGGAGCACGGCACCGCGACCATCGACATCGAGGTCCCGCGCGTCGCCGAGCCCCAGCCGGAGGAGGCCACGCGCGCCGGCGAGACCCGGCCGCCCGTTCCCTTCTCCGCCTAGACCCATCCTCCATCCGCAGTTGTCCCGGTCATAGGGGGTCAACTGCGTGAAGAACCGAGGTCCTCTAGCTTCGGCGGCGTGCCGGTAGCGCCGTTCGGGTCCTGGCCGTCGTCGATCACCGCCGACTCGTTGGTGGCCGACACGGTCAGCCTCTCCGACTTGGTCGTGTCGGGCGGTGCCGTCTGGTGGGTAGAGGGCCGCCCGGCCGAGGCGGGCCGCCAGGTGGTCGTGCGGGCCGGGCCTGGCACCCAGCCCGTGGACGTGCTACCTATGCCGTGGTCGGCCCGGACGCGCGTCCACGAGTACGGCGGGGCGCCGTACGCGGTCCACGGCGAGACGTTCTTCTTCGCCAACTTCGAGGACCAACGGCTCCACCGCTTGGAGCCGGGCGGCGCACCCGTGGCCCTTACCGCCCCGCCTCCCTCGCCGGGAGCAACCCGCTTCGCCGACATCTCCGTGCACCCCGACGGGCAACGGTTGGCGTGCGTGCGGGAGCGTCACCTGGCCGACGGCCAAGTCCTGAACGACATCGTGGAGATGGCGACCGACGGGTCGCGGCCGCCGGAGCCGGTGGCGGGTGGCCGCGACTTCTACTCCTCGCCCCGCTACAGCCCGACCGGGGACCGTCTGGCGTGGCTCTGCTGGGACCACCCCCGCATGCCCTGGGACGGGACCGAGCTGTGGCTATCCGGGCTCCACTCCGCGCCCGAGAGAGTTGCGGGCAGCGAGACCGAGTCCGTTACCCAGCCCCGCTGGGCCAGCGACGGCGCTCTGTGGTGGATCAGCGACTCCTCCGGCTGGTGGAACCTCGTCCGCGAAGGCCGAACGGTGGCCCCCATGGAGGCCGAGCTGTCCGGCCCCGACTGGGTCTTCGGCCAGTCGACCTACGTATTCTTGGACGACGGCCGGGTGGCGGCCGCTGCGTCCCGGGGCGGGTTCGCCCGGCTCGTTGTCGTGGACCCGGTGACCGGCCAGGTGGACGAGGTCCCGACCGGGTTCACGGCGTTCGCCTCGCTGCGGTCACTCGGCGGTCGTCTGGCGGCGGTGGCAGCGTCGTCTCGGCAGGCCTCGGCAGTCGTGGCGATCGACCTCCGGACGGGCCGCTCGGAGGTGCTGCGCACCAGCCGGTCGGGAGGCTTGGCCGCCGGCTCGCTGTCGGAGCCCCGGGCGGTTGAGTTCACCACCACCGGGGGCGAGAAGGCCCACGCCCTGTTCTACCCGCCCGCCAACGCCGGTTGGCAGGGGCCAGCGGGCGAGCTGCCGCCTCTGGTGGTGATGAGCCACGGCGGGCCCACCAGCGCGGCCACGCCGGCTCTCAACCCGCTGATACAGCTCTTCACCAGCCGCGGCCTGGCCGTCGTCGACGTGAACTATCGAGGCAGCACGGGCTACGGCAGGGCCTACCGGTCGCGCCTCGACGGCGAGTGGGGAGTCGTGGACGTCGACGACTGTGTCGCCGCGGCCCGCCACCTGGCGTCGGTGGGCGAGGTCGACGGCCGGCGTATGGCGATCCGCGGAAGCAGCGCTGGTGGACTCACCACCCTCGGCGCGCTGGTTGCCTCCGACGACTTCGCGGCGGGGGCCATCCACTACGGCGTGACCGACCTGGAGGCGCTCGCCACCGACACCCACAAGTTCGAAGCTCGCTATCTCGACCGCCTGGTCGGTCCCTGGCCCGAGGCTCGTGACCTCTACCGGCAGCGCTCGCCGATCCACTCCGCCGACCGCCTGTCGGTCCCGCTGATCCTGTTCCAGGGCACCGAGGACAAGGTGGTGCCGCCCTCGCAGGCCGACGTCCTGGCCGGCGCTCTCCGGAGTCGGGGGCTGCCGTTCGCCTACTCGAGCTTCGAGGGCGAGGGCCACGGCTTCCGCCGGGCCGAGACCATCAAGCGGGCGGCCGAGGCGGAGCTGTGGTTCTACGGCCAGGTGCTCGGCTTCGAGCCGGCCGACGACATCGAGCCGGTCCCTATCGAGAACCGATGAACCAAGCCGGCGGTCAGTCGCCGAGGAGCGTCCGGGTGGCGGCCACGTCGGCGTCGAGCTGGGCCACCAGGGCTTCGGCTGACCCAAAGTGCTCCTCGTCGCGCAGGCGCTCGGAGAAACGGATGCGGCCCGCCTCCCCGTAGAGGTCGCCTTCGAAGTCGAGAAGGTGCGCCTCCAGCACGACCGGGCTGCCCCCGGGGTGGAAGGTGGGCCGCCATCCGAGCGACAGGGCGCTCAGGTGGGCCGAGCCGTCGGGCCGCACGTACCACCCCGCATAGATGCCTTCGGCGGGCAGGGCTATCTCCGCCGGGACGGCCAGGTTGGCTGTCGGGAAGCCGAGCTCTCGCCCCCGGCGATCGCCACGCATGACCGTGCCGCGGACCTCGTGCGGCCGCCCGAGAAGCTCTGCCGCTCCGGCTACGTCGCCAGCGGCGAGAAGCCCCCGTATGGCGGTCGACGACACCGGCCCCGACAGACCGGGAATGGCCATGAGGTCCACACCGACCACCTCGTAGCCCAGGCGCTGGCCCATGTCCGCGAGCAGGACCACGTTGCCGCGCCGGCGGTGGCCGAAGTGGAAGTCCTCCCCCACGACCACCACACGCGCCGCCAGCGCGCCGCCGAGCACCTCCGACACGAAGTCCTCGGGCTCCTCCCGGGACCGCTCCTCGTCGAAGCGGACGACCACAGCCAGGTCCACGTCGCCGGTCGCGTCCAACAGCTCCAGCTTCTGCGCCAGGTCGGTCAGCAGGCGCGGGGCCGATTCCGGCCTCACCACCGTCGCCGGGTGCCGGTCGAAGGTGACCAACACGCTGGTGTGGCCGCCGGCCGTCGCCCGCCTCCTGACCTCGTCCAGCACCGCCCGGTGGCCGCGGTGGACCCCGTCGTAGGCGCCGATGGTCACGACGGATCCGTTCGCGAGTGCCGGCAGCCGGCCCAGGTCGGTGATCACCTCCATGCCGAGCGGAGGCTAACCACAAGCCTCAGAAGCTCAGGACCACCGCCGGCTTGACGCCGCCGGCCGGGCGGTCCTCGTACATGGCGAGAAGGCCTCCCGCCTCGTCGAGTACCGCCCACGGCCCGGGACCGCCCCAGCCGGCGGGGAGCACGGAGCCGTGCGCTACGGAGGTCGCCGTCTCCGGGTCCACCGTCACCTTCGGGTAGTCGCGCATGGCCTCGGCGGGCGATAGGACCACCTCCGGCCCGACGTCGTCGAGAGGGCACGCGAGCGCCGTCGTGAACGAGCCCACGGCCGTACGGCGCAGCCGGCGGAGGTGGGCGCCTCCGCCGAGAGCAGTGCCGAGGTCGGCGGCCAGCGACCGTACGTAGGTGCCCGAGGAGCAGTCCACCGAGATGCTCAGAATTCCAACCTCGGGCCCGGGCTCCACGTCGAAGCGGTGCACCGTCACCGGGCGGGCGGCCCGTTCCACCTCGAGGCCGGCCCGGGCCATCTCGTGGAGGCGGCGCCCCCCGACCCTCACGGCCGACACCATCGGCGGCACCTGCTCGATGTCGCCCACCAGCAGCGCGGCCGCCGCCCGTGCCTCGCCGACCCCCACGCCGGCCATGTCGTGGGTGGCGACCACCTCTCCGCTCGAGTCCAACGTGGTGGTCTCCACGCCGAGGACGACCTCGCCCTCGTAGGACTTCTTCAGCGCCGTCAGGAAGCGCAGGAGGCGGGTGGCAGGACCGAGGCCCACCAACAGGACGCCGGTGGCGTCGGGGTCGAGGGTGCCGCCGTGACCGACCCGGCGCTGGCCGAAGATCTTGCGGCAGCGGGCGACGACGTCGTGGGAGGTGATTCCCGCCGGCTTGTCGCCGACGACGAGGCCCGAGACCAGCGACCGTGGGGGAGTCAGTGGTCGACGAGCGGCAATACCCGGCGGAGCTGCTCCAACACGTCGGGGATCGGGAGCGGCGAGGTGAAGCCGGCGGCAGCCCGGTGCCCGCCCCCGCCGAACGCGATGGCCAGGGCGCCGACGTCGAAGTCCGACACGGCCCGCAGCGACGCCCGTGTGCCCTCCGGGGTCTCCTTGAGCACGCACGCCACTTCGGCCTCGGCGGCGCGGCGTACCAGGTCGATGAGGCCTTCGGTCTCCTCCACGTCGACCCCGTGGTGGGCCATGTCGTCGGCCGTCACCCACGTGGCCACGAAGCGCCGGTCGACGTCGAGCTCGGCCCTAGCCAGGGCCACGCCGGCCAGGTGCAGGTAGGCCAGGCGGTGCTGCTCGAAGAGCTGCCGGTTCACCGCGGCGATGGGCAGGTCGAACGTGGCCAGCTCGGCGGCGAGGGTGAAGGCGTCGGAGGTGGTGCAGTCGTACTGGAAGCGGCCGGTGTCGCACACCAGCCCGGTGTAGATGCAGGTGGCGGCGTCGCGGTCGAGTGGCCAACCGAGCCGGTTCAACAGACGGCGGACCACCACGGCCGAAGCCGCGGCCGTGGGGTCGATCAGGTTCACGTGTCCGAAGCCCTCGTTGGTGGCGTGGTGGTCGACGACCACGAGGCAGCGGGCGGCGCGGGCCGAATCAGCCAGCTCGCCCAGCCGATCCAGAGACCCGCAGTCGAACGTGACCATCACGTCGGGCTCGGCCGGGAAGTCGGCCGGCTTGGTCACCATGTCGAGCCCGGGCATGAACGAGTAGTGAGGGGCGACGATGAACGGCTCGGGCCACGACGCTACCGATTGATGCCCGGCGGTCCGGGCGAGCCGGTGCAGGGCGAGCATCGAGCCGAGGGCGTCGCCGTCGGGGCTCTGGTGGCAGGCGAGGGCGAGCGAACGAGCCGAGCTGATGGCCTCCGCTGCCCGGTCGAGCTCACTCATCGGCGCCGTCCTTGATGCCGGGCCCGCTCTCGAGCCCGCTGTCGTGGAGTCCCTTCAAGATCTCCTCCACTCTAGTCCCAGTGGCTATAGCTGGGTCGGCTCTGAAGGTGAGCTCAGGGGTTCGGCGGAGCCGGAGCTGGCCGGCTATCGCCGCCTGGAGGCGGGGGCGGTGAGCAGCCAGTCGGTCCGCCACCAGGTCCGGCTCCCCGGCCGAGAGCGCCGAGAACCAGACCAGGGCGTGCCGCAGGTCGCGGTCGGTACGCACGCCTGTGACCGTGACGAGATGCAGCTCCTCGTCGCCCAGCAGCTCCAGCTCGTCGGCCAGCACCTCCTGGACGGCCCGGTTGACCCGCTCCACCCGGGCGTAGCGGCGCTCAGGCATCCTGGCGCCTCCAGTCGACCTCGAAGGCCGTTACCTCCACGTCGGGACGGGCCCACACCCATCGCTCGACGGTGTCGACCACCTCTTGCAGATGGCCGGCCGAGCCCGACACCGCAGCAAGCCCGATCTCGGCCCGTTGCCACTTGTCCTGGAACCCGACCTCGGCCACCGACAGCGAGAACCGCTCGCGCAGGCCCTCCACCACCGGCCGGACCGCCGCCCGCTTCTGCTTCAGGGACCTGCTCTGGGGGATGTGCAGCTCGACGCGGACAACGGCGACATGCATGGCTCAGGTCCGGGCGATCTCGCGTTCCTCGTAGGTCTCGATCACGTCGCCGGGCTTCAGGTCCTGGAAGTCGGACAGGCCGATGCCGCACTCGAAGCCAGTGGCCACCTCGCGGGCGTCGTCCTTGAACCGCTTGAGCGACGTGAGGGTGCCCGTCCAGATGACCACGCCCTCACGGAGGAAGCGCACCTTCGAGCCCCGGGTGACCACGCCGTTGCGCACGTAGCACCCGGCCACCGCCCCGATCTTGGGCACCCGGAAGACGGCGCGTACCTCGGCCTCCCCGGTGACGACCTCCTCGAACTCGGGCTTGAGCAGGCCGACCATGGCCTTCTCGATGTCCTCGAGGACCTGGTAGATGATCTGGTAGGTGCGGATCTCGACGTCGTCGGCCTCGGCAAGCTCGCGGGCCTTGCGGTCGGGCCGCACGTTGAAGCCGATGATCGTGGCGTTGGAGGCCGACGCCAGTCCGACGTCGTTCTCGGTGATGCCACCCACGGCCCGGTGGACGAAGGCGAGCCTCACCTCGTCGCGCTCGAGCCGGCGAAGGCTCTCCGTGAGTGCCTCCAGCGACCCGTGCACGTCGGCCTTGAGGATCAAGTTGAGGGTTGCTGTCTCGCCCCGCTGGATCTGCTCGAAGATGTCCTCCAGGCGGGCACCCGAGCCGACCACCGAGCTGGTCTTGCGCATGTCGGCGAACCGGTAGCGCTGCGAGCGGGCCTCGGCCACGGTGCGGGCCGTCTTGTCGTCGGGCGCGACCCGGAACTCGTCACCGGCCCGGGGCACGTCGGACAGGCCGAGCACCTGTACCGGGGTGGACGGCGGCGCCTCTTTGATCACGTCGCCGTTGTGGTCGATGAGGGCCCGCACACGTCCCCACGCCGCGCCGGCGACGATCGGGTCGGAAACGCGCAGCGTGCCGTGCTCGACCAGGACAGTGGCAACCGGGCCCCGGCCGACGTCGAGGTTGGCCTCGAGCACCACGCCTCGGGCGCGGCCCTCGGGATTGGCCGCCAGCTCCTCGATCTCGGCGACGACCACCAGCTGCTCCAGCAGGTCCTCGACGCCGATGTTCTGGAGGGCGGAGACCTCTACCATGATCGTGTCGCCGCCCCACTCCTCGGGCACCAGGCCCTGCTCGGAGAGCTGCTGGCGGACCCGGGTGGGATCGGCGTTGTCGCGGTCGACCTTGTTGATGGCGACCACGATGGGCACATCTGCCGCCCTGGCGTGGTTCAACGCCTCGATGGTCTGGGGCATCACCCCGTCGTCGGCCGCCACCACGAGGACCACGATGTCGGTGGCCTCGGCGCCGCGGGCCCGCATGGCGGTGAAGGCCTCGTGCCCCGGCGTGTCGATGAAGGTGACCAGCCGGCCGTCCTTGTCGGCCTGGTAGGCGCCGATGTGTTGGGTGATCCCGCCGGCCTCCCCGGCCACCACGTTGGTCTCGCGGATCCGGTCGAGGAGCATCGTCTTGCCGTGGTCGACGTGGCCCATGACGGTGATGACGGGCGGCCGGGGCCGCAGGTTCTCCTCTTCGTCATCGTCGTCGCGGAGCATCTCCTGCAGCTCGACCTCCTGCTCCTGGCCGGGGTCGACGAGGAGCACCTCGGCGCCGATCTCCGCCGCGAACAGCTCGATCATGTCGTCGCTCAGAGATTGCGTGGCCGTGACCATCTCCCCCTGCTGGAGGAGGAACCGGACGACGTCGGCGGTGGTGCGGTTCAGCTTCGGCCCCAGCTCCTGGGCGCTGGCGCCGCGCTCGACGACGATCTCCCCCTCGGGGATGGGCGCGTCCGACCGCGTGTAGTTCGTCGCCTGGGTGGGCTGCAGCTCCTCGACGCTGCGCCGGCGGCGTCGGCGGCGTGGCGGCCGGCGGTTCTGGCCTGGGCCCCCGCGGCCAGGGGGACCGCCTCCGGGCCGTCCGGGACCACCTGCGCCGGGCGCTCCCGGGCGCGGGAACCCCCCGCCTCCGGGGCCACCGGCGAAACCGCCGGGGCGGCCGGGGCCACCCGGGCGGCCGGCACCTGCCGGGCCGGCGGGCCTCGCTCCTGTACCCGTTCCTGGACCCGCACCCGGGCCAGGCCGTGGCGGACCACCGGGACGCGCGCCGACGCCCCCGAAACGCGATCCGGTAGGTCCGCCGGGGCGGGCGCCACCCGGAGCACTACGGGCGGGCGGTTGGGAGCGTGGCCCCATGCCGGGCGGCGGTGGGATCGGCTTGCCACTGGCCGAGCGCGGCGGGCCACCCGGGCGCGCGCCCGGAGACGGTGGGATCGGCTTGTCGCCCGGCGCACGAGCGCCAGCCGGGACGGGAGACGGCCCGGTAGCGCCGGCGGACGGAGGTGCGGAAGGTGGAGCTACCGGCGCGGAAGGCGGAGCCGCGGGCGCGGCCGATGCCGCGGGGACTACCGGCCGGGCCGGCGTGGCGGGCGCGGTGGTGGGGGCCACGGGACGGGACGGCGCGGGCGGCGCGGGGGCCGGAGCAGGGCGGCGGGCCGGTGGTGGCTGCGGAACGGAACGGGCGGGCTCGGGCAAACGGCTCGGCGCGCCGAAGTCGGGCTGCTCGCTGGCCGGACGGCTGGTGACCAGGCGGTGGCCGGGGTCGAGCGGGCGCGGAGAGGCCGCCGGTGGGCCGGTGGTCGCCGAAACCGGGCTCACCGGTCGAGAGGGCTGGGAGGAAGCCGGAGGAGCGGGGGCGGGAGCGGGCTCCTCGGGCGCGACCGCCCGCCGAAGGCCCTCGCGGTCGGCCTTCCTGCGGACGCGGTCGGCCTGGGCGTCCTCGATGCTCGAGGAGTGGCTCCTGACACCTATCCCCAGCGCCTGGCAGAGGTCGAGCGTCTCTTTGTTGGTGAGGCCCAGCTCGCGTGCGAGCTCGTAGACCCGGATCCTCGCTGCCAACAGCCTTACTGCCTCCTTCGGGTCACCGAACCGGTTCCTGTGTCGCCTGTCCCATCCTCCCACGGCTGGCGAGAGAGGTTCGAAGTCCCTCGACCGCCGCTGCACCCACCTCGGCGCGAAAGGCCCTGCCGAATGCCCGCCGCCGGATGGCAGCCTCCAGGCACTCGTCCGGTCCGGCGCACAGCCACGCCCCCCGGCCTGGGAGGTGGCGGCCGACGTGCAGGTCGCCGGAAGGTCCGAGCACCACCCTGACCAGCTCGGCGGCCGACGCCTTCCGGCGACAGCCGACACACGTCCGGAGCGGGACCGCTATCCGGAAGCCTCCTCGCCAGCGGGAACGGCGACGGTGCTGGTGGCCGGCTTGGCCGGCTCCGCCACATCCTCGACGTCGGCCACAGCCTCCGCCACACCGTCGGCTACGACCTCCGCAGGGTCCGACGGCTGGGACCACTGCTCGGCCGACACGGTCTCGCCGCCTTCGGCCGGGCGCCACACCATCTCCCCGGACTCGTCGGTGACCCACTCCCCTTCCGCCCACTCCTGGGCGGCATAGGCGGCCTCCTCCACCAGCTGCGACTCGCTCTTGATGTCGACCCGCCACCCGGTGAGCCGGGCGGCCAGCCGGGCGTTCTGGCCCTCCTTGCCGATCGCCAGCGACAACTGGTAGTCGGGCACGATCACCTCGGCCGTACCGGTGTCCTCGTCGATGCGGACCTCTTTGACGCGCGCCGGCGACAGCGCCTTCATCACGAACTCCGAGGGCTCCTCGGAGAACGGCACGATGTCGACCTTCTCGCCTCGCAGCTCGTTGACGACCATGCGAACGCGCGCGCCGCGCGCTCCCACGCAGGCACCCACGGGGTCGACGTTGTGGTCGTTGGACCAGACTGCGATCTTGGTGCGGTGGCCCGGCTCGCGTGCCACCGCCTTGAGCTCCACGACGCCGTCGCTTATCTCTGGCACCTCCAGCTCGAACAGGCGCTTGATCAGCCCGGGGTGGGTCCGGCTGACGACGATCTGCGGGCCTTTGGTGGTCTTGCGCACCTCGACGATGTAGGCCTTGACCCGGGCGCCGGCCTCGTAGCGCTCGTACGGGACCTGCTCGGCCTGGGGCAGGAGGGCCTCCACCCGGCCGAGGTCGAGCAGCGTGTAGCGGCTGTCGCCCTGCTGGATGATGCCGGTGACGATGTCGCCCTCGCGGCCGGCGTACTCCTCGTACTTGCGGTCACGCTCGGCCTCGCGGATGCGCTGCAGGATCACCTGCTTGGCCGTCTGGGCGGCGATCCGCCCGAAATCCTCCGGCGTGTCCTCCCACTCCCGAACGACAGCACCCTCTTCGTCGAGCTCCTGGGCGTAGACGTGCATCTCCCCGCTGTCGGGGTCGATGGTGACGAACGCCTCCTCGGCCGCCTTGGGCGTGCGCTTGTAGGCAGCGACGAGGGCGTTGGCGAGAGCGTCCAGAAGGGTCTCGACCGACACCCCCTTCTCCCGCTCGATGACCTGGAGAGCTTCCATCAGCTCGAAGTTCGCGCTCATCGATTGGCCTCTGCCGGCCAGACGAAGACGGTTCGGGCCCGCTCGACGCGGTCGTAGGGCACAGTCGTGCGGGCTACGACGATGCCGTCGTCGTCGGCGCTCTCCAGCTCGCCTTCCAGCCGCCGCTCGCCATCGAAGCCAGCCACCGTTCGCACTGCGACGCGGCGGCCCACGAAGCGCCGGAAGTGGTCGGGGGTGCGCAGCGGCCTCTCCACGCCAGGGCTCGACACCTCGAGCGTGTATCGGCCGGGGAGCGGGTCGTCACCGTCGATCACGGACGACACCAGGCGCGTGGCGACGCTGATGGATTCGAGATCCAGCCCCTCCGGGCGGTCGATCGTCACCCGCAGGACCCCACCGGTGTGCTCGACCTCGACCAGCTCCAGCCCCTCGGCGGTGAGAGGCGCCTCGACCAGCTCCCGCACGCGTTGGCTCACGGATCGGTCGGACACCTCTTCACCCCTTTCCGGCTCTTGGCAAACAAAAGCGTGGGCACCGCCCACGCCAGGTCACCACCCGAAGCTCGACGCTAGAACCCGAAGATCATAGCTCCCGGCACCTGGAGGGGTTGGTCATCGCCGGCCTCGGCCGGCGCCACCGAGGTCCTTGTGGATCAGCTCGACACGCTGCTCGACGAGGTTGGGGTCGTCCCCCTGCTCGCTCAGCATGGCCTGCCTGACCTGCTCCGCCTCCTCGGCCGCCCCGGCGTCGGCTGCGGCCAGTCGAGCCTCGGCCCCCTCGGCCACAAGCCGTTCGGCCTCTTCGACCAGAGCCGCGACCATGTCGGCCTCGGGTACGACGCGCACCACCTGGCCGCGCACGAACAGGTGGCCCTTGCCCCGGCCGGCGGCGATGCCCAGGTCGGCCGTTCTTGCCTCCCCCGGCCCGTTCACCACGCAGCCCATGATGGCGATCTGCAACGGGAGCTTGCGCTCGGCGAGCGCCGCCTGGGCCTGACGGGCAACCTCGATCACGTCGATCTCGGCCCGGCCGCAGGACGGGCAGGCGATGAGGTCGACCGACTTACGCTCCCGGAGGCCGAGGGCCTCCAGCAGCTGGCGGCCGGCCTGGGCCTCCTCCACCGGATCCGCGGTCAGCGAGTACCGGATGGTGTCGCCGATCCCCTCGCACAGCAGGGTGGCGATACCGGCCGTGGCCTTGACCAGGCCGGCGGGGGGCGGCCCCGCCTCGGTGACGCCCAGGTGGAGCGGGTGGTCGCACACCTCGGAGAGCTGGCGGTAGGCCTCGATCATCACCGGGACGTTGGATGCCTTTACGGAGATCTTGACGTCGTCGAACCCGACCTCCGAGAAGTAGGCGAGCTCGCGCTGGGCCGAGGCCACGAGCGCCTCCGGGGTGGCGCCGCCGTGGCGCTGCTCGATGTCGGGGTCGAGCGACCCGGCGTTTACCCCTATCCGGATCGGGACGGCGCGGTCACGCGCCTCGCTCGCCAC
>JBOGIF010000004.1:0-27128 GCA_050742415.1 Acidimicrobiales bacterium | reverse complement strand
GTGGTGGGCGATCGCCTCTCGAAGCTGGGTGGCCCGGTTGCTCGGGTCGCTCACCTCGGCCACGACGGTCGACGATACCGGCCGCCCCACCCCTGGCCTTAGATTCTGCCCGGTGGCCTCCTGGGCGTTGCGGGTGCTGTGGGTCGGCCTCGTCGCCGCCGCCGCCCCGGCTCTGGCCACCGCCCTCCATGGTGCCAGTGTCCCCGTGCGCACGGTCGCGTCGGCCGGGCTGTGGGTGGGGTGGGCGGTGGGCGTGGGTGCCGTCCTAGTGCGCCACCCGGTGTCGCTGACCGCCCTTCGGATGCTGGCCCCGGCCGGCGCCGCCGTCGTCGTGGTTTCGGCCGTCGCTGGCGTCGGCAGATGGTCGGCGGCCGTCGCCCTGGCGGTGATAACCGCCGCCGCGGTGATCGCCTTCCTACCGGGTATCGGCACCCTGTGGGTCAACGGGCCCGCGTACCCGAACGAGCGGCGGTTCCTGCTTCGCGTTCCGGGGCCGGCGGTGGGCGGAAGGCTGGCGGTGGCCGTCACCTGGGCTCTGGCCATCGTGGGCGCCACGGCCGGGCCTCTGCTACTGGCGGCCGGGCTCTGGGTCGCCGGCGCGCTGGCCCTCGTCGTCGGCCTGCCGGTCGCGGTGGTGGCGGCGCGGTCGCTGCACAACTTGTCACGCCGGTGGGCGGTCGTGGTCCCCGCCGGCCTGGTGCTGCACGACCCTGTGGCGCTGACCGACCCGGTGCTCTTCGCCCGCCAGTCGATCGTCTCGCTGGGTCCGGTGCAGGGCGGGAACGGCCCCGCTCTCGACCTGACCCAGCGGGCCGGCGGGCCGGCGTTGGACCTCGACCTGTCGGAGCCGGCGGGCATCACCTTGATGCGCCCCGGTCGCCGCCTCGGTGAAGCCGTCGAGGCCTCTCGGCTGCGGTTCACGCCCTCGCGCCCAGGCCAGCTGCTGGACCACGCCAACGAGCGTCGGATCGGCAGGCGTCAGGCCGCTACCCCGCCGCCCAGCACCTCGTCGCCCCGGTAGAGCACCACGCTCTGCCCCGGCGCCACCCGCCGTTGGGGCTCGTCGAACCGGACCGTCGTCTCCTCCAGGAGCGCGCCGACAGGGTTCCCGTGCGCGCTCGACTGCGCCTGCACCCGGCCCTCGGCGGGCGGGCCGACCCAGGCCATGTCCTCGAGCCGGACCCCGCCCGTCCTCAAGTCGTCGAGACCGCCGGCGACGACCGTCGCTCTCGCGGCGTCGACTGCCACCGCGTAGCGACGGTCGCCTCCCCCGCCGGTGCCGAGGCCGCGCCGCTGGCCGACCGTCACCAGCTCCACGGCGTCGACCCTTCCCAGCGTCGCGCCCGTCACGTCAACGACCCGCCCCGGATGGAGCGGAATACGAGGGCCGAGGAAGGCGGCCCGGCCGCCGCCGGTGGTGACGAAGCAGGCGTCCTGGCTGTCGGGCTTCGCCGCCGTGCGCAGGCCCAGCGCCGCGGCCCGGGCCCGCACCTCGGCCTTGGTCAGGGCACCCACCGGGAAGCGGCACCGGGCCAGCTCGGCCTGGCCGAGCACGTAGAGGACATAGGACTGGTCCTTGACAGCGTCGGCGCCCCGCAGCAAGCGGTACTGGCCTCCGGCGCGGTCGGACCGGGCGTGATGGCCGGTGGCCACCCAGTCGAAGCCGAGCTGGGTCGCCCGGCGCAGGAACCGACCGAATTTGAGGTGGCGGTTGCAGTCGATGCACGGGTTGGGGGTGCGGCCGGCGGCGTGGGCGGCCACGTAGGGCGCGACCACCTGGTCCTCGAAGTCGTCGGTGAAGCTCCAGACCCAGTGGGCGATCCCGAGCTGGTCGGCCACCCGCCGGGCGTCGTCGATCTCGGCCACCGAGCAGCAACCTTCGTCGGCCGGGTTGTCCCACAGCCTCATGGTGACCCCGACGACCTCGTGGCCCTCGGCCACCATCAGGGCAGCGGCCACCGAGGAGTCGACGCCGCCCGACATGGCGACGATCCCGCGGCTCACGTGCGCAGGCGGGCTACGGCCGGCGGCACCGCCGCCAGGGCGAGGTCGACGTCGGCTTCGGTGGTGGTGCTCCCGAGCGACAACCGCAGCGCCCCGGCCGCCAGGCGGCGGTCGACTCCCATCGCCGCCAGCACGTGCGACTGCTCGGCCGCCCCGCTGGCGCACGACGAGCCGGCCGACGCGCACACGCCCTCGGCGTCGAGCAGCAGCAGCAGAGCCTCGGCCTCCACCCCTTCGAAGCAGAGGTGGCAGTTCCCGGCCACTTTGGCTGCCCGGTCACCGGTCTCGACCACGCCCGCGATCGAGGCCAGCAACCCCTCGGCGAGCCGGTCGCGCAGCCGCGACACCCTCGCCACCACCGCTTCGCGCTCGGCAACCGCCGCCTGCATGGCCGCGGCCATGGCCACGACGCCCGCCACGTTGTGGGTGCCGCTGCGCCGGTCGCGCTCCTGGCCGCCGCCGTGGATGATCGGGGCCAGAGCTACCCCCCGGCGCACGACCAGGGCGCCCACGCCCTTCGGCCCGCCGAACTTGTGGGCGCTGACCGCGACCAGCCCCGCGGGGGCCGCCAGCCGGGCCACGTCGACCCACGGGAAGGCCTGCACGGCGTCGGTGTGCAGGACCGACCGGGGTGCACGCCGGCGCACGATCTCGGCGACCTCGACCAGCGGCTGGACGGTTCCGACCTCGTTGTTGGCCAGCATCACTGAAACCACCGAGACGGTGTCGTCGAGCATGTTCTCGAGGGCGTCGAGGTCCACGACGCCTCGGGCCGTCACCGGGACAGTCCTCCCGCCGAGAGGAAGCGCGGCGTGCAACACGGCGTGATGCTCGATAGCGCTCGCCAGCACCCGGCCGGGGTTGACGGCATGGGCGCCGGTGACGGCGAGGTTGTCCGCCTCCGTGCCGCTACCGGTGAGGACGACCTCTCCCGGCGCCGCGCCCAGGCACTCGGCCACCACCTCGCGCGCCTCGTCCAACGCCTTGCGAGCCTCGCGCGCCACGGCGTGGGCGCCCGAAGGATTGCCGAAGCGCTCGGCCAGGAACGGCAGCATGGCCTCGACGGCCTCGGGCCGCATCGGCGTCGTTGCCGCGTGGTCGAGGTAGGCGATCACGCCCTGAAGGCTACGCGGCCCCCGCTGCTACGCGGCAGAACCCGAAGACCGGGCCTGGTAGGCGGCGGCGACCGCGGCCAGGAACGTCTCGGGATGGATCCCCGGCGGGGGCGGGGGGCGCACGCGGGCGGAGATGGGATTCGCCAGGGTCACGGCCAGCCGGTAGCGCACCTCGGGCCGCAGGGCGGGCGCACGCAGGAGAAAGGCCCGGACCGCCAGGTAGTGGTCGTTGCCGAGCCCGGCCACATCGAGCCCCGCTACGTAGTCCTCGGCCCCCGGCGGTGGCGTGAAGCGGACCGCCGTGGGCGCCCGCATCCCGGACCGCTCCCGCAACACCAGGGTGCCGGCGGCGAGGTCGCCCAGGCGCTGGCTGCGCCGGGTGGCCAGCGCGCAGATCACAGCCGCGCCGCCGGTCGTGAACACGAAGTCGATGATCCCGAAAGCGGCTCGGATGAGGGCGTGGCGCAGGCGGACCTGGCCACCTTCCACGGTCACCACCCGGAGCCCGAGTGCGGCCTTTCCCAGCGTGCGCCCCCGCCACAGCGTCTCGAGGATCGCCGGGTACCCGAACACCACCAGGGACCCCAGCACCAGGAGCACGGCTAGACCGGCACCGCCCGAGGAGTCGTCGAGGAACACGCTCATGCCGAGGACGAGCGCCAGCGCCACCGCCGCCTGCACTGCCCAGTCGATCCCCAGTGCGAGAAAGCGCGAGCCGATCCCAGCCGGCTCGAGATCGAGGGGCACGGCCTCGGGTGTGACGAGGGGATCGACGAAGGGCAGGGCCGACATCGTCCCTAGGGTACAAATGGGCATCCGCTCCGACGTCGACGTCGACGCTTTCATCACCGCCAACCAGCCCGCGTGGGACCGGCTGGGCGTGCTGACCACCAAGGCCGGTCGCTCACCGGGACGCCTGTCCGCGGCCGAGCTTGACGAGCTGGTCCGCCTCTACCAGCGCGTCTCGACCCATCTTTCCTACGTGCGCACCTACCAGCGCGACCCGGCCCTGTCCGCAACCCTGACCCGACTGGTGGCTCGCGCCGGGGCCGTCGTCTACGGCACCCGGTCGCGGACCCTGCGCAGTGCCGGGCGCTTCGTGACCGAGACGTTCCCGGCCGCTCTGTGGCAGATCCGGCGGTTCGTGGCCGTCGCCGCCCTTCTCCTTTTCCTCCCCGCCCTGGCCATGGGGATCTGGGTGGCCAACTCCGACGCCGCCCTGGAGGCGAGCGCGCCGCCGGCGGTCCGCCAGGCGTACGTGGACCGCAACTTCGAGGACTACTACTCGTCGGCCCCCGCCGCCGCCTTTGCCTCGCAGGTCTTCACCAACAACGTGCGGGTCGGCTTCCTCGCCTTCGCCGGCGGTATCGCCTTCTGCGTCGTCACGGCGCTGATCCTGGCCACTAACGGGGCCAGCATCGGGGTGGCCGGTGGGACCTTCGCCGCTGCTGGTCAGTCGGCCAGGTTCTGGGGCCTGATACTGCCGCACGGGCTGCTCGAGCTCGCGGCCGTCTGCATCGCCGGAGGCGCCGGGCTCGCCTTGGGCTGGGCGCTCATCGACCCCGGCGACCGCTCCCGATCGGTAGCGCTGGCCGAGGAGGCGCGCCGGTCGGTGGTCGTGGTGATGGGCCTGGTCGGGGTCTTCGGCGTGGCCGGCCTCATCGAGGGCTTCGTGACCGGGTCCGGCATGCCGACGTGGCTGCGGGTCGGCACCGGTGTCGTGGCCTTCGCCGCGTTCGCGGCCTACGCCGTCACCGCCGGCCGTGCCGCCGCCGCCCGTGGCCTCACCGGAACCCTCGGCGAGGAACCCCTTCCATCCGCGTGAGGGCCACGGCTACGTCCGGCCCGGCGTCACCAAATTGAGATGGCCTCAGCCGGCCCTGGCAGAACACGCACCATTACGACGCCGTTCTCCTGCACGCTGACGATCTCGCCAACGGCGAACTCCGAGTCGTCGCTCCCAACCGTAACGTAGGAGCCAGGACGCGGCTCCACCCCGGGTCGGGCGAACCTCGCGAGCGTCGGAGTGAGGCCACTGCTCTCCTTGGCCCGGAAGTCGATCCAGATCAGAAGCCGTTGTTGCTGAAGTAGGCCACGTAGATCCCGTACCAGGGGAGCAGGTAGACGCCCGTGGCGATCAGCGGGTGGAGCGAGACCGGACGACGGAGGAGCCGGCCCACCAGCGCCGAGAGCAGGGCAACGGGGACGATCCGGATTGCCCGGGCCGGCACCGTCCACGCCAGCAGCGAGAGCAGGCTCCAGCCCTTCAACGTCATCTGGGCGGCGTAGAGCTTGTACGGCGTGCCCCGCAACGGGCCGAGGAGCATGGCCACCGCGCCGCGCTGGTCCACCTCGGCGCCGGCGGCGACGATCATCCGGTCTGGGACCCCGGGCACCTTGGCCAGCACGTCGAGCACACCGGGGCCGGCGGCTCGGGTGGCCAGGATCAACACGATCCCGCCCACCAGCGCGCCGGCGATGGCGGCCGCGGCCGCCGCAAGGGCGCGGCGGCGACGGTGCAAGGCGAGAGCCCCGACGCCGACGTCGGGCACGACGAAGAACAGCGTCGCTTCGGCCACTCCCCAGACGAAGCAGGCCGCCAGCCCGAGCCGGTCGAGCCGGCGGCCGACGCGGCCGGTGAAACTCACCCGACGGGTTACCCGGTGGTCGGTCACCCCCACAGCCGGGCGGTGAGCTTGATCTTCCACTCGTCGGCCAGCGGATCGACCAGGAGCGCCTCCAGGACGTCGTCCGGCGCACCGCCGGGACGGGCGGCGTCGACGAGGCGGACGGTGGCACCCATCGGGTGCCGCTCCACCACCTCGATCGGCCCGGCAACCGGCACCCCGCCCTCGGTCTGCACGCGCTCGGGATCGCCGGCTCGATCGAGGGGTTCGTGACCGGGTCCGGCATGCCGACATGGCTGCGCGTCGGCACCGGTGTCGTGGCCTTCGCCGCGTTCGCGGCCTACGCCGTCACCGCCGGCCGTGCCGCCGCCGCCCGTGGCCTCACCGGAACCCTCGGCGAGGAACCCCGGCAGAAAGCCACGCACAGCTAACGGCGTGTCCGTCGTTGTTCGCTCCCGGCTCACGATGCCACCAGGGATCCGGGTTGGCCGCCTCCTGCCGGGAAGTGGCCCGGCGATGGCGCTTAGCGGTCCGACGCCGGGCTGTACCGAGGGCTTTCCCAACACTCGGGCGCCGCTTAGCTCGGGGTGCAGCTCTGCGTCGTCGAGGCGTCCCCCACCAGGGTACGGACGAGGCCGAAGTCGACCAGGCACGCCCGTGTCCCGCAGATCATCACGTTGGCGGGCTGTCACTGGTGTTGGTGAGGATCCAACGCCCTTCGCGCCAGCCGATGGAGCCGGCCCAGCGGGGGATGTTGAGGTCCGACTCGTCGAGGCAGAAGCTGCAACGAGGATCGCGCCCGAAGGTGAATGCGGTCTGTTCGGCCTCGAGGTTGAAGCGACCATCCACCGTCTCCACCCACAACGCCATCGCGCCCCACCCCGTTCAGTTCGCCTTCCTCGCCAACCCGGTGGCCCCGGCATCATCGCGTCCGTCGTCCGTTGCTCGCGATCACCGGTCGACCACCGAGTTGTCCCTGTCGTCGTCGTACTGACGAATCAAGCCACAGAGCGGTTCCGTGAGGAAGGGGGAGACCTCCCCATACCCAAGTTCGACGATCCATGGCTTGATGTGCCCGACGGCCGGACCAACCGGGTCGCAGGCCGAGGCGCAAGCTCGAGGAGAGCCCGAAATGTGCACGACAGCGGACAACGACAACATCGACGCCACCCAGGTAAGAGTGTCGTCCGGAGCCACCGTCTGGACAACCGGCGGGGCGGCCTTCTCCGACTTCACTCAGTCCGAAGGGGAAGTCCCGGTTCCCACCTGGGTGCTGCGGCCCGACGAGGGAAACCGAGTGATGACGAACGCCACCGTCGACACGCGCCAGGCCGAGCTCGAGACGACCGTAATGCGCCAGGCGGCAACCATCTCGGTCCTGGAATCCAGGTTGGCGGCCCTCGGCGCACAGATCGGCGCACGCTGGGAGCTCGACGACGACCGGGCACTGGCACTGGCCGCGGCCCGCGTGCGCCGGAAGTGGCGGGGGCTCCTGGGCCGGGCCCGGCGTCAACCTTCGTCCATGCCGGAGGGCGTCATGGTGGTCCGACCGACGACGGTTCCCGTGCCCTGTCCGTCGTCGCGAGAGTGTGGCCGGCCCACCGTCGCCGGTGGCGCCCGACCCCACAGCCGTCGCGCCGACCTCACCGTGAGCCGGGACAGGATCCTCGGCGAGCCATCGGACGGAGCTTCCCCGTTCGAGGATCAGGCCCACTCGTGGGGTCACAGGCCGCCGGTGGCTTTGATCTCCAGGTAGGCGTCGGTGAGCATTGGAGCCATCCGGCCCGGCTCGGCGTCGACCACGGTGGCGCCCAGGGACCGTAGGCGACCGGCGGTGCGGGCCCGCTCGGCCAGGGCGGAGACGGCCGCCGCCTTGCGGTAGGTCGAGCCGGCGTCGTCCGGGTCGGACCGGGCCCACGAGAACACCTGGGGGTCGGCCACGCTGGCCACGATCACCAGGTGGCGGCGCACGATGAGAGGCAGCGCCGGCAGCAGCGACTCGGCCACGGCCTCCTCGGCCAGCTCGGTGAGGACCACGATCAGCGAGCGGCGCCGGAACCGGGACAGCGCGGTGGCGAAGGCGCCCCGGTAATCGCTCTCCACAAACGTCGGCTCGAGGGCGTACATGGCCTCGGTGACCCGGCCGAGCTGGCCGCGCGAGTGGCTCGGAGGCACGACGCCGCGAACCCGGTTGTCGAAAGCGACAAGGCCTACCCGGTCGCCCAAGCGGGTGGCGACCATCGTCATCATCATCACCGCGTCCATGGCGTGGTCGAGCCGCGGGAACTGCCCGACCCGCCCGGCCATCATCCGGCCGCTGTCGAGCAGCAGCAGCACGGTCTGGTTCCGCTCGGCCCGGTACGTGCGCACGATGGCCTTGCCGGCCCGGGCGGTGGCGGCCCAGTCGATGCGGCGGAACTCGTCGTCCACCGAGTACTCGCGCAGGGCGTCGAACTCCGTCCCACCGCCCCGGCCCGGCGCCGAACGCAGGCCCACCTGGAGCACCTGGGCACGCTTGACGCGTAGCTCGGCCTCGGCCCGGGACCGGAACGGCGGGTACACCCGGACCACACCCGGCACCTGGCGCCGGCCCTGCCGCGCCGCCAGCCCGAGCGGCCCCTCGACTCGCAGCACCACCTCGGTGGGAGTGAAGCGGCCGCGGCGCCGAGGGCGGATCGTGGTGGCCGCCTCGGCCCGGCCGCCGCCCGGGACCACAAGCCGGGCTCGCCGGCTGACCGGGCGCAACGAAAGCGCCAGCTCGTCGGCCAGGGCCATGCGAAGCCGCCTTCGGCCGGGGTTGCGCACGACCCACCTGACCTCCGCCTCCATGGCGAGGCCCACCACCTTGGGCAGGTCCCGCTCGAAGCCCACGGTCGCCGGGGCTACGGCGACGGCCCAGTCGGCCAGCGCCAGAGCAACCAGGACCAGGTTGGCCACGACCAGCGCCGATCGCGGCGCCGGAGCCAGCAACACGACGACGGACGCGAGCGCGGCCAGCGCCGCCAACCGGCGGGTCGGGACGGGCAGCGAGCTCAGCGGGACACCGGCCTCAGCGAAGCACAGGTCTCAGCGGGGAACGGGAACGGAGGCCAGGATCCCGTCGAGGACGCCGTCGGCGGTCACTCCTTCGAGCTCCACCTCGGGCCGCACCGCCACCCGGTGCCGCAGCACCGGACGGGCCACGGCCTTCACCTCGTCGGGGGTGAGGAAGGGCTTGTCCGCCAGCCACGCCCACGCCTTAGCCGCCCACAACAGCATGGCCGCGCCGCGCGGCGACGCCCCGAGCAGCAGCGACGGGGAGTCGCGCGTCGCCCGCACGACGGCCACGATGTAGGCCGCCACCCGGTCCTCGACCCCCACCGCCGCCACCTGGGCTCGGGCCGCCACGAGGTCCGCGGCACCGGCCACCGGACGGATCCCGAGAGCCACAAGGTCGTGTGGGTCCATGCCGCGGTGGTGACGAGCCAGCACCTCCTGCTCCTGCTCGGCGGTCGGGTAACCGACGGTGAGCTTGAGCAGGAACCGGTCGAGCTGGGCCTCGGGCAGCGGGTACGTGCCCTCGTACTCGACGGGGTTCTGGGTGGCCACCACCACGAAAGGGTCGGGAAGCCGATGGGCCTCCCCCTCCACCGACACCTGCCGCTCCTCCATCGACTCGAGCAGCGCCGCCTGGGTCTTGGGCGGGGTGCGGTTCACCTCGTCGGCCAGCAACAGGTTGGTGAACGCGGGGCCGGGCCGGAACCGGAAGGTGCCCTTGTCGAGGATCACCTGGCCGGTGACGTCGGAGGGCATGAGGTCGGGGGTGAACTGGACCCGCTTGAAGTCGAGGTCGAGCGATGCCGCCAGCGCCTTGACCAGCAGGGTCTTGGCCACCCCGGGCACGCCCTCGAGGAGCACGTGGCCCCGCACGAGCAGGGCGACGACCAGCCCGGTCAGCACCGCGTCCTGGCCCACAACAGCCTTGGCCACCTCGCTGCGGACCCTCGACACCGCTTCGCGGGACCGGTCGTCAGCCGGCGCCATGCCCAGTCACCTCCCGGTGCACTGCCTCGGTGGAGTGGGCCAGGCTCACCAGGGCATCCTCGCTCGCCGGGGGCTGGCCGGCCAATGCCCGCTCCACCTCGGCCGCGTCCAGGCCGGTGCGGGCGGCCACGACCTCGGCCATCACCTCGGGGCTGGTCCCCGGCGGCAGCCCGAGCCGCTGGCCGACCGTGCGCCGAAGGTCGTCCCGCAGGAGGACCGCGGCCTGATCGCGGCCGCGGCTGCGCTGCAGGAGGTTGCCGACCGCCGACACCAGCTCCGAGCCGGCCAGCGGGACGACCTTCGGCTCCGGCACGGGATAGCCCAGCCGGCGCCCGCGAACCGCCGCCACCACCCCGAAGGCGATGGCCAGCTGGACGAGCGCCAGCTTCACGCCCGGAGCGACCAGCTCCGACAGCCCCTTGCGACCCTCGCCCGGCGCCGGGGGCTGGACCACGACGGTCCGACCGCCGATCGTCGGGGCCAGGAGGTTGACGGCCAGCACGCCGTTGTCGGCCCGGCCCAGGTAGGCGTTCACCAGGCTCCCAGCACCTCCGAGAACGACGATCTCGCCTCGGCCGCGGGGCACCACGACCATCCAGCTCTTGTCGCCCCCCGGGAAGCAGCCAGTGGCGCCCGGCGGGACCTCGAGCAGGAGCGCGCCCGGCACGTCGACCCTCTCCACACCCCGTACCGCGGGCACGTCGCAGCCGGCCAGCAGCTGGGGCTCGAACGACCCAAAGCCGGCGGCGCCGGCCGGCGGCGCCGGGTTGAGGGCCGAAGAGGGATCGGCCAGGACGAGCGTGCCCCCCGCCTCCACCCAGTCCCCCAGCGCCCGGCGCCCGGCGTCGTCCAGGTCGTCGGCCAGCACGAGCGCGGTCCGGTCTTCGGGACCCGGAAGGCCGGCGCGCACGTCGACGTTGGCATCGAGGGCTCGGAGCGATTCGATCAGAGCTTTGGTCCCGGCGGGGCCGGCCGACCTCGGGTCGAGAGGCGGCCCGTCCGAGGTTGGGGGACCGGCCAGGAACCCGACCGCCGCCAATCCGGCGACCAGGAGCAGCCAAGGCGCCAGCGAACGCGCCTTCACCGGGCCAACTCCAGCACTCGCTCGGCCAGGCCCCGGAACCGCTCCGACTCGTCACTTCCGGTGGGGCGGTTCCCGTACCAGGCCCGCTCGAACAGCTCGGTGGCCCCCGCGAAGTCGGCTGCCGCCTGAGGCAGTGCCGAGCCGACGTCGGACCGGTACTCGCCGGCGGTGCGACCCGCAACCTCCTCGACCACGCCGCCGTCGGCCAGGTCGGCGACGAGCGCCCGGTAGCGGCAACGCAGCGCTGCCGACCATCGTCCAGCCCGCTCCAGCTCGGCGGCTTCCGCCCGCCAGTCGGCACCGGTACGCCTCGGCATGACCGGTCCCCGAATCGAATGGCTCGGGTCACGCGTCACCCCGCGGGCGAACCGCAGCGCCACGGCCGCCAGCGCCACCAGGCCGGCAACGACCACCAGGCCGGTGAGCGCCGTTCCCCGGGTACCGCCCGCCAGCGAGTTGAGCAGGCTCTGTATCCGCTCGGCGACCCAGCGCTGCAACCGCTGGACCGGGGTCAGCCGGACGGGGCCGAACTCGGGGCGAGCCAGTACCTCCTTGACCGCCACCCTCACCGCCTGCGGATCGCGCTCGGGAACGGCGAGCTCGGCCCGCGCCGGCCCCGGCACGAACAGGAGGGCGATGCCGAGGACCGCCGCCCCCGCGATCACAGGGACCCTCCTAGAGGCCAGCCGCCATCACCTCCAGGTCGAGGCCTTCCCGGCGTATGCGGGCGTCGAAGTAGACGAGGGTCGCGACGATGACTATCAGCGGCGTGGTCAGCAGGCTGGTGATCGTCGTGCCCGCAGCCAGGATCACCCAACCCCTGCGCAGGCCCACGCCGTACGCCGCCAGCTGTGGAATGACACCGAGCGCCGTCCCCACCGCGCCGGCAAGTAGACCGGACGCCAAGGCCACGCCCAGGCCAGGGAACAGGCGCCGGCCCATCAGCCGAACGGACCGGCGCATCGCCTTGAACGCCCCCACCCCTTCGATGGCGATGATGGGCGCCACCGGGATGAACAGGGCCATGGCCAGCAGGCCCGGCAGCAGGAGGAAGGGCGCGGCCAAGAACTCGATGATGTGGACGAGCACCCAGGCCACGACGAGGGACCACCACCGCCTCAGCCCCACCCGAAGGGCGACCGACGCGACCACCTCCTCCCCCAGGTAGGACCGGGCGACGAGAAAGCTCACCGCGCCCGCCAGCGCCGGCAGAACCAGCGCCCGGCTGGCCAGGCCGACCACGAAACCCTGGCCGGCGCCCGTCCCCCCGCCCTGGTCGACGAGAGCTTGCGCCGTCGAAGGGTCCTGGAACACGTCGAAGAGCGAGAACCCGCCGAGCACGTCGCGCTGGAGGTAAGCGGTCAAAAGCTGTACGGGCACGATGAAAACCGCCGACACGAGGAGCACGGCTTTGGCGTTGGCCTTCAGCAGTGTGAAGGCGCCGTCGAGGATGTCGGGGATCGTCATCGGGTGCATCCGCAGCGGCCCACCAGGCCGGCGCTCACCCCGGCCCCCTTCGCCATCGACCTCGGCCGCGACCGCGGCACCCGGCACCGGAGCCGGGGCGGTGGGCGCCTCCGCCTCCAGTGGGACCCACGAGGGCCTATCGGTCATTCGCCCGAGGGTACGAGCCAGGTGACGCTGAGGGGGTACAGGTCGAGCGCTACCGATTGGTCGAGGCCGTGCCACGGGACTGGATCGGCCTCGACCTCCCCACCCGCATCGCGACGCCAGCCCGCGAAGCGCGAGTCGGCTGTGTCTAGGGCCTTGCGCCACCTACCGGCCCGCGGCACGCCGACCCGGTAGCCGAAGTGGTCCGAGCCCGACAGGTTCGCCACGCACACCAGGCACCGGGAGCCGTCGGCCGAGAACCGGGCGAAGGAGAACACGTTGTGGTCGGCGTCGTTGGCGTCTACCCAGCGGAAGCCGACAGGGTCGAAGTCGCGCTCCCAGAGGGCCGGCTCGGCGGCATAGACCCGGTTGAGCTCTCGCACCAGGTCCTGGACGCCGCGGTGGCCAGGGTCTTCGAGCAGGTGCCAGTCGAGGCTGCCGTCATGCGCCCATTCCCGTTCCTGGGCCAGCTCCCCGCCCATGAAGAGGAGCTGCTTGCCGGGATGGGCCCACATCCACCCGAGGAGCGCCCGCAGGTTGGCGAGCTGGTTCGGTCGGTCGGCGGGCATGCGGGTGAGCAGGGAGCCCTTGCCGTGGACGACCTCGTCGTGGGACATCGGCAGCACGAAGTTCTCGGTGAAGGCGTAGAGCAGCCCGAAGGTGAGCTGGTGATGGTGGTGGCTGCGGTGGACCGGGTCCTTGCCGAAGTACTCGAGAGTGTCGTGCATCCAACCCATGTTCCACTTGAAGCCGAACCCCAGGCCGCCGAGGTAGGTGGGCCTGGAGACCGCCGGCCACGCCGTCGACTCTTCGGCCACGGTGATCACCCCGGGATGGGTGCCGTAGACGACCTCGTTGAGCTGGCGGACGAACTCGACGGCCTCGATGTTCTCCCGGCCCCCGAAGCGGTTGGGTATCCACTCGCCGTCCTTGCGGGAGTAGTCGAGGTAGAGCATGGAGGCGACCGCGTCCACCCGCAGCCCGTCGACGTGGAACTCCGAGATCCAGTAGAGGGCGTTGGCGATGAGGAAGTTGCGCACCTCGTGGCGGCCGAAGTTGAAGACGAGCGTGCCCCAGTCGGGATGCTCGCCCTGGCGGGGGTCGGAATGCTCGTACAGCGCGGTGCCGTCGAAGCGGGCGAGCGCGAAGGTGTCGCGCGGGAAATGGGCCGGCACCCAGTCGACGATCACTCCGATGCCGCGTTGGTGCAGCGCGTCGATCAGGGCCCGGAGGTCGTCGGGCGAGCCGTACGTCGGCGAGGGGGCGTAGTACGACGTGACCTGGTAGCCCCACGAACCGGAGAACGGGTGGCCGGCCAAGGGGAGGAACTCCACGTGGGTGAAGCCGAGGTCGGCCAGGTAGTCGGGGAGCTGCTCGGCCAGCTCCAGGTAGGTGAGCGGCCGATTGCCCTCCTCTGGGACACGCCGCCACGATCCGACGTGGCACTCGTAGATCGACTGCGGCGACGACATGGCGTCGGTCGTCGCCCGCCTCTCGAGCCATGTCTCGTCCTTCCAGACGTGGCCGGAAGTTGACACGATGCTGGCCGTGCGGGGAGGAACCTCGGATTCGAAGGCAAACGGGTCGGAGCGAAGCGTCAGATGCCCGTCGGCGGTGACGACCTCGTACTTGTAGCAAGTCCCCTCCGAGACGCCGGGGACGAAGATCTCCCACACGCCCGAGCTGCCGAGCATCCGCATCGGATTGAGCCGGCCGTCCCAACCGTTGAAGTCGCCCACGACCCGCACGCCTCGCGCCGCCGGGGCCCAGACCGCAAAGGCCGTTCCCTCCACTCCCTGGTGCTTCATGGGATGGGCGCCGAACCGCTCCCACAACGAGTGGTGGCGGCCCTCGCCGAAGAGGTGCAGGTCGACGTCGCCCAGGGTGGGCCAGAAGCGGTACGGGTCGTCAACGAGAAAGCGGTCAGCGCCGTAGGCGACGTCGAACCGGTAGTCGCCGTCGTCGGCGTCAACCTTGGTTGCCATGAATACGCCGGCCGGGTGGGCCTTCTTCATCGGGCGCCGTTCGGTGGGTAACACCAGGTCGACCTCGGTGGCGTCGGGACGCCAGGCCCTGACTGTCTGGCCGTGCCGGCCCAGGAACCGGTGGGGGTCGGAGTGCCGGCCCTCGGCGAGGGCCGCGGCTTCGGCGTCGACCTTCACTGCCACACCATCCTTCGTTGCCCCACCATCCTTCGTTGCCCGACTTTCCTTCACTGCCCCACCATCCTTCGCAGCGCCGTGACCGGGATGGACTCCCAGTGAGGCCGGTACGACCTCTCGTACCCCAGCTCGTACACCGCCTTCTCCAGCTCGAAGGCGGCGAGCAACGCCTCCACCGATCGGTCGTCGGCCGGGACGACCCGGGCCTTGGTGGCCTCGCTCATGTAGCCCCGGAGGAACGCGGCTCGATTGCGCTCCTCCCACGCCGCGCCCACCTCCTGGTCCTGGGCGTCACGTTCGAGGGTGGCCACTGCCGACGCGTAGTGGAACGACCGCAGCATGCCGGCCACGTCGCGCAACGCCGACGACGGCCGCCGCCGGTCCTCGACGGGCCGCGCCGGCTCCCCCTCGAAGTCGAGCACGTACCAACCGGCGTCGGTGCGCATCACCTGGCCCAGGTGGAGGTCGCCGTGGACGCGGATGGCAGGGCCCGGGTCGGCGGCCCTCAGGTCGTCGAGCTTGCGCTCCGCGGCAGCACGGTCGATGCCGTCGGGGAACTCGAGCTGACGCACCTGCTCGGCGATGCTGTCGGCCCACTCGTCGGCCCGTCCTGGAGAACGGCCGAACGCATCGGCCAGGGCGGCATGCATGCCCGCCATCGTCTCGCCGAGGCGCCGGGCCTCGGCCGAGAAGTCCCCGCCCGCCTGGCCGGGGTCGGGCGGCGGTGGAGGCGAGTCGAGGCTTATGACCGGGACGGAAAGGGTGTCGTGCACGCCGAAGAGGTCCCTGAGCGACGTCAGGGCCAAGGCCCAGCCCTCGACCCCTCCGGCCAGGAACGGCTGGGCCACCGCCAGGTCGAAGCCCTCTCGCGACAGCGTGGCCAGAGGGGCCGTCACCCAGGGGAAGCCGGCATCCGCCAGGCCTCTGGTGATCTCCACCTCCGGGTTCGGCCCGGTGTCGAGGCGGCGGAAGAGCTTGAGGATGACGCGCTCGTCGTAGACCACCGAGCTGTTGGACTGCTCGACGCCCATGACCCGGGCCCTCTCGACCACCTGGTCGGGTGCCACCCCGGCCAGGAGGGCCAGAGCCGCCTCCGGGTCGTGGATGGCGTCGTAGGCGACGGCGCGATCGGCGCCCTCGCCGAACTCCCCGACGACCACCTCGTCGTGGCCGCGCAGGAAGTCCTTCTCGCCGGCCGGTCGCTCGGCGAGCACGAGCTGGTATAGGCCGCCGTCGGCCTCAACCACCAGCCGGATCAGGCGCGGCCACTGGGTGCGTTCCACCCACCGGTGGACAACTCGCACCGTCCCGGGCGGCTCCGTGCCGGGGAACCAGCGCTGGCGGGCGAGGTGCTCCCCGAGGGTCTGGCTGGCCGTCCTCGTCATGACTGCACCGGCTCGGCCTGATCCGCCGGCTCGACCAGCTCGAACCAGTAGAAGCCGTGCCCGGCCAGGGTGAGAAGGTACGGGAGCCCGCCCACCCTTGGGAATGGCACCCGGCCAGCCAGCTCGATGGGCGTTCGCCCCTCGAAGCGCCCGAGCTGCAGCTCCACCGGCTGGGCAAACCGGCTGAGGTTGTTCACGCAGAGGACGGCCTTGCTCCCGTGCTCCCGTACGAAGGCCAGTACCGACGGGTTCTCCGCCGACAGCACCTCGAAGCTGCCCATCCCGAAGACCTCGCTGTGGTTCCTGCGCACCTGGATCGTCCTTTGGATCCAGTGCAGGAACGAACTCGAGTCGCGCAGCTGCGCCTCGACGTTAACGGCCGCGTAGCCGTAGACCGGGTCCATGAGAGGCGGGAGGTAGAGCTGGGCGAAGTCGGCCCGGCTGAAGCCGGCGTTCCGGTCCGGCGTCCACTGCATGGGCGTACGCACGCCGTCGCGGTCGCCCAGGTAGATGTTGTCACCCATGCCGATCTCGTCGCCGTAGTAGAGCACGGGACTGCCGGGCAGGCTGAACAGAAGCCCGTGAAGCAGCTCGGCTACACGGGTGTTGTTGTCAACCAGGGTTGCCAGGCGCCGGCCGATGCCGATGTTGCGCTTCATCCGTGGGTCCTTGGCGTACTCGGTGTACATGTAGTCGCGCTCTTCGTCGGTGACCATCTCCAGCGTGAGCTCGTCGTGGTTGCGCAGGAAGATGCCCCACTGGCACCCCTCGGGGATGTCGGGCGTCTGGGCCAGGATCTCGGTGATCGGGTAGCGCTGCTCCCGGCGCACGGCCATGAACATGCGGGGCATGAGCGGGAAGTGGAAGCACATGTGGCACTCGTCGGCTGCTCCGAAGTAGTCCACCACGTCGGCCGGCCACTGGTTGGCCTCGGCCAGCAGCACCCGGTTGGGGTGAGTCGACTCCACCTCCTTGCGGAGGCGGCGGAGGTATTCGTGGGTCTCGGGCAGGTTCTCGCCGTTGGTCCCGTCGCGCTCGTAGAGGTACGGAACGGCGTCGAGCCGGAACCCGTCGAGGCCGACGTCGAGCCAGAAGCGGACCACGTCGAGCATGGCCTGGCGCACGTCGGGGTTGTCGAAGTTGAGGTCGGGCTGGTGGCTGAAGAAGCGGTGCCAGTAGTACTGCTGGCGTTGCGGGTCCCAGGTCCAGTTGGACCGCTCGGTGTCCACGAAGATGACGCGTGCGTCGGACCACCGCTGGTCGTCGTCGCCCCACACGTACCAGTCGGCCCGGGGGTTGGTCTTCTCCTGGCGGGACTCGAGGAACCAAGGGTGCTGGTCGCTCGTGTGGTTGATGACCAGGTCGGCGATGACGCGGATCCCCCGCCGATGGGCCTGCTCGACGAGCTCCACCGCGTCGGCCAGGTCGCCGTACTCGGGGAGGATGGTGAAGAAGTCGCTGATGTCGTAGCCGCCGTCGCGCAACGGCGACTGGTAGAAGGGCAGCAGCCACAGGCAGTCGACGCCGAGCCACTGGAGATAGTCCAGCTTCTCGGTGATCCCCCTCAGGTCGCCGGTGCCGTCGCCATTGGCGTCGTAGAAGCCGCGCACCAGCACCTCGTAGAAGACGGACCGCTGGTACCAGCGGTCGTTCTCCGCGGTCGCGGTGATGGGGACGGTGCTCACGCGCTGGTGAGGTGCAGGATGTGGGCCGGCGCCACTGCCGGGTCCAGGCGGACGTAGGGATTGGGGCCACTCCACGTGTAGGTCACGCCCGTCAGCTCGTCGTGGGCCAACACCGGCCGGCCGGCAGACAGGCCGAGCGACGCCAGGTCCAGCCCCAGCACGTCGGACTGGACGTGGTGCGGGTCGAGGTTGACCACCACGAGCACTACGTCGCTGCCGTCGGCGCTGCTCTTGGAGAACGCCAGGATGGAGTCGTTGGCGGAGTGGTGGAAAGCGATGTTGCGCAACTCCGAGAAGGCCGGGTGGTCGCGACGGATGCGGTTGAGCCTGGTGACGAACGGCGCCAGCGAGCCCGGGTGGCTCCAGTCCCGAGTCTTGACCTCGTACTTTTCCGAGCGCAGATACTCCTCGTTGTCCGGCGACGCCGGAAGGTTCTCGCACAGCTCGTAGCCGTTGTAGATGCCGTAGGAGGGGACGGAGGTGGCGGCCAGCACCAGGCGCATCCGGAATGCCGCCGGCGGGCCGTCGCGCAGCGGGCCCGAGAGGATGTCGGGTGTGTTGGGCCAGAAGTTGGGCCGCATGAAGTCGGCCTTGGGCCCGTGGCAGATCTCCTCCAGGTAGTCCCTCAGCTCCCACTTGGTCGTGCGCCAGGTGAAGTAGGTGTAGCTCTGGCTGAACCCCACCTCCGCCAGCTTGGCCATGACCTTCGGTCGGGTGAACGCCTCGGCCAGGAACACGACGTCGGGGTGGTCGGCCTGGACGGCGGCGATCACCCATTCCCAGAACGCCGTCGGCTTGGTGTGGGGGTTGTCGACGCGGAAGACGCGGACCCCGTGGCCGATCCAGAACTCGAGGATGTCGCGACACGCCTCCCACAGCGCCTCCCGGGCGCCGGGCGACTCGGGCCAGAAGTTCAGGGGAAAGATGTCCTCGTACTTCTTCGGCGGGTTCTCGGCGTAGCGGATGGACCCGTCGGGTCGGTGGTGGAACCACTCGGGGTGCTCGCTCACCCAGGGATGGTCGGGCGAGCACTGGAGCGCGTAGTCGAGCGCCACCTCCATCCCCAGGTCCTCGGCGGCGGCGACGAAGGCGTCGAAATCGTCGATGGTGCCGAGGCTCGGCTCCACCGCGGTGTGCCCCCCTGCCTCCGAGCCGATCGCCCACGGGCTGCCCGGGTCGTCCGGGCCCACCACCAGGGTGTTGTTCACGCCCTTGCGGTGGCTGTGGCCGATCGGGTGCACGGGCGGCAGGTAGACCACGTCGAAGCCCATGCCGGCGACGGCCGGCAGGCGACCGGCGGCCGCGACCCGCAACCCTCCTTCGGACCGCGGGAACAGCTCGTACCAGGCGCCCGCGAGCGCCCGCTCGCGGTCGACCCACAGCGGGAACGGCTCGCCCGCCGTCAGGTCAGCCGGGCCGGTGTCACGCTCGGTCCACGCCTCCACGACCAGCTCGTGGCGCCCGAGCGCGTCGGGCTCGACGACGGCCTCCCACCGGTCGTTGCCGGTCGGCACCATCGGGACGCTCCGCCATTTGTCGCTCGCCACCGGCCGCCAGCGCACCCGGGCGCCTAGAGGTTCGTGGCCGTCGCGGAACACGTCGGCCGAAACGCGCACCGCCTCGCCGAGCACCGCCTTGGCCGGATACCGGCCGTTGGGCGTGCGCGGACGCGGGTCATCTATCACGATCCGACCGGTCACCACCAACTGGTCTACCACCGCCCAAACGCCACTACGTTTTGGGGATGAGGGCCCTCCGGAGCTTCACGGTCCGCCCAGAGCTGCCTCCCGCGCTGGCGGCGGTGCATCGGGTGGCGATGAACCTGCGCTGGTCGTGGGACGACCGCAGCCAGGACCTTTTCCGCTGGGTCGACCCCGACGCCTGGGACAAGGGAGGGCACGACCCGCTGCGGGTGCTGAGCACGGTCGACCGGTCCCGCCTCGAGTCGTTGGCCAATGACCGTAGTTTTCTCTCGTTTCTCCGCGAGGTCGACGACGACCTGAGCCGGTACCTCACAACCGACCGGTGGTTCCAGAGCCGGGAGAGCCCGCTGCGCTCCGTGGCCTACTTCTCCCCCGAGTTCGGCATCGCCGAGGCCCTCCCGCAGTACTCGGGCGGGCTCGGCGTGCTGGCCGGAGACCACCTGAAGGCGGCCAACTCGCTCGGCCTGCCGCTGATCGGCGTCGGCCTCTTCTACCACCAGGGCTACTTCCGCCAGGAGCTCAATCCCGACGGCTGGCAGCAGGAGCGCTACGTCGAACTCGACCCCCACGCCATGGCGATCTCCCTGGTCGACCACGTGCGGGTGCCGGTGAAGCTGGCGGGCACCGACGTCGTGGCCCGGGTCTGGAAGGCCCAGGTCGGCCGCACTCCCCTGTTCCTGCTCGACACCGACTTCGACGAGAACGACAACGGCAGCCGCGGCGTCACCAACCGCCTCTACGGCGGCGACAGCGAGCACCGCCTGCGCCAGGAGATCCTCCTGGGGGTCGGTGGTGTCCGGGCGCTCGACCTCTTGGGGAAGACGCCGCAGGTATTCCACAGCAACGAAGGCCACGCCGGGTTCCTCGGGCTGGAGCGCATGCGCCGCCACATCACCGCCGACGGCCTCACCTTCGACGAGGCGGTCGAGGCGGTGCGGGCGGGGACAGTGTTCACCACCCACACTCCTGTGCCCGCCGGCATCGACCGGTTCCCCCGTTCGCTCATGGAGCACTACTTCAAAGACTGGGCCGACGACTGCGATATCGAGTTCGACGCGCTGATGGGCCTGGGCCACGAGCCCGAAGAGCCAGCCGACGCGCCGTTCAACATGGCGGTGATGGGACTGCACCTGGCCGGTTTCAGCAACGGCGTGTCCAAGCTGCACGGCCACGTGAGCCGGCGGATCTTCCAGTCGGTGTGGCCCGGGATCCCCACCGACGACCTTCCCATCGGCTCGGTGACCAACGGCGTTCACTCGCGCACCTGGGTGTCACCAGAGATGGCCGACCTGTTCGACCGCCACGTGTTGCCGGAGTGGCACGAGGCCGGACCCGAGCGCTGGGCCCGGATCGAGGACGCCACCGACGACGAGCTGTGGCGGGCCCGCCAGCAAGCGAGGGAGCGTCTGGTCGCCTTCGTCCGCCAGCGCCTGCACGACAGCTCCGATGCCCTCGACCCCGACGTGCTCACCATCGGCTTCGCCCGCCGGTTCGCGCCCTACAAGCGGGCCACCCTGCTCCTGTCGCAGCCGGACCGGCTCAAGGCGCTGCTGCTGTCGTTGGAACGTCCCATCCAGCTCGTCTTCGCCGGCAAGGCCCACCCGGCCGACGACGCCGGCAAGGAGATGATCCGCCAGGTCGTCGAGTTCTCACGCCAGCCCGACATCCGCCGCCGGGTGGCGTTCGTGGAGGACTACGACATCGCCGTCGCCCGGGTGCTCTACCAGGGCTCCGACATATGGCTCAACACCCCCCGCCGGCCCCTGGAGGCATGCGGAACGAGCGGCGAGAAGGCGGCGCTCAACGGAGGGCTCAACTGCTCGATCCTCGACGGGTGGTGGGACGAGTGCTACGACGGCCAGAACGGATGGGCCATCACATCGTTCGAGACGTGCGAAGACCTCGGCCGGCGCGACCGCCTCGAAGCGGACAGCCTCTTCGACCTCTTGGAGCACCAGATCGTCCCTCTGTTCTACGACCGCACCAACGGCCGACCGCCCAGCGGATGGCTGCGCCGCGTGCGCCGCTCGCTCCAGACTCTCGGCCCGTTCGTGCCCGCCAGCCGGATGGTGCGCGACTACACCGAGGCGATGTACGAGCCGGCCGCCACCCGGTCCGAGCACCTGACCGCGTCGGATGCGCAGGGCACCCGGGAGCTGGCGGCGTGGAAGCGGCGCGTCCAGGACGGTTGGCAGGGAGTACGCCTCACCGTCGAGGCCGAGCCGTCGGTGGCGGAGCTGGGAAGCGCCCGGGAGGTGCGGGCCAACGTCGCCCTCGGAAAGCTCGCGCCCGCCGACGTGGAGGTGCAGCTGCTGCACGGCAGCGTCGGGCCCACCGAGGAGCTGATGCGACCGGCCGTCGTGTCCATGAGGCACACCGCGGCCGACGCCGGGCTGCACGCCTACGTCGGGTCGTTCACCTGCGAGCAGGCCGGCCGCTACGGGTTCACCGTGCGGGTCGTGCCGTCACACCCCGACCTCGGCTCCTACGCCGAGCTGGGCCGGGTGGCCTGGGCCTAGCCTTCAGGCTAGAAGTCGTCGAAGCCGGCGCCGCCGACGTTCACGCCGTCGACACCGAGCGCCCTCACCTCGGACACGCCCGGAACGCGGTCCTTCAGGATCCTCTCCACGCCCGCCTTCAGGGTCATCGTCGACGCCGGGCAGCTCCCGCACGCACCCACCAGCTGGACCTCGACCACGCCGTTGGCCTCGTCGACCGAGACGAGCGACATGTCGCCGCCGTCGGCCTGCAGCGCCGGGCGGATGGCGTCGATCGTCTCGAGCACCAGTGCCCGCATGACGCTGTCCTCGGCGACGTTGGCGTCGGCGGGGCCGTCCGCGACGCTGTCTTCGACGGCGACGGGGGCCTTCGTGACCTGTATGAGGGTGTCTTCGGCGGTGTCCATGGTGCTTCTAGCCTACCGGCCGTGACCCGGCTCGTCGTGCGGACTGCTACCGACGCGTCCGGGCTCGACGCCCTGCTTCAGCCTCGCACCGGCGTCGTCCTGGAGCGTCTCGCCGGCGACGGGCGCTTCGAGGCCGCCGAGGGGCCGGTCACCGGCTACGCCCGCACGGTGCACGTTGATCCCGTCACCGACGGCCAGGTGATGGTCACCGAGCGGATCGAGTTCCGTCCCGCAGTGTCCTACTTCGGTTGGCTGTTCGTCGCTCCTCTCCGGCACACGATTCGCCGTGGCGGAGCCGGGACACCCTGGTGGGCGCCTCCCGCTCGCCTCGACGACCGCGCCGCCAGCGTGCTCGGCTCCCTGGCCCTGCTCTCGGTGATCTTCGGCTACCTCAACACCCTCTTCACCCAGACCATCACGTTCGCAGGTGAGGAGTTCGGCGCCGGCAACAGCGCCCAGGGCGTGGCCGGCAGCGTCGTGCGCGTCGGAGGGATCCTGGCGCTTCTCGTCATGACCACGGCCGACCGCAGAGGCCGGCGTCGGGTGGTGCTGACCGCGGCCCTGGCCGGCTCGCTGCTCGCCATGACCGGCGCCTTCTCCACCTCGCTGGCGCAGCTGACGGTCAGCCAGATGCTGGCCCGCGGCTTCGCCAGCGCGCTCCTGGTGGTGGTGACGATCATTGCGGCCGAGGAGGTTCCCGCCGGGTCCCGCGCCTACGCCGTGAGCCTGTTGGCGATGGCCGGCGGGCTGGGCGCCGGCATCTGCGTCATCGCCCTGCGCCTCGCCGACCTCGGCCCCGCCGGCTGGCGGCTGCTCTACCTGATCCCCGCCCTGGCCCTCCCGGCGCTGGCCAGCGTGCGCCACCGGCTGCCGGAGAGCCGCCGGTTCGTGGCGCCTCACGCGTCGGCGGAGATCTCCGGCCACGGCGGCCGCCTCCTCCTACTTGCCGTCTCCGGGTTACTCGCCAACCTTTTCGTGGCGCCCCAGTCGCAGTTCGGCAACCGCTTCCTGCGCACCGAGAGGGGATTCAGCGGCGGGCGCATCGGCCTGTTCTCCGTCGTGGTCGGCACGCCGGCGGCCATCGGCATCGTGGTCGGAGGCCACCTGGCCGACGTGAAGGGCCGGCGGATCGTGGCGGCCGTGGCGCTGGTGGCGGGGACCCTGTGCACCCTGAGCTTCTTCTTCGCCACCGGCTGGACCGTGTGGATCCTGGCGCTGGTCGGCAACATGGCGTCGGCGGCGGCGATCCCGGCCCTCGGCGTGTACGGCCCGGAGCTGTTCCCGACCTCGCTGCGCGGCCGGGCCAACGGGGTGGTGACGGCAACCGCGCTGGCCGGCAGCGCCGCCGGGCTCGTGGCCGCCGGGGTGCTCGCCGATCGCTTCGGCAGCATCGGGCCGGCCATGGCCATCCTTGGCCTGGGACCGCTGCTGCTCGCCGGGCTGGTGCTGGCGGCCTACCCCGAAACCGCGGGACGCGAGCTCGAGGAGCTCAACCCCGAAGACCGACCACCCAGCGGCTGACCACGCTGGCCACCTCCGAGTCGCAGCCCCGCAGGCCGTGGCCGCCGCCTTCCATCCATGCGTGGGTTACCGGTCCGGGGATGGTGGCGGTGGCTGCTTCCAGCTCGGCAGGCGTGGCGAAGGCGTCGCGCGTACCCGAGACGAACAGGCACGGCACACCGATCTCGACGAAGTGACCGGCCCGGAGCTGGTCGGGACGGCCGGGTGCGTGCAGCGGGTAGCTGACCAGCACCAGGCCCAACGCCGGGAGGCCCTCGGCGACGGCCATCGAGCACATCCGCCCCCCGAAGGACCGCCCGCCGAGCGCCACCCTGTCCGGAGGAACGTCGGCTCGTTTCGCCAGTGCCGCCGCCGCCGATCTCACGGCGGCCACCACCTTGGGCCCCGCCCGTCCTCCCAGCTCGATCCGCTCGACGACCGTGCCGGGAGCGGCCTCCTCCATCGCCGCCTCGATCGCCACCAGGGTCCGGTGGTCCCTCGGGCCGTTGGCACCGGGCGCCAGCAGGACCGCCATGGCGGTCATGGTCGGGAGCTCATCGTCGGGGGCTCTTCGTCGCCGACTGATGGCAGCAGGATGCGCCGGGCCTCAGTGAGCTCGAGGATGCGCTTGCCGGCGCCCTCGCTCTCGGCGCCGTGGTCGGGGTGGTGCTCGCGTAGCAGCACGCGGAACTGGCGCTGCACGTCCTCGCGATCAGGACGGCTCTCCGGGCGGAAGCCCAGGACCCGAAGGGCCCAGCGCTCGTCGGTGGGAAACCGACGCCACGACGCGGGCGGGGTACTGGCCGGGTCGGAGAGATGAGCGATCAGCCCCGGCCCGAGGTCGCCCTCCCAGCGGGCGGCCTTGCGGATGGCCGCGAACACCGCCGGTCGCGCCGTGGGATGGATGGCCGCCGCCGCGTATACGGCGCCGAGCAGCTGGGGCACCGGGCCGGCATGGTCGTCCATCTCGAAGGCCAGGGCTTCGCCCTTGGTGCCGCGGAGCTTGTGCAAGCTACGGTCGAGCCCGACGACGTCGACCTGGAACCGGTGGCGGAGCCGGGGCTGGGGGACTCGCCGGCCGGCTTCGAGGTCGTCGGCCAGGTTCAGCAGCTCGGCGCGCAGGTCGGGATCGACGTCGGCGACGTGGGCCGCCACGATCCCGCCGAGGAGCACGCCGCCGTAGCCGGGCGCCGGATCGGTCGGCAACCACTGGTCCCCGAGCGCCACTCGCCGGGTGGGCGCGACAGCGCGCGAGTGCCGGATTTCCAGCTCGGCCAGCAGCATCGACGAAGGGTAGCGGCGGCTATGGTTCGCCCAATGACCGCCCAGACGAGCTCCCAGAAGCAGGCCCCCGACCGGAACCTGGCCATGGAGTTGGTCCGCGCCACCGAAGCCGGTGCTCTGGCCTCCTCACGGTGGATGGGAAGGGGTGACAAGGAGGCCGCCGACGGCGCCGCCGTCGAAGCCATGCGGATCGTGCTCAACAGCGTCTCGATGAGTGGCGTGGTCGTGATCGGTGAAGGGGAGAAGGACGAGGCCCCGATGCTCTTCAACGGCGAGCATCTGGGCGACGGCTCGGACCCCGAGGTCGACATCGCCGTCGACCCGGTGGAGGGCACCACCCTCACGTCGCTGGGCCGCGGCAACGCCCTCTCGGTGATCGCGGTGAGCGACCGCGGCACCATGTTCGACCCGGGCCCGTGCTTCTACATGATGAAGATCGCGGTGGGCGCGGAGGCGGCCGGAAGCGTCGACATCGACCGTTCCGCCACCGACAACCTCAAGGCCGTGGCCAAGGCCAAGGGTGCCTCCGTGCGCGACGTGACCGCCGTGGTCCTCGACCGCCCGCGACACGACGACCTGATCGCCGAGATCCGCGCCGCTGGCGCTCGCATCCGCCTCATCCAGGACGGCGACGTGGCCGGCGGCATCTCCACCGCCTGGCCCGACGCCGGCGCCGACATCCTGTTCGGGATCGGCGGCACGCCCGAGGGCGTCATCACCGCCGCTGCCCTCAAGTGCATGGGTGGCGAGATGCAGAGCCGGCTGTCACCGCGCACCGCCGAGGAGCGCTCCAACATCGTCAACGCCGGGATCGACCCGGACAAGATTCTGCTCACCGACGACCTCGTGTCGGGCAACAACTGCTTCTTCGCCTGCACCGGGATCACCGACGGCGAGCTTGTCCGCGGCGTCCACTACGACCGCGGCGGGGCCACCACCGCCTCGCTGGTAATGCGGTCGAAGTCGGGCACCGTGCGCTCGATCTCGGCCCGCCACTCCCTCACCAAGCTGCGCGAGTTCTCAGCCATCGAGTTCGACTAGGGCCAGCGCCCGCCGAAGGTGCTCGGCAGTACCCAACTGGCGTTCCCCCTCGGCGAGGGCGAGCTGCAGTACGCCAACCACCTCGCCGTCGCGCCGGGCCGTTAGCACCGCTTCCTGGCCGCTACTTACTAGTAGCCCCCTCTCCTCCGGCCCGACCGTGGCTGTGGTGTTTATCTCCAACGGCAGTCCACCCCGCCCGAACACCCTCGGCGGTCCGAGCGGCGCTTCGGCCATCACCTCCCAGACCCTGGCTGGGCCCTCCTGCAGGACGAAGACCGAGTCGAAGGTGACGTCGACCCGGTAGTCAGCAAGCGCGTCGACGGCAGCCGCGATCCGCTCCGGGGTGGCCTCGTCGGCCAGGGTTACGTGAGGGGTGAACGGCCACCCAAGGGGTCGGGCCAGTGGGTCCTGGAACACTCGGTCCCGCAGCTTCCCGATCGCCTCGGCGCCCTCCGCTACTGGTAGGTAGAGGACCGGCGTCCCGGGTAGGAACGTGGCCGGCGGGCCGAGGGTGACGGTGATCGGGGTTACTGCCGTGCCCGCCACGCGCAGCAGCACCAACGCCTCGTCCAACCGGTCCTCGCGAACGTTGACGGGCGGGACGAGGGTCAGATGCGCCGGGATCCTTCCCAAGGCGCCGTCACCGAGGGCCCGCCGCATCCCGTCGATCTCCCGATCGAGAGGCGACGGAACCAGCAGCGCCACCCCCAACCTCACCCGCGGCACGTTGCTAGCTCCAGGTCACGGTTCGGCTCAGGCGACACGGCCCTGATGCTCGCACCTGTCTCCGGCTTCGGCCGAACCCTGTGGCGGTGTCGACCGCCGCGCCGAGGTCGTGGCCTTCGGCAGGTGCACCAGGGTGGGAGAGACGAGCCTCGTCGCTTGGCGCAGGCGGTGACGGCCTCTTTCAGGTCCCGCCCGCTCGAGCCGCACCAGTCGAGGAACAACGCCAGTCCGCGATTGAACCACCTGGCGACGCGTGACGAGGCGCCTCAGGGC
>JBOGIF010000003.1:0-28069 GCA_050742415.1 Acidimicrobiales bacterium | reverse complement strand
GCTCCCAAGGTCACCGAGGAGGTGATCGCCGAGGGCATCGAGGCGGCCAAGCGCTGGATCCTCGAGTCGATCGAGCTGCAGAACGAGCTGGTGGCCAAGATCGGCGGCCCCAGGGCGCCCATGCAGTACGCGGTGCAGGTGGACTACGGCGACGACGTGCTCGATCGGGTCACCGAGGTGGGCGCCGACGCTGTCGCCAAGGCCAGCATCATCCTGTCCAAGGCCGAGCGCAACGCCGCCACCGATGCGGCCTCGGCCGACATCGGTGCCCAGCTCGCCGCGGAGTTCGAGGGGCGGGAGAAGGAGGTCAAGGCCGCCGTCCGCGCTTTGCAGAAGAAGATCGTCCGCCGCCGCATAGTGGAGGACGGCGTCCGCATCGACGGCCGGGGCACCACCGACATCCGGCCGCTCTCGGCCGAAGTCGGCCTGCTGCCCACCGCCCACGGGTCCGGGCTGTTCCAACGGGGTGAGACGCAGGTCCTCAGCGTGGCCACGCTGGGCATGCCGCGTATGGAGCAGATGCTCGACACCATCGGCATCGACGACTCCAAGCGCTACATGCACCACTACAACATGGCGCCCTTCGCCACCGGCGAGACCGGCTTCATGCGCGGCCCCAAGCGCCGGGAGATCGGCCACGGCCTGCTGGCCGAACGTGCCCTGCTGCCGGTGGTCCCCCCGGTGGAGGAGTTCCCCTACACGTTGAGGTGCGTCTCCGACTGCATGTCGTCCAACGGCTCCACCTCGATGGCGTCGGTGTGCGGGTCGACACTCGCCCTCATGGACGCGGGCGTGCCGATCAAGGCGCCGGTGGCAGGGATCGCCATGGGCCTGGTGTTCGCCGAAGGCCGTTACACGACTCTCACCGACATCCTTGGTGCCGAGGACGCGTTCGGCGACATGGACTTCAAGGTGGCGGGAACCGCGGACTTCGTGACCGCCCTCCAGCTCGACACCAAGATCGCCGGCCTCCCCGCCGACGTACTCGCCGGGGCTCTCACCCAGGCCCGCGACGCCCGCATGAAGGTGCTCGAGGTCATGCGTGCGGCGATCGCCGAGCCTCGGCCCGAGGTCGGGCCGAACGCCCCGAAGATCGTGAGCCTCACGATCCCGATCGACAAGATCGGCGAGGTCATCGGCCCCAAGGGCAAGGTCATCAACGCCATGCAGCAGGAGACCGGGGCCGACATCAACGTCGACGACGACGGCATGGTCGGCACCGTGACGATCGGGGCCAAGGACGGCGCTGCCGTCGCCGAGGCCCGCCGCCGCATCGAGCTGATCATGAACCCGCCCACCGCGGCGGTGGGCGACGTCTACACCGGCAAGGTCGTCAACATCACCAAGTTCGGCGCCTTCATCAACATCCTGCCGGGCCGCGACGGCCTCCTCCACATCTCCAAGCTGGGCCGGGGCAAGCGTGTCGAGCGGGTGGAAGATGTCCTCACCCTGGGCCAGGACGTGACCGTCCGGGTCGACGACGTGGACCCGGGCGGCAAGGTGGCCCTCTCACCGGTGGGCGACGAGGACGCGTCCGACGCACCCGATGCCCCGCAGGAGAGCAGGGGCGCGCCAGTGCCGGCGGCAGCTGCCGCGGCGCCAGCAGGCGCCGATGGAGACAGGGCCTACGTGTCCTTCGAGGACAGCTTCGAGGGCGAGGCCCGGTCGCAGTTCGGCGACCTGGGGCCGGCGCCGGTGGCGTCCGCCTCCCGCCCCGAGGGCAGGGGTGACGGCCCGCGCCGCAACTCCGACCGGGGCCGCCGCAGCGGCGGTGGCGGCGGGCGGCGGTAGGCCTTTGATCCGTTCCACCTGTCTGGCCAACGGCGTGCAGGTGGTCACCGAGGCCATGCCCGGCGCCCACTCGGTGGCCGTCGGTTTCTGGGTCGACGCCGGCTCGCGTGACGAGTCGGCGTCCGAGGCGGGGGCGTCGCACTTCCTCGAACACCTGCTGTTCAAGGGGACGACCACCCGCAGCGCCCGTGACATCGCCGAGGCGATCGAAGCGGTGGGCGGCGACATGAACGCCTTCACCACCCAGGAGTACACCGCCTTCTACACGCGGCTGATCCACACCGACCTCGACCTGGGCCTCGACATCCTCTCCGACATCATGTCGGACCCGGCCTTTCGCCCCGACGAGGTCGAGGCCGAGCGCCAGGTCATCCTCGAGGAGATCAACATGCACGCCGACGAGCCGTCGGACCTCGTGCACGAGGTGCTCCACGAGGCGCTGTACCCGGGCCACCCCCTGGGTCGTGAGGTACTGGGCGACCGCGACACGATCACGGCCATGGCGCGGGACGACATCGCCGCCTACTTCCGGTCCCGCTACCGGCCGGCGAGCATCGTGGTGGCGATCGCCGGACGGCTCGACCACGACTCGGTGGTGGCCGGCATCGAGAGGCGGTTCGGCACCGGCTCGGGCCAGGCTCCGCCCCGGGTGGTGCCCCAGCTCCTGCCGCCCCGCCCAGTCGCGGTGGTGAACCGCCCGACCGAGCAGGCCCACATCGTCGTCGGCATGCGAGGCCTTACCCGCGGGGACTCGGACCGTTTCGCCCTCACCGTGCTCGATCAGGTGCTGGGCGGCGGCATGGCCAGCCGCCTGTTCCAGGAGATCCGCGAGAAGCGTGGGCTGGTCTACTCCGTGTACTCCTACCGGGCTGCCTACCTCGAGACCGGGGCTTTTGCCGTCTACGCCGGCACCGCTCCGGAGCGAGCTGTGGAGGTCCTGGGCCTGATCGACGCCGAGCTCGACCGCCTCTGCCAGGAGGACATCTCCGACCGGGAGCTGGCCCTCGCCAAGGGCCACATCAAGGGCTCGCTGGCTCTCTCGCTGGAGGACTCGGGGGGCCGCATGACCCGCCTCGGCCGCAGCCAGCTGGTGAACGGCGAGGTGCTCTCCTTCGACGAGCTGGTGGCTCGCACCGACGCGGTATCCCAGAGCGACGTGCGCCGAGTGGTCGAGCGGGTCGTGGCCGGGGAGCGCTCGCTGGCCGTGGTCGGCCCCTTCCGGGAGGCCGACTTCACCGCACGGGTCGCGTAAGGAACATGACCGTTCGGGTCGGGGTCTTCGGCGCCGGCGGCCGGATGGGCTCCACCGTGTGCCGGGCCGTCGCCGCCGACCCCGACTTGGAGCTGGTGGCCGGCGTCGATCCATCGCACGCCGGCATCGACCTCCGCAAGGTCACCGGGGCGGAGGTGGGTGGCGTCCTCTGCTCTCGGGATGCCAACGCTCTGGAGGAGGCGCGAGCTCAGGTGGCGGTGGACTTCACCCACCTCGACGCCGCCCGGGACAACCTCGGCTGGTGTGCCGCCCACGGGTTGCACGCGGTGGTGGGCACGACCGGTTGGAGCCCCGACGACCTCGTCGGCCTGGCAGCGGCATTCACGGCCAGCAACTGCTTCGTCGCCCCCAACTTCGCCATCGGCGCGGTGCTGATGATCCGCTTCGCCGAGCTGGCCGCGCCGTGGTTCGACAGCGCCGAGATCATCGAGCTGCACCACGACCGCAAGGTCGACGCCCCCTCCGGCACGTCGATGCTCACGGCCGAGCGCATGGCGGCGGCGTCGCCGCGATGGACCACGGACCCGACTGAACGAGAGGTGCTGTCCGGGGCCCGCGGCGGGCCAGGGCCGGCCGGCATCCATATTCACTCCGTGCGCTTGCGCGGCCTGGTGGCCCACCAGGAGGTGCTCCTTGGCACCACCGGCCAGAGCCTTTCGATCCGCCACGACTCCTACGACCGGGAGTCGTTCATGCCGGGCGTGATCCTCGCGGTGAAGGCGGTGGCCGACCACCCCGGCCTGACCGTCGGGCTCGACGCCCTGCTCGACCTCTAGAGGGTTCTAGGCCGGGCTGTCGCTGAGGCGCTTGGCCAGCGCGTCGAGCTCGTCGCGCAGTGCTCTGGGGAGGCGCTCGCCGAGGTCGCGGTAGTGGTCCTCGATCGAGGCGATCTCCGCCCGCCACTCATCGGTATCGACCCGCAGCAGCTCGTCGAGGTCCTCGGCCGAGATGTCGAGGCCGTCGGTGTTGATGCCCCCGGGGCCGGGGAGCAGGCCGATGGCGGTCTCGGTGGCCTCCACCTCGCCGGTGATGCGCCCGAAGACCCAGGCCAGGACCCGGCTGTTCTCGCCGAACCCGGGCCAGAGCCACTTACCCTCGGGGCTCTTGCGGAACCAGTTGACGTAGTAGAGGCGGGGAAGCTTCTCGGGATCGGGGGCGGCCCGGCCGACGTCGAGCCAGTGGCCCAGGTAGTCGGCCATGTTGTAGCCGCAGAAGGGCAGCATGGCGAAGGGATCGCGGCGGAGCTTGCCGACCGCCCCGGCTTGGGCGGCGGTGGTCTCCGAGGCCATGATCGAGCCCAGGAACACGCCGTGCTGCCAGTCGAAGGCCTCGTGCACCAGAGGAACCACCGTCGAGCGCCGGCCGCCGAAGAGGATCGCCGAGATCGGGACGCCCTTCGGGTCCTCCCACTCGGCGGCGATCGACGGGCACCGGGCGGCGGGGGCCGTGAACCGGGCGTTGGGGTGGGCGGCCGGGGTGCCCGAGGCCGGGGTCCAGTCCTGGCGCTTCCAATCCGTCAGGTGGGCGGGCGGCTCATCGGTCATGTCCTCCCACCACACGTCGCCGTCGTCGGTGAGGGCGGTGTTGGTGAACAGGCAGTCGCGCTCGAGCGTGCGCATGGCGTTGGGGTTGGTCTTGTCCGACGTGCCCGGGGCCACCCCGAAGAAGCCGGCCTCGGGGTTGATGGCGTAGAGCTGTCCGTCGTCGCCGAACTTCATCCAGCAGATGTCGTCGCCGACGGTCTCGACCGTCCATCCCGGGATGGTCGGGACCAGCATGGCCAGGTTGGTCTTGCCGCAGGCGGACGGGAAGGCAGCGGTGACGTAGCGGGTCTCGCCGGCGTCGGAGGTGAGCTTGAGGATGAGCATGTGCTCGGCCAGCCATCCCTCGTCGCGGGCCATCACCGAGGCGATCCGCAAGGCGAAGCACTTCTTCCCGAGCAGGGCGTTGCCGCCGTAGCCCGACCCGAAGGACCAGATCGAGCGCTCTTCGGGAAAGTGGACGATGTACTTGTTGTCGGCGTTGCACGGCCAGGCCACGTCGGCCTGCCCCGGCTCCAGGGGCGCGCCCACCGAATGTAGGCACGGCACGAAGTGCCCGTCGCCCAGGGTGTCGAGCACGTGCTGGCCCATGCGGGTCATGATCCGCATGTTGGCGGCCACATACGGCGAGTCGGTCAGCTCCACGCCGATGTGAGCGATGGGCGAACCCACCGGGCCCATGCTGAACGGCACCACGTACATTGTGCGGCCCTTCATGGAGCCGTCGAACAGGCTCGTGAGTTGGGCCTTCATCTCCACCGGGTCGCGCCAGTTGTTGGTGGGCCCGGCGTCGATCTGGCGCTGCGAGCAGATGAAGGTTCGGTCCTCCACCCGGGCCACGTCGGCGGGGTCGGAGGTCGCCCAGTAGCTGTTCGGCCTCAGCCCCTCGTCCAGCGGAGTCAAGGTCCCCTGCGCAACGAGGAGATGGCAGAGGCGGTCGTACTCCTCCTGCGAGCCGTCGCACCACTCGACCCGGTCGGGCTTGCAGAGGGCGGCGACCTCGTCGACCCAGGCGAGCAGCTTGTTGTTCGTGGTCTCAGGCATCTCGGAACCCCTTCTGGACGGGCCTGGTCAGGCGCGGGGCGGGAACCCGGGCGTGCCCATGTCGACCTCGGAGCCCAGTCGCAGGCCGATGGCCCGACCGGCGCCGTCGAGGTCGAAGACGACACGCTGGCCCTGGCGCAGCATCCGGAAGACGGTGCCGGCCAGCGCTCCGGGAGCCAGGTCGTACTCTGAGCGGTCCAGGTCGCGCAGAAGCACGCCCTCACCAGTGCCCGGATCGTAGGACTTGACGACTCCCTGCAAGGAATCCCCCTTGGATAACTCCCGCCCGAGGCTACAGGAGTCGACAGTCGTCGAGTTCCTGTCCCGGCTGCCTTCGGGGCCGCCGGGGGAAACCTGGATCGGCGACGACACCGCGGTGGTGGCTCGGCCGGTGGGTGCGTTGCTCCTGGCCGCCGACTCGGTGGTTGCCGGGGTGCACGCCGACCTCTCCCTCGTCGGGATCGACGACCTCGGGTGGAAGGCGGTGGTCGCCAACGTGAGCGACATGGCGGCGATGGGCTGCCGGCCGACGCACGCGCTGGTGACCCTCGCCGGACCGCTCGGCGAGATCGACCTCGAGCTCCTCTACGATGGCCTGGGCGCCGCCGCCGAACGGTACGGGTGCCCGATTGTCGGCGGGGACCTGTCGGCCGCGCCCACGCTGGTGGTGACCGTGGCCATGGTCGGGGACGGCGGCCCGGTCCCGCCCGCCCCCGTGCTTCGGTCGGGGGCGCGGCCCGGAGACCTCCTCTTCGTCACCGGGCTGCTCGGCTCGTCGGGGGCGGGGTTGGAGCTGTTGCGCACCGGGAGCGGCACCGATGCACCCGAGCTGGTGCGCGCCCACCGCCGCCCCGAGGCCCGGTTGGAGGAGGGGGCAGCCGCTCGAGCCGCAGGTGCAACGGCGATGATCGACATCTCCGACGGCCTGTCCACCGACCTCGGACATCTGGCCGACGCGTCGGGGGTGGGCGTCGTGGTCGCCCATGTGCCCGTCGCCGCCGGCGCCACCGAGGCCCTGGCGCTCGGTGGGGGAGAGGACTACGAGCTGTTGTTCGCCGTCGGTGCGGCCGACATTGCGCGCATCGAGCGGGCCTTTGCCGAGGCTGGGCTCCGCCCACCCCTGCGGATCGGCCGGTGCACCGCCGACGCCGCCGAGCGCCGTCTGGGCGACGGGGACCTGCCTCGCACGGGCTGGGAGCACCGTTGGTGAGGAGGCTCGTGGCGTTGACCATCGCCGGCTCGGACTCGGGGGGCGGCGCCGGGATTGCCGCCGATCTGAAGACGTTCCAGGCCTACGGAGTCTGGGGGACGGTGGCGGTCACGGCCGTGACGGCCCAGAACACCCTCGGGGTACAGGCCTACGACCCCGTGACGCCGGAGCTGGTGCGGGCCCAGATCGCCTCGGTGATGAGCGACATCGGAGTCGACGCCGCCAAGACGGGAGTGCTGCCGACGGCCGACGTCGTCGAGGCGGTGGCGTCGACCCTGGTCGAGCTCGGGGCACCGCCTCTGGTGGTCGACCCGGTGGCTGTGTCGACGCAGGGTCACCGGCTGGCCGGCGACGAGGTTGTCGACCGTGTGCGCGCCCTGCTGGTCCCGCTCGCCACCGTCGTCACGCCGAACCTGGCCGAAGCGGCCGCGCTAACGGGCATGCCGATCGTCGATCGTGCCGGCATGGAGGTGGCGGCCCAGGCGTTGGTCGGCCTCGGGGCGCAGGCGGTCCTCTTGACCGGTGGCCATCTCGACGGCGAGTCGTCGCCCGACTGTCTGGTCGTCGGCGGCGCCGACGGGGGAGCGATGTGGCTGGAGGCCGAGCGACTGGGCTCCCAGCACACCCATGGCACCGGTTGCGTGTTGTCGGCGGCGATCTGCGCCGGCCTGGCCCGAGGAACGGCGATCGCTGACGCGTGCGTGGCCGCCAAGCGGTTCGTGGAGCAGGCGATCCGTGCGGGCGTGGAGCTGGGGTCCGGTCCGGGCGCCGTCGACCCGGGGAACGCTGGGGCCTAACGGCCGGCTTTGACGACCTTGTTGGCCTTGATGCACGAGGTGCAGACCGACAGCCGCTTCGGCGTGCGCCCGGCAGCGCCGGTGAGGACGCGGATGCGTTGGATGTTGGGGTTCCAGCGACGCTTGTTGCGGCGGTGGGAGTGGCTCACGCTCATCCCGAACGACGGGTGCTTGCCGCACACCTCACAGACCGATGCCATGACCGCGAACCTACCAGCCGGGTCCCGGGGGTCCGCCAAAGTACGATCCCGGGGCGATGGGGACGACGGCTGAAGGGGCGTTGCCGCGGCTGGGCCACGAGCAGCTCCGCGCCGTCATCACCACCTACCGTGACGCTCTCCGGACCCACCAGGCCCGGCTGAACCGGCTCAACGTGTACCCCGTCCCCGACGGCGACACGGGCACGAACATGGCCTTGACCCTGGAGTCGGTGGTCGCCGAGCTCGATGCCAGCGGCGGCTCCGACATGGCCGGCTTCTGCAAGGCGACTAGCCACGGCTCGCTAATGGGCGCCCGTGGGAACTCGGGCGTGATCCTGTCGCAGGTCCTGCGCGGGCTTTGCGGCCGCATCGGTGCGGCGGAGGAGGTCGACGCCACCGCCTTCGCCGAGGCACTGTCGGCGGCGAGCGACGCTGCCTATGGGGCGGTGATGAAGCCGGTGGAGGGCACCATCCTCACCGTCGTGCGCGAAGCGGCCGAGGCGGCCACCGCGGCGCTGCGTCGGGCCGGCTCCGTCACGTTGGTGGAGGTCCTCGACCTCGCGGCCGTCGCCGCTCGCGCAGCCCTCGAGCACACGCCGGAGCTGCTCCCAGTGCTGGCCGCGGCCGGCGTGGTCGACGCCGGGGGAGCGGGATTCGTGCTGTTGGTGGACTCGTTCCTGCACGTCGTCGACGGCCGGCCCCTGCCCGAGGCCGGCCCCGAGGCCGCATCTGATCCCGCTGCCACCACCGCTGTCGAGCAGCCGGCCGCGGCCGTTGCGCCGGCCGGAATGGAAGGGCCGCGCTACGAGGTGATGTTCCTGCTCGACGCGCCCGACGAGGGCATGGACGGGTTCAAAGAGGCATGGGTGGCGCTCGGCGACTCGATCGTGGTGGTCGGCGGCGACGGCCTGTGGAACTGCCACATCCACACCGACGACATCGGTCCCAGCGTGGAGGCCGGCATCGCTGTCGGCCGTCCCCGCAACATCCGGGTCACCGACCTGGCCGAGCAGGTGAGCGAGGAGCAGTGGGTTCGCGACGGCCGGCGGGTGGTGACCGCGGTCGTGGCAGTAGGCGCCGGCGACGGTGTCGCCCGGGTGCTGCGCCAGCTCGGTGCCCAGCAGGTGGTGGCCGGGGGCCAGTGCATGAACCCGTCCACCGCCGAGATCCTGGCCGCCGTCGAGGTGACCGTGGCCGAGGAGGTCGTGGTGCTGCCCAACAACAAGAACATCCTTCCGACGGCCGGGCAGGTCCCCGGACTGGCCAGCCGGCCGGTGGTCGTGGTGCCCACCCGCTCGCTGGTCGAGGGAGTCGCTGCGCTGCTGGCGTACGACTCCAAGGCGTCGGCCACCGACAACGCCGCCGCCATGGCCAAGGCCGCGGGGGCGGTGGTCTGCGGTGAGATCACGCGCGCCGTTAGAGACGCCCGTGGCCCGGCCGGCGACATCGCCGCCGGCGACCACCTGGGCCTGGCCGGCGACGACGTTGTGGTCGTAGCCGCTGCCCTCGTCGACGCCGCCTGCGACCTGCTCGACCGCCTCGTCGACGGGTCCCACGAGCTGGTCACCATCATCGAGGGCAACGGGGCGTCGGAGGCCGACACCGGACAGCTCCGAGCCTGGCTGGCCGAGCACCGACCGGCGGTGACGGTCGAGGTGCAGGACTGGGGCCATCCGCTGTCGCCCTACCTCTTCAGCATCGAGTAGTTGGCCGGCCGGCGCCTGGCTCAGCTGGCCCTCATACCGGTCGCCGAGCTGAACGGGGTGGGGCCCAAGAAGGCCGAGGCCCTGGCTTCGCTGGAGGTCCACAACGTCCTGGACCTGCTGACCCACTACCCCCGTCGCTACGTCGACCGTACCCGGCAGGCCCGGATCGCCGACCTGAAGAAGGGCGACGAGGCACTGGTGCTGGCCACCGTCAAGCGGGTGCAGTCCCGCCGCACCCGCCAGCGGCGAGCGCTGGTCGAGGTCGACGTCTTCGACGGCTCGAGCTACCTCAAGTGCGTCTTCTTCAACCAGCCGTGGCGGTCCCGCCAGCTCGAGGTCGGCACCGAGGCCGTCTTCTTCGGCAAGCTCGACTCGTTCCGGGGCCGGTTCCAGATGACCAACCCGGTGGTCGATCTGGTGGGCGACCGTACTGGCCGGATCGTGCCGATCTACCCGCAGTCGGAGAAGGCTGGTCTCGTCACGTGGGAGCTGGGCACTTGGGTGAACGAGGCCCTCACCCGAGCCGGGTCCTTCGCCGATCCCCTGGGACTGGAATGGCGGCACCGGCTGGGCCTGGTCGACCGCACCACCGCGTTCCGCGACATCCACCATCCCGAATCGATGGGGGCAGCGCAGACGGCCCGCAAGCGCCTCGTGCTGGACGAGCTTCTCAGGCTGCAGCTGGCGTTGGTCATGCGCAAGCGGGCCGTAGAGCGCCAGGCCAAGGGCATCCGTCACGTCGTCGACGGCGAGCTGGTCAGCCGGTTCCACGCCGGGCTGCCCTACCAGCTGACGGGGGCCCAGGAGCGGGCGATAGCGGAGATCCTGGGCGACCTGGCCGGCCGCAACCCCATGCACCGGCTCCTCCAGGGCGACGTCGGGTCGGGAAAGACGCTCGTCGCCGTCACCGCCTTGCTGGTCGCCGTGCAGGGTGGCCACCAGGGGGCGCTGATGGCGCCCACCGAGGTTCTCGCCGAGCAGCACCACTCGAGCGTGCGCCAGCTGTTGGGCGACCTCACCGTCCCCGACGACCGCACGCTCACCGGCGACCGTCCGCTACGGGTGGCGCTGCTCACCAACCGAGCGACCGCCCGCGAGCGGTCGGCCATCGCCGAGGGGCTGGTGGATGGCACGGTGGACCTGCTGATCGGCACCCACGCCCTACTGGAGGAGAAGGTGGCCTTCCGGGCCCTCGGCGTGGTGGTGGTGGACGAGCAGCACCGCTTCGGGGTGGAGCAGCGGGCTGCTCTGCGCGGCAAGGGCGACGACCCCGACGTGCTGGTGATGACCGCCACCCCTATCCCGCGGACCGCGGCGATGACGGTCTACGGGGACCTCGACGTAACGGTGCTCGACGAGATGCCGCCCGGCCGTTCACCGGTGGCGACGCACTGGGCCCGCGGGCCAATCGAGGAGGCGGACGCCTATGCCCGGGTGACGACCGAGGTGGCAGCGGGCCGCCAGGCCTATGTCGTCTGCCCCCTGGTGGAGGACTCGGAGAAGATCCAAGCCCGTTCCGCCAGCCAGGAGCACGCCCGCCTCTCGGCCGAGGTTTGGCCCGAGCTGCGCCTGGGCCTGCTGCACGGCCAGATGCCGTCCGTCGAGAAGGAGGCGGTGATGTCGGCGTTCCGGGCCGGCGCGACCGACGTGCTGGTGGCGACAACGGTCATCGAGGTGGGCGTCGACGTGCCCAACGCCACGGTCATGCTCATCGAGGACGCCGACCGCTTCGGGATCGCCCAGCTGCACCAGCTCCGTGGCCGGGTAGGACGCGGTGGCGGCCAGTCGTGGTGCTACCTGCTGGCGGAAGCGGCGACCCCGGACTCGCAGGAGCGCCTGGCGGCCATCGAGCGCACGACCGACGGGTTCGAGCTGGCCGAGGTCGACCTGGAGATACGCGGCGAGGGGACGGTCCTGGGCACCCGCCAGAAGGGCCGCAGCGACCTCAAGCTGGCGTCGCTGCGACGTGACCGCGACGCCGTCTCGCTGGCCCGGGAGGTGGCCTTCGAGATCGTCGACTCCGACCCCGGCCTCGCCGCCCACGACCTGCTGCGCGAAGAGCTGACCCTGCTGCTCGACCCCGCCGAGGCCGAGTTCCTCTTCAAGAGCTGATGGCTGTCTCACGCTCGGCCTACGCTGGCGTACGTATGTTCGAGCCCCGGAGCGTCCGAGGACCTATGTCAAGCTGGGGCCTGGTGAAGGTGGAAGGGCGCACGTGACGGGTGTCTCGGCACACGACGTGGCGAGGGAGCTTCGAGCTCGGATCCCCGATGTCGGCGTAGCGAAGCTCCAGAAGCTTCTCTACTACGTGCAAGGGTGGCATCTCACCTGGGCCGGCGAGCCGATGTTCGGGGAGAGCATCGAGGCATGGACCGACGGGCCTGTGGTGGCCGCCCACTGGGCCGACGAGAAGCACGATCGCCCCCATGCCGCCGCCATGGAGATGGATGCCGATGAGATCGCCACTGTGGACTATGTGGTGCAGCGCTATGGCCGCTTCTCCGGCAAGGACCTCATCCGCCGCACCCATCAAGAGGATCCGTGGCGGGATGCCAGCGAGCGGGAGGAGCCGGCGGCCAGCGGGCGCAACCCAGAGATCACACACGAAGCTCTTCGGCGCTGGTTCATGCAGGACGACGAGTACCGCGTTCATCGCGAACAGGTAGAGCGGCTTCGCCAGCGAGCGGACATCTATTCCTTCGCTCCCACAACCCCCTCCACGAGGGTCGATGCCGCGATAGCTCGTGCGCTGAGCGGCGAGCGCATCCGAGACACGCGTCCGGTGTGACGGCGGGTAGCACCGGCACGACACTCAGATCCCTGAGCAGCGTTGTCCCCCTGGTGAGGGGTGGGCCGGTGCTCATCGACGATCCGGGCGGCTCGTGAGGGTCGTGGGGGGGACCGCGGGGGGGAGGCGGCTGGCGGCGCCGACCGGGCGCAAGCTGCGGCCTACGACCGAGCGGGTGCGCGAGGCCATGTTCTCGGCGCTCGAGAGCCGGGGCCTGGTGGAGGGGGCGACGATTGCCGACCTCTTCGCCGGCACCGGGGCGCTCGGGATCGAGGCGTTGTCGAGAGGTGCGTCCGCGGTCACGTTCGTGGAGGCCGATCGCGAGGCCGTCCGGACGGTCAAGGCGAACCTGGCCAATACGGGCCTGACCGGCGGCACCGTCGTGCAGGCCGACGTGTTCCGGTTCCTGGCCGACATGGCGTCGGGCGCCCGGCAGCCCTTCGACCTGGCGTTGGTCGACCCGCCGTACGCCTTCGCCGACTGGGACCGGTTGCTGGCGCTGTTCCCGCCGGGGCTGGCGATGTTCGAGTCGGGTCGCGAGATCGCGTTCGGAGAGGGTTGGGAACCGCTTCGCCCCCGCCGCTACGGCGGTACGGTGGTGACGCTCGCTCGTCGGGTGCAACCCTCCTCCCAAAGCCCGTCTGCCTGAGGACCATCTGTGTCGACCGCCCTCATCCCTGGCTCCTTCGATCCGGTGACCTTCGGGCATCTCGACATCATCGAACGAGCGTCGCGCCTCTTCGACGACGTGCTGGTGGCTGCCGTCGACAACCCGCAGAAGACGACGCTGTTCAGCCTGGAGGAGCGCCAGGCCATGCTCGCCGAGGTCACCGGCCACGTGCCACGCCTGGAGATCGGGTCGTTCAAGGGGCTGCTCGTCGACTTCGCCGCCGAGAAAGGGGTGAAGGCGATCGTCAAGGGCCTCCGGGCCGTGTCCGACTTCGAGTACGAGTTGCAGATGGCCCAGCTCAACTACAGGCTCTCGGGCATCGAGACGCTTTTCATGCCGACCACTCCCGAGCATTCGTTCCTCTCGTCGAGCCTCGTCCGCGAGGTGGCCCAATTCGGAGGGGAGGTCTCGTCGATGGTGCCGACCCAGGTGGCCCAACGGATGCGGGCCAGGTTCGCCCGATGAGCGGGGCCGAGCGCAACGGCGGGCTGCCCGACACCGAGGTTCTCGTCAAGCGGGTGCTGGAGCTGGTCAACGGCGCCCCCAAGATGCCCCTCTCCTCGACGGTCCGCCTGGAGAAGGACGAGGTCGTCGAGCTCCTGGAGGAGGCCATCAACCGGCTCCCCGAGGAGATGCGCCAGGCCCGGTGGCTGCTCAAGGAGCGCGAGGAGTACCTGGCCAAGGTCCAGCGCGAGGCCGACGACATCCTCGCCGCGGCGCGCGAGCGGGCCGAGCGCATCGTGCAGCGCACCGAGCTGGTCCGGGAGGCGCAGCGGGTGGCCCGCCGCACGGTCGAGGAGGCCAACGACGAGTCGCGCCGCCTGCGGCACGAGGCCGAGGACTATTGCGACCAGAAGCTGGCCAGCTTCGAGATCGTCCTGGAGCGGATCACCAAGACGGTTGCCGCCGGACGGCAGCGGCTCCGGGTGAGCCCGTTGCCCGGTCCCCAGGAAGGCGACCAGACCGCCGACCGGCCGGAGCCGGACACCGGGGAGGTGTTCTTCGACCAGGACCAGTGGTAGCGGGTGAAGCCGTTCGTCTTGCCCGTTGCCGACCTGCTGTTCCGGCCTGGCGGTCGCAGGCCCGAGCGGCTCGTCGCCCCGCTCCCTGGACAGCTGACCGTTGGCCGCTCGGTGGTACCGGCGGGGTCGGTGGTGGAGGTCGAGACGGTGTTGGAATGGGTCACCGACGGGCTGTTGGCTTCCGGTTCCTTGTCGGCGCCCTGGGTGGGGGAGTGCCGGCGCTGCCTCGGGCCGGTGCAAGGGATGCTCGACGTGGAGTTCCGTGAGCTGTTCGAACAGTCTCCGAGGGAAGGGGAGAGCTACCGATTGGGCCACGACACCGTGGACATGGAGCCCCTGGTGCGGGAGGCGCTGGTGTTGGAGCTGCCGCTCGCGCCGGTCTGCGACGAGTCGTGCGCCGGCCTGTGCCCGACTTGCGGGGCCGACCTGAACAAGGGCGCGTGTGGGTGCGAGACCGAGACTGGAGATCCGCGATGGGCGGCGCTGGACGCTCTAAGGCTGGACCCCCCGTCCGGCGAGTAGGCTCGTCCACCCATGGCCGTCCCCAAGAAGAAGACCTCGAAGGCCAAGAGCCGCAGCCGCCGGGCCTCGGCTTGGCGGCTCGCGCCGCCCGCCCGCAGCATCTGCCCGCAGTGCCGCCAGGCCAAGCTTCCCCACGTGGTCTGCCCGAACTGCGGGTGGTACGCCGGGCGCCAGGCCGTCGACGTCGGCTGACGGGCCCTCCGAAGGTCTCTCCACCCGCACCGGTGCAGTCGTGAAACCTGTGGCCGTCGACGTCATGGGTACCGACCGGGGACCGGCCGAGATCATCGCCGGCGCCCGCCGGGCCCGGGACGAGCTCGGCGTCCCGATCTTGCTGGTCGGCCAGCCCGAGGAGATGGGCGACGTGTCGGGGTTCGAGGTGCTCGCTGCCACCGAGGTGATCGAGCCGGGTGACGACCCCGCCAACGGCGTCCGGCGCAAGAAGGACGCCTCCGTGGTTCGAGCGGCGGAGGCCGTGCGCGACGGGCGGGCGTCGGCCATGGTGAGCGCCGGCAACACGGGTGCCGCGATGGCCAGCGCCCTGCTGCGGATGGGGCGCATGTCCGGCGTGGCCCGGCCGGCGATCGCCACACCCATCCCGGTGCCGGGCGGGACTCCCACGGTGCTTCTCGACGCCGGCGCCAATGCCGAGTGCACCTCGGCCTGGCTGGTTCAGTTCGCCCAGATGGGAGCGGTCTACGCCTCGGCCCGCTTCGGGCTCGACGAGCCCAGGGTCGGCCTGCTGTCGATCGGCGAGGAGCCCTCCAAGGGGACGCCGCTCGTCAAGGAGACCTACCCCCTGCTGGCCGAGCCCGGTTGCCTCCCTCCCCGGGCGCGCTTCGTCGGCAACGTCGAGGGCCGCGACATGATGACCGACGCCGCCGACGTGGTGGTCACCGACGGGTTCACCGGCAACGTGACCCTGAAAACCCTCGAAGGCGCGGCGCGCGTGCTCGTGGGCGCCCTGATGAGCGCCATGACGTCGACGCCCGAGGCACGGGAGGCCACGGCTGCCTTGATGCCGGTGCTGGCGCCGCTCACGGTCGAGCTCGACGCCGACAGCTACGGCGGGGCGATGCTCCTGGGCGTGCAGGGCGTCTGCATCATCAGCCACGGCTCGTCGAGCGCACGGGCCGTGTTCAATGCCCTCGGTGTCGCCCAGGAGATGGTCCAGATCGACCTGGTGGGCCAGCTGCGCCAGGCCATCGCCGCCGGCTCCGAGCTCGCCTCCCGCACCTAGGCCCCGGCGACCGCCGTGCCGCAAGCCCCACCCGATCCCCTCGCCGGCATGGCCGCGGCCGCCGGCGACCGGCCGGCGGTGGTCGAGGGGGCCACGGTCATCACCTACGCCGGGCTCAACGCCGAGGTCAACCGCCTGGTAAGCGGCCTTCGGGCTCTCGGGCTCCACGGTGGCGAGCGTGCCGTGTGGTGCGGGCCCAACAGCTCGAAGGTCCTGGCGTTCATGCACGCCTGCCGCAAGCTCGGCCTGGTTGCCGTGCCCTTGTCCTACCGCTTCACCTCCTCGGAGATGTGGCACGTGATCGACGACAGCGGTGCCGCCCTCGTCGCGATCGACGTCGAGCACGCGCCGCGGCTGGCCGAGCTGTCCGGCCGCCTCCCTCACGCCCATCACCGTGTCGTCTACGGCGGCGCCCACGAGGGCATGACCACCTGGGAGGAGGTGGCCGCCCTCGGCACGGCCGACGAGCCCCCGCCGCCAGCGGACTACGGGGCGGCGATGATGTACACCTCGGGCACGACCGGGCGGCCCAAGGGGGCGGTTCGGACCCGCTCCGACCGGGCCCTGATCGGGGCCATGCTCGCCGAGCTGAGCTTCGGCTCGGCAGAGGTCCATCTCACCACTGGCCCGCTCTACCACGCCGGCCCCAACGCCTTCGCCCTCCTCACCCACATCACCGGCGGCACGATCGTGGTTCAGCGGTCGTTCGACCCGGCCGAATGGCTGTCGCTTGTGGAGCGCCACCGGGTCACGTCAACCTTTGTCGCCCCCACCCACCTCAAGCGCATCGTGTCGCTGCCCGACGCGGTGCTGGCCGGTGCCGACCTGTCGTCGATGCGGACCCTCATCGCCAACGCCGCGCCCGTCCCGTACGCCCTCAAGCAGGAGGTGGTCGCCAAGCTGGGCGACTGGTTCCTGTACGAGGCCTACGGGTCGACCGAGCTGGGCATCGCCGCCATCCTGCGGCCCGAGGACCAGCTGGCCAGGCCCGGGTCCTGCGGCCGGGCCTACGGCGGCATCGAGCTGAGGGTCGTGGACACCGATGGCCGCGACGCCCCGGTTGGCACCGCCGGGGAGCTGTTCGTGCGCACGGCTCTGGCCGTCGACGGCTACCACGGAGGGGCCGACGACCTGGAGTCGCTCGATGGCGGTTGGAAGTCGGTGGGCGACATCGCCTACCTCGACGACGACGGGTATCTCTACATCTGCGATCGGCGGTCCGACATGGTGATCACCGGGGGGATGAACGTGTACCCGGCGGAGGTGGAGGCGGTGCTGCACGCCCATCCCGACGTGGGCGACGCCGCCGTGTTCGGCGTCCCCGACGAGGAGTGGGGTGAGCGGGTCCATGCCGTGGTCCAGCCCCGTGAAGGCCACGGCCTCGACCTGGCCGACCTCGAGTCGTTCACTGCCACCCGCCTTGCCGGGTTCAAGCGCCCGCGCTCGTGGGCCCAGCGTGCCGTGCTGCCGCGCACCGACAGCGGCAAGCTCCTGAAGCGGCTGCTGCGCGACGAGCACTGGGCCGGCCGCCAGACGAGGGTGTGACCGCCCGTCTTCTGCTGGTCACGGTGGCGATCGCCGCGGCGTTGTCTGCCGACGCGCCGGCGGTCAGGACCGGCAGCGGCCCCACGCCGCAGCCGACGCTGGTGACGCCGGTTCTCAGCCTGCGCCGGGTCCCGAACCTGGTGGCCCGGCTGGTGGCCGACTCCAGCCTCGCCGCCGAGATCGACCGGGCGATGGGCGACCCGGTCCTGGGCGGTGCCGTCGAGGCCAGCTGCCTGGCCGTGAGCGACCAGCGCGGTCGCGCCGTGTACGGCCGGCGGGCCGACGTCGCGCTCATCCCGGCGTCCACACTCAAGGTCACCGTCGCCACGGCCGTGCTCGACCGGATCGGCGCCGGCAGCCGCTTCACGACGGCGGTGCGCGCCACCGCGCCGCCGCGCGACGGTCTGGTCGGCGACCTCTGGCTCGTTGGTGGCGGCGACCCCCTCCTGTCCACCGCCGACTTCGCGGTCGACGCCGGTTTCGCGGGCCAGACCCGGTTGGCCACCTCGTTGGAGGCCCTGGCCGACGGGATCGTGGCCGCGGGGGTGCGCCGGGTCGAGGGACGGGTTCTCGGAGACGACAGCCGCTACGACCGGGAGCGTTTCGTGCCGTCGTGGCCGGCCAAGTACCTGACCGGCCTCGAGATCAGCCCCATCTCGGCCCTCGTCGTCAACAAGAGCATCCTCGTCGGCTCCAGGCCGAAGGTCTTTGCCACCGAGCCCGAGATCCACGCCGCCAACGTCCTGGCCAACCTGCTGGCCGGCCGAGGCGTAACCGTGGCCGGGACCGCCGCCGGCGTCGTCCCCCCCGGCGCCACCACGGTGGCGTCGGTCGACTCGCCGCTCATGGCCGACGTGTTGGGCGAGGTGCTACAGCACAGCGACAACCTCGGTGCCGAGATGCTGGTTAAGGAGCTGGGGCTGCGTTTCGGTGCCGGCGGCACGACCGCGGCCGGAGTGGGTGTGGTGAAGGAGCATCTCCGGGCCGTGGGTGTGGCCCCGGACGGCCTGGCCGCGGCCGACGGGTCGGGGTTGGACCGGTCCGACCGGCTGACCTGTGCCGTTCTCCAAGGCGTGCTCTCCCGCTCGGGCGAGCAGGGCCAGCTGGCCCGGGCGCTTCCGGTAGCTGGCTACACCGGCACGCTGGCCAAGCGGTTCATAGGAACCCCCGCCGCTGGCAAGGTAAGGGCCAAGACGGGCTCGCTCGAGGGCGTGGTGGGCCTGGGTGGCTGGGCCGCCGGCTCGGACGGCCGGGCGTTGCAGTTCGCGCTGCTCGCCAACGAGGTTCCCACCGCCAGGATCGGTGCTGCCCTCCAGGACAAGGTGGTCTCCGCTCTCGCCCGTTACCCCCAGGCACCACCGGCCGACCTGCTTGCGCCCAGGGAGCCTGGCGGGTAGGAAGCGATGGTGAGCAGGCCGGGCGGGAAGAGGGGCGGGCTCCCCGGGGAGATCAAGGACCTGGTCGACCTGGTCGTTGCCTATGCGCGGCAGGAGACGATCGAGCCGTTGAAGGGCCTGGCCCGCTTCGCCGCCTTCGGCCTGGCCGGTTCCCTGGCCCTTTCCCTCGGACTGGTGCTGCTTCTCCTCGGAGGCCTGCGAGCGCTCCAGACCGAGACCGGCACCACTTTCTCAGGGCGTTGGTCCTGGGCTCCCTACCTCCTTACCGTGGTGGCGGCGTCGCTGCTGGCCCTGCTGGCTCTCAAGGGCCGCGGAAGCAAGCGGTCCCACCGGTGAGGAGCGGCTCATGAAGGACACGACCAAGCGCATCACCCCCGCCGACCTCGAGGCCAAGCTGCGAGAGATCACCGGCGACGTGGAGGAGAAGGGGGAGGCGGCCAAGCCGACGGTGATGATGGTGGCCGGGCTGGCGGTGGTCGCGGTCGTGGCCGTCGCCTATCTCCTCGGCCGGCGCCGGGGCCGGCGGCGGTCGACCGTGGTCGAGATCCGCCGGGTCTGAGCGGAGCCGGCGCGACATGCTGAAGCGACTCAGTCGGTTCGGGTTCGCCCGTGCCACTGCTGGCGGCGGTCGGGTGTGGCTGGGGGTGAGCCTGGCGATCGGTGCCCTCCGGTTCCTCAAGCGGCTGACCGGGCGCAAGGTGGACACCGTCTACTGCGAGAAGCTGAGGCCGGGGGAGCAGCTCGTGATCACCCACGTCCCGCGTCAGAAGCCCTGACGTTCCCGCCCTCCCGTGTGACCGGCCCTTTCTCGGCCGGCGACAAGGCCCTGCTGATCGACGGGAAGGGCCGCCGGTACCTGGTCACCCTCGGAGTGGGTGGCGAGTTTCACACCCATGCCGGCGTCACCCCTCACGACCTGCTCCTCGGCCAGCCCGAGGGCACCACCGTGCGGTCGTCCTCGGGAGCCCGGTACCTCGCCCTTCGCCCGACGCTCGCCGACTTCGTCCTGGCCATGCCCCGTGGCGCCCAGGTCATCTACCCCAAGGACCTCGGGCCGCTTCTGATGCTGGCCGACATCTTCGGCGGCGCCCGGGTCCTCGAGGCTGGGGTGGGCTCCGGGGCCTCGTCGATGACCCTGCTGCGGGCCGGCGCGTCCGTCACCGGCTACGAGATTCGTCCTGACTTCGCCAGCCGGGCCCTGCGCAACGTCGAGGCCTTCCTCGGGAAAGGCTGCGAGTACCGCGTCGAGGAGCGCGACATCTATGAGGGAATCGACGAGGTGGATCTCGACCGGGTTGTCCTCGACCTGCCGGAGCCCTGGCAGGTGGTCCCGCACGCCGAGGCGGCGCTGCGGCCGGGTGGGATCATCGTGTCGTACCTGCCCACCATCGGGCAGGTGTCGCAGCTCCACCAGGCCCTCGACGCCAGCGCCTTCGGCATGGCCCGGACGATCGAGGTGCTCGAGCGGTCGTGGCATGTGGAGGGCCAGTCGGTGAGACCGGACCACCGGATGGTGGCCCACACCGGCTTCCTCACCTCCGCTCGCCTGCTCACGCGCCCGCCCGCACCGCCCGACCCGAAGGGCCCGCCCGACCCGGAGGTCCCGGTCGCCGAGGCCCGGTGAACGCGCTCGATCTCGCCGTCGTCGCGGTGCTGGTCACCTCGATGGTTGGTGGCTACCGCCTCGGCCTGCTGGAGGGGGGCACGGCATGGGTGTTCCTGTTGCAGTCGCTCGTCGTCGCCACCCTGCTGATCCCCGTTCTGGTCGGCACGGTAGGCGACCTCAGTCCAGCGCTCGCCCTGGTTGCCTCCCTGCTGTTCTTCCTGGTCAGCGGGTTCGCCGGCCACCAGCTCGGCCGCCTGGTCGGCCGGCACTTCCGGCGCGAGCTGGCGCTCGGCGCCCACCGTCGGGCCGATTCGGTGGCGGGGGCGGTCGGCGGGCTGGTGGCCGTCGTGGCGACTCTGTGGCTGTTGGTCCTGCCTTCACTGTCCCAAGTCTCGGGCTGGAGCGCCGATCTCGTCCACGGCTCGGCGGTCTCCTCGGCGATCGAGAGCGCCCTACCATCGCCTCCCGACGCCTCACCGGTGGTGCGCCGCCTGGCTGGGCCAGCCGCCAGCCCACAGGTGTTCGGCGGGCTCCTCCCGTCGCTCGACACCGGCCCTCCGCCCAACCGTGTCCGGATGTCGCCCACGGTGCGGGCTCGGGCGGCGGCCAGCACCGTCAAGGTCGAGGGCGTGGCGTGCGAGTCCGAGCGCGACGGGAGTGGGTTCACGGTCGCTCCGGATCTGGTGGTGACCAACGCGCACGTGGTCGCCGGCGAGGCGGAGACGATGGTGGTGCGCCCCGACGGCCGGCGCTTGGCGGCCACGGTGACGGTGTTCGACCCCAAGCGCGACCTGGCGATGCTGCGGGTGCCGGGGCTCGGCCAGACGCCGCTGCAGCTCGCCGGGGGCAGGGTGGGCACCACCGTGGCGGTGTTCGGCCACCCCGAGGGCCAGGGAGCGGTGAGGGTGGCACCGGCTGACATCCGCCAGCAGGTCAACGCCGTGGGGCGCGACCTCTACGGCAACGGGCTGGTGCGTCGCAGCATCTTCGTGCTGGCTGCCCATCTCGAGCCGGGCGACTCGGGCGGCGGGCTCGTCGATGGGGACGGTCGCGTGGTTGGCGTTGCCTTCGCCATATCCCCGGACCGCGACGACCTCGCCTACGCGCTGAGCACCGACGAGGTCGTGCCCGTGCTGGAGCTGGCGCGCCAGGCAGGGAGCACCCCGGCCGACACCGGGCCCTGCATCGACAGCGACTGAGGACGCCGTAACCTCGGGAGATGGCACCCGAGATCGTCAAGAGCGAGCAGGAGTGGAGCGAGGAGCTGACACCCGAGCAGTACGAGGTGCTCCGGCGCAAGGGCACGGAGCCGGCCTTCACCGGCCGCTACGTGCACGCCAAGGACGAGGGCGTGTACCGGTGCGCAGCGTGCGGGGCCGACCTGTTCGGGTCCGACGCCAAGTTCGACTCAGGGACCGGATGGCCCAGCTTCACCGAGCCGATGGTGGCCGAGAGCGTCGAGCTGCACGAGGACACCAGCCACGGGATGCGCCGCACCGAGGTCACCTGTCGCCGCTGCGGCAGCCACCTGGGCCACGTCTTCCCCGACGGTCCCGGTTCTGCCGGCCAGCGCTACTGCATCAACTCACTGTCGTTGAACCTCGCCTCCGACACCGACTCCACCGCCTGACTCGCCCATCCGCAGTTGTCCCCGGCAAAGGTGGGTCAACTGCGGGTGGACTCTCGGTTCAGTCGACCTCGATGAAGATGCACTCCCCGGGGCACTCTTCGGCCGACTCGATGGTGCCGTCTTCCTGGCCCGCCGGCACGACGCCGAGGCCTTCGACGCCACCGGGGTCGCTCAGGACCTTGCCGCCGTCCTTGATGTAGGCGAGGCCGTCGTCGAGCAACGTGAACACGTCGGGCGCGATCTCCTCGCACAACCCGTCGCCTGTGCACAGATCCTGGTCGATCCAGACCTTCATGGCCATGTGTGCCTGCCTCGCCTCGTCGGGTTCCGTGGTCGGTTGAAACCGGGTGGGAAGCTAACGACGCTCCACCTCGGTGTCCAATTTACCCGGAAATCACCAGTAAAACCAGCCACCGGGGTTAACCTGTTCGGAGAAGGGCCCGGTGTATGTTGGCTTTTGCCCCTGAGGAGGTGATCCCCTCGGCAAGCTCCGAGTACGAACGGCGGTTGGCGGACTACGCGCAGGAGGTCGGCGGTCTCCTCGAGCAGGTCAAGTCGCTCGAAGAGGAGGTCGTCCAGCTACGGCGCAAGCTGCAGGACGCCCCTAAGCGCGTCCGCACCCTCGAGGAGCGCCTGCTGGAGACCAAGGGCCAGCTCGCCCAGGCCGTGTCCCAGAACGAGAAGCTGTCGTACACGCTTCGCGAGTCGCGTGACCACATCGCCGAGCTGAGGCGCGAGGTGGAGAAGCTCACCCAGCCCCCTTCGGGCTACGGCACGTTCCTCGGTCGCAACGACGACGGCACGGTCGACGTGTTCTCCGCCGGCCGCAAGCTGCGGGTGGCCCTCCACCCCGAGATCGAGGCCGACGAGCTCGTCCGGGGCCAGGAAGTCGTGCTCAACGAGTCGCTGAACGTGGTGCTGGCTCGGGGCGCCGAGGTCTCGGGTGAGGTCACCACCCTGAAGGAGCTGCTCGACGATGGGCTGCGGGCGATCGTGGTGGGCCGGGCCGACGAGGAGCGGGTTGTCGAGCTGGCCGAGAAGCTGCGGGGCGAGAAGCTGCGGGCCGGCGACAGCGTGCTGCTCGATCCCCGGGCCGGGCTGCTGCTCGAGCGCCTGCCCCGGCCCGAGGTCGAGGAGCTGATCCTGGAGGAGGTGCCCGACGTCTCCTACGACGACGTGGGCGGCCTCGACGACCAGATCGAGCAGATCACCGACGCCGTGGAGCTGCCGTTCGTGCACCGCAAGCTGTTCGAGGAGCACAAGCTGCCGGCGCCCAAGGGCATCCTGCTCTACGGGCCTCCCGGTTGCGGCAAGACGCTCATCGCCAAGGCGGTCGCCAACTCCCTCGCCCAGAAGGTGAGCGAGGTCACCGGCGACAAGGAAGCACGCAGCTACTTCCTCAACATCAAGGGCCCCGAGCTGCTCAACAAGTACGTGGGCGAGACCGAGCGCCAGATCCGCCTGGTGTTCCAGCGGGCCCGGGAGAAGTCGGAGGAGGGTTGGCCGGTCATCGTCTTCTTCGACGAGATGGACTCGTTGTTCCGCACTCGCGGCACCGGAATCTCCTCCGACATGGAAGCGACGATCGTCCCCCAGCTGCTAGCCGAGATCGACGGCGTGGAGACGTTGAAGAACGTGATCGTCATCGGCGCATCCAACCGTGAGGACCTGATCGACCCCGCCATCCTGAGGCCCGGACGGCTCGACGTGAAGATCAAGATCGAACGGCCCAACTCCGTGGCCGCAGCCCAGATCTTCCGGCGCTACCTCACCGCCGACCTGCCCCTCGAGGAGGCCGAGGTCGCGTCGCTCGGGGGCGGCGACCGCTCCAAGACGGTCGAGGCCATGATCAAGGTGACCGTGGAGGAGATGTACAAGGACGGCGACGACAACCGCTTCCTGGAGGTGACTTACCAGAACGGGGACAAGGAGGTCCTCTACTACAAGGACTTCTCCTCGGGGGCGATGATCGAGAACATCGTGCGGCGCGCCAAGAAGCTGGCCATCAAGCGCACCATCGCCGGCAAGGGCCGCGGGGTCCGCACGTCCGATCTGCTCGCCTCCATCAAGCAGGAGTACAAGGAGCACGAGGACCTGCCCAACACCACCAACCCCGACGACTGGGCCAAGATCTCGGGCAAGAAGGGGGAGCGCATCGTCTACGTGCGCACGCTCATGTCGGAGGGCAAGGACGCCACCGGCGGGCGGGCGATCGAGCGCGTGGGCACCGGCCAGTACCTTTAGTCATGGCCATCAGGAAGGTCTGCGGGATCGAGACCGAGTACGGGATCATCCTGCGCGGTGGCGACTCGAACCCCGTCACTGCATCGTCGCTGCTGATCAACGCCTACGTGGCCCGCGCCCAGCGCACGGCCGAGCGCAAGGTGGCCTGGGACTTCGAGGACGAGTCGCCGGGGCGCGACGCCCGTGGCTTCGCCCGGGAGGGCGCGTCGGCGCCTGAGATCGAGACCCACCTGGTGAACGCCGTGCTCACCAACGGCGCCCGCTACTACGTCGACCACGCCCACCCCGAGTACTCCACGCCCGAATGCGCCGACGCTCGTGAGGTCGTGCTCTACGACCGGGCCGGGGAGCGCACCCTCGCCCGCTCCATCGAGGCCGCCTCCGAGGTGCTGCCGGCCGGCCACAGCATCGCCGTCTATAAGAACAACTCGGACCGCAAGGGCAACTCCTACGGGTGCCACGAGAACTACCTGATGGACCGGGCGGTGCCGTTCTCGCGCATCGCGCAGTACGTCATGCCGCACTTCGTGACCCGGCAGGTCTACACCGGCGCCGGCAAGGTCGGTTCCGAGGCCCCGGGCCTGGGGTCGGCCCAAGTGCCGTTCCAGATCAGCCAACGGGCCGACTTCTTCGAGGAGGAGATCGGCCTCGAGACCACGCTGAAGCGTCCGCTCGTCAACACGCGCGACGAGCCCCACGCCGACGCCTCCAAGTACCGCCGGCTCCACGTGATCTGCGGCGACGCCAACATGGCCGAGCTCTCGACCTACCTGAAGCTGGGCGTCACCTCGATCATCCTCGCAATGATCGAGGACGACGAGGTGGCCGGCCTCGACCACGCCCTGGCGACACCGGTGCTCTCGCACCGGGCGGTCAGCTACGACCTGTCGTTGTCCCACCCGCTGCTGCTCGCCGACGGGCGGCGGATGACGGCGCTGGAGATCCAATGGGAGGAGCTCGACCGGGCTCGCAAGTACGCCGAGAGCCGGGGGCTGGAAGCGGTCGGCGAGGAAGTGGGGCGCGACGTGCTCGACCGCTGGGAGGGCGTGCTCGGGGCACTGGAGGTCGATCCGGCCCGCCTCGCCAACCAGATCGACTGGGTGGCCAAGCGCCAGCTGGTCGACGCCTACCGGGAGCGCCACGGGTTGGGTTGGGACGACGCCCGGCTGGCGGCCCTCGATTTGCAGTACCACGACGTACGGCCCGAGCGGTCGCTGTTCGCCCGGCTCGGAGCCGAGAAGCTCGTCACTGACGCCGAGGTCGACAATGCGGTGACCGAGCCTCCTCGTAGCACGAGGGCCTATTTCCGGGGTCGGTGCCTCCAGCGCTGGTCGGCTTCGATCGCGGCCGCCAACTGGGACTCCCTGGTCTTCGACCTGGGCTCGGACCCGCTGCGGAGGGTGCCGATGATGGAGCCGCTCAAGGGTACGGCTGCGCACGTCGATAGCTTGTTGGCTGAGTGTGAGACTCCCGGTGACCTCGTAAGGGCGCTGGGGTCCCCCTAGGAGGCGAGCACGAATGGCCGAGCGAGAGCAGAAGAGAAAGCAGGCTCCTAACCGTACCGACGAGGTGGCCGAGGCTGTGCCGCCCGCCACCAAGCAGGGCGACAAGCTGAAGGCCGAGCTCGATGAGCTGCTGGACGAGATCGACGAAGTGTTGGAGACCAACGCTGAGGACTTCGTTCGCTCCTATATCCAAAAGGGTGGTCAGTAGGCCTTCGATGCGAGGCGGCGCGTCCGTACTGGCCGGCCTGGTCCTATCGTCGGCCCTGGTCGTTGGCACCGCTGGACCGGTTCACGCCTGCTCGATAGCGCGGGACCCCTCCCTGTCGGAACAGGTCGTCGAGCAACAGCAGTTCGCTGCCGCCGATCTGGTCTTCGAGGGAACGGCGCTCTCCATCCGGGACCCCAAGGCCGGCAGATCCACCGTCAACAGCGGGGACACGGTCTTCTGGACCCTCTCGGTGGAGCGCGTTCTGAAGGGGCCCGCCGGCGACCGCCGCGAGGTGGGCACCGCCCGTGAGGGCCCCACCTGTGGCTTCCCGTTCGAGGTCGGCAAGCGGTACCGGGTCTACGCCGACACGGCCGCCGACGGCTCGGCCACCACGTCGCTCTTCAGCGGCACCCGTGAGCTGGTCCCGTCGACGTCCGTGACGACCACGCCACCGGGGACGGCACCGCCGGCTCAACCGCAGCCCGGCCGGCCGCGCTTCACTGGCTGACCGGTCCGGAGCGGAGGGCGACGAGCCGCTCGGTGGCTCCCAGGAGCGGGGCTAGCCTCCCTCAACCATGAACCTGCCCCTGTTCAGCCCGGGGAACGACCCAGGGCCCAGCTTCTTCGAGCTCCTGCGGCGCCAGGGCCCGGGGCCGGCCGGGTTCGAGGCCGCCAGGTCCGACCCGCCTAACCCGGTTCAGATCCCCCACGGGACCACGATCGTGGCCATCCGCTATGCCGATGGCGTGGTGATGGCCGGCGACCGCCGAGCCACTGAGGGCCACACCATCGCCCACCGCTCAATCGAGAAGGTCTTCGCAGCTGACCGTCACTCCGGCGTCTCCATCGCCGGCGCGGCCGGCCCCGCCATCGAGATGGTCAAGCTCTTCCAGACCGAGCTCGAGCACTACGAGAAGGTGGAGGGGATGGTGCTCAGCCTCGAGGGCAAGGCAAACAAGCTGGGCCAGATGGTGCGGGCCAACCTGCCGATGGCCATGGAGGGCCTGGCCGTCGTTCCCATCTACGCCGGCTACGACCTGCGCCGCAGCGTCGGGCGGATCTTCAAGTACGACCTCACGGGCGGCCGCTACGAGGAGGACGACTTCCACGCCACCGGCTCCGGAGGGCGCGACGCCCGGACCACGATCAAGCTCGGGTACCGCGACGCGATGGAGCGGGAGATGGCCATCGAGCTGGCCATCGAATCCCTCTACCAGGCGGCCGACGAGGACTCGGCCACCGGCGGCCCCGACGTCGTCCGCCGCATCTACCCGACCGTGGCCACCATCACCGCCGCCGGCTTCGAGCGGGTGGCCGATCCCGAGGTGGCCGAGCGCTTCGGCGTGCTCATCGCCCGCAAGACCAGTGAGGGCCAACCGCGATGAGGGCCTTGTCATGAGCATGCCGTTCTACGTCGCTCCCGAGCAGCTGATGAAGGACAAGGCCGACTACGCCCGCAAGGGCATCGCCCGGGGCCGGGCGCTGGCGGCCGTCAGCTACGACCACGGCATCCTGCTCTGCGCCGACAACCCGTCGCGCACGCTGCACAAGATCAGCGAGATATACGACCGCATCGCCTTCGCCGGGGTGGGCAAGTTCAGCGAGTTCGACTCGCTGCGCACCGCCGGCGTGCGCCACGCCGACATGAAGGGCTTCGCCTACTCACGGGAGGACGTCGACGGCGGCTCGCTGGCCAACGCCTACGCTCAGCTGCTGGGCCAGGTGTTCACGCATGAGCTGAAGCCCATGGAGATCGAGATCCTGGTGGCCGAGCTGGGCGACGACGAGGCCTCCGACCAGTTCTACCGGATCTCCTACGACGGCACGGTCGTCGACGAGCGGGTGCTCACCGTGCTGGGTGGAGACGCCGACGCCGTCCGGGAGAGGCTCCGCGAGGAGGTCGGGGAGGGCATGGCCGTCGGCACTGCCCTCCGGGCCGCGGTGGTGGCCCTGGGCGGGCCCGAGCGCACCCTCGCCGCCGCCGACCTCGAGGTGGCTGTGCTCGACCGCCGAGGTACCGGCCGCCGCTTCCGCCGCGTCGTCGACAGCGAGCTCGCCGACCTGCTGACGCCTGCCTAGCGCCCCAAACTTCCCGTTCTGGGGACGTTCAAGGTCGTCTGGCAGCCTTGA
>JBOGIF010000002.1:0-1921 GCA_050742415.1 Acidimicrobiales bacterium | reverse complement strand
GGCGAAGGCGGCGGACGGTGCCAGCGGTGGCGACGATCTGGCGGGTCGTGTCCCGCAGGGGCTTCGTCACACCCCAACCGCAGAAGCGGCCCAAGAGCTCTTGGCGACATCTGCACAGTGCGGCATGGCTGTATGTCGTCGCTACCTACTGCGACTCGGGCCCGCCGACGCGACAATGCCCTGGGCGGCGTCGCAGATCCCATCGACACCCGCCGCCCGGGGAGTGGGGCATGGGGATGCAGGTGAGGTTGGACCAGATGGCCGAAGCCGTCCCGGGAGCGGTGGCCACGTGCGACCTGACCGTGCGCAACGCCGGTGCCGTGAACGACAGCTTCCGGTTCGAGGTAAAGGGCGACGCCTCCAGCTGGGCGCGGGTGAAGCCCCCGACGCTGGAGCTGGCGCCCACGGCCGAGGGCGTCGTCCAGGTCGTGTTCAACATCCCGAGGTCGCCCTGGCCGGCGGCCGGTGCCCTTCCGGTCGACGTCAAGGTGCTGTCGTCGGCCGAGCCCGCCCGTCCCGCCGTGGCCCAGGGCGTGCTCCGCATCGCCGCGTTCGCCGACGCCTACGCCACCCTCGAGCCGAGGCTGTCCCACGGGCGCTACCGAGCCCAGCACATCCTCACCATCCACAACCGGGGGAACGCTCCCCTGGGGGCCCGCATCTCGCTGGCCCGCACCGACAGCGGCCTGCGGGCCGATCTGTCGCCGGCGGAGATCAACGTCGCCCCCGGGCGGTGCGGGTCGGCACGGGTTACCGTGAGCCGGCGCCTGCCCCGGCTGTGGGGGGCCGGGCCGTCGCGGTCGTTCGTGCTCAGGGTGGAGGCCGCCGGTGTCCCGCCCGTGTCCCTCGACGCCGCCATGCAGCAGGAGGCCGCCGGTTGGGGGCTACGGGCCGCCGCGGTGGCGGGATTGCTGGCGCTGGTGGGCGTCGTCTCCCTTCTCGCCACGCTCGCCGGCTGAGGCAGATCTAGAGAGGCAGGGCCGGGCGCTCGACCAGGCCCGGGCCAGGGTAGAGAAGGCGGCCGGCGACGAGTAGCTCGGGTTGGCGATCACGACCCGCCCCGGCCGAGCCGCCCACGGCCCGGCGCCAGATAAAGGCGCCCCGCCACCACCGCGTCTCGTGGTCGAGCAGGGCGGCCGGTAGGCGACCGTCCCCGAGGCGCCGCGATCGCTGTCCTTCACCCGGGCCAGTGCCCCCTTGAAGTCGTAGAGCCAGAGGGTTGGCCCCGTTGAGCTGCTGGTCCACCAGGCCCAAGCCCAGAGCCGACACCAGGGGCGGTGCCCACGGCCACGAAGGCTCGCCGGCTGCGGGCCAGGGCCGACCCCGCCCGGGCCACGAGGAGCACGACGACGGGGGCGAGGCCGGCGGCGTATCGCAGCTCGAACAGGTCGCGCCTGAACGGCCCAAATACCAGGAGCGCTCCGAGGGGGGCCATATCCCACCGCCTGTCGCGGTGGCGTCGGTACCCGCTACGGAGGGGAACTTCAGGCCTGCGCTGCGGTGGGCATAGGAGACGGGCAGCAGCCCGAACCACTGGGTGGCGGCCAGGCCGGCCGACGCCACCCCGGCCACCAACCAGCCCGTCCACTTCTCGTCGCGCACCACCACCACCTGGGCCCATGCCGCGACCACGGCCAGGAGGATGAGCAGGCGCTCGCTGGCCCACAGCACCAGGTGGTAGAGCGGCGGGTGCACATCGGTCGACCGCAGCTCGGCGAGCATGGCGGCCACGGAAGGCGGGCCTGGCGCACGCTTATCGCCTCGTCGACCCACAGGCCCGGTTCTTCCGAGCTTCGGGAGGTCGAGGAGCCTTACCCGCGAGTCGGCAGCGGCGTGTCCTCGACCACGGTGGCGGTGGCATCGCGGCAGCCGTCCAGGGCGACGGTGAAACGGACTGACTCCTGAGGGAGCAGCTCTCGAT
>JBOGIF010000001.1:0-5772 GCA_050742415.1 Acidimicrobiales bacterium | reverse complement strand
GTGTTGTTGCTCATGGTGGCGTCGGAACCGGCCGTACTCGTCGTGCACCAGGTCACAACCTCGGTGACTGTGAGCGCCTGTACGTCACGTCCGGAAACAAGGCCACGCAGGCGCCGGTCGGTCGTGTAGGCGGTTGGTGCGTGCGGGTAACGCTCAGCGAGGAAGAGGTTGAGCAGCTCGTCGCCGGTTCTGTGGTCGGAGGATCGCCGGGGATTCGTGCTCGGGGGATCGCTCAGATTCGTGGGCGCTGAGGGACTCGAACCCCCGACCCCCGCCTTGTAAGGGCGGTGCTCTAACCAGCTGAGCTAAGCGCCCGGCGGACCAACAACCGTAGTGGCACGTCGGATAACCGGGTCCTCCGACCTCAGCCCGCACCTCGGCGGCCTGCCAGTGCTTCGGCCAGCAGAGCGGGCGTCGCCGCCGCGATCGGCGCCCTTCGGGCGGCATGGTCGGCGGTCACCAGGTCGCGGCCCTCGGCGTCGACGACGACGGCGCCGGCTTCCAGGCACACGAGGAGGGCGCCGAGGTAGTCCCAGGGTGCGTGACCGTGGGGACCCCAGTCGAGGTAGGCGTCGAGCCGGCCGGCGGCCACCGCGCACATGTCCAGGGCGGCGGCGCCAAGTGCACGGAACTGCGCCCAACCCATGTGACGTGGCGGCCACCCCGACACGCCGACGATCGCCTGTCCGATCGACAGGCAACCGCTCGGGACGATTCGGCTGCCGTCGCAGTGCGCCCCGCTCCCCCGCAAGGCATGGAACCGCTCGCCCGTCGCCTGGTTCACCACGAGAGCCGCACGCAGGCCGTCGGCGTCGAGAACGGCCAAGCTGGTCGCGTACCACGGCAGCCGCCGCGACGCGTTGGTCGAGCCGTCGACGGGATCGAGCACAACCTGCAAGGCGCGGTCGGGATGGTGGACGCCGGACTCCTCGCTGACGACGCCGAATCCCGCCTCCAGCAGGATCTCGAGCGCCGCCTCGTCGGCGGCCAGGTCGCTGCGGTACTGGCCGGAACGGGTGCCGGCCAGGCCCCAGTCGTCCAAGACGTCGAGCGTGGCTCGAACGGCCGCCGCTGCCGCGCCCAGGACGTCGATCACCGAGTCATCGTTCACCTCCGGACGCTAACGGCTGCTCCGCCGGTCACCGCGCTCGCCTCGCCTACGCTCGGGTGCGCCCGTCCGACGGGTCACGCAGCACCTTCCGGGAGGTCGTCGTTGGCCGCAATCGACGTAGCGGGGTACGTCGCCGAACTCAAGGACCACGCCGTCGACCACGGGTTCCACGTCCACGACGAGCGCCACTTCGTCGAGACCTACTCCCTGCGCCAAGTATGGGAGGTGGACCTCCACCCTGAGGAGGGCTGCGGCGGCCCGCTCGACCTGCATCTCGCCCTCGAGGTGGAGCCGAGGGTGCTGCTCGCCTTCGAGGACGTCGTCGCCAACTTGCCCGACGACGAGGACCCCGCCGACGAGTTTCACTTCCCGCTGATATTCACGTGGGCGCTCCCGCCCTTGTCCAGTGGACCGGACCTCCTGCTCCTGGCCACCGAGCTGGCCGGCGTGGGTGGTCGCGAGCTGCCGCTGGAGGTGTCGGCCATCGACTCGTTCGCGTCCGTCACCGACGCCGCCGAGCGCAGCCTCACGATCGTCGCCCGCCAGCAGGTCTCGCTCGCTCGCGTGCTGAGCGGCGAAGAGCTCCTCTGCGACATGCTCGACCGCTGCCTGGCGGTGAGCCAGTACCTGCTGAACCGGGCGGAGGCCTGGGGCGTCTGACCCACCCGTTCGAGCCTGTCCGAGCCGCGGACGGCCGGTTGACCATTACCATCGGGCTCGCAGCCCGGATGGTGGAATGGGAGACACGGTGCCCTCAAAAGGCACTGCTCGCAAGGGCGTGCGGGTTCGAGTCCCGCTCCGGGCACGCGCGCTCCCCCGCCGACCGGTCGTCAGCTTGACCGTCGCTCCCATCTGACCAGGTCGTCGAGGGGAATGCGGGGGCGAGGACTTCCTCTCGACCTGGCCGGTACCCAAGGCGCAGCCGATGTCGCCACTTCGTGCGGTGGCGTAAACGGAATCGGCCCCCGGAGGCTTCTTGGGACATGGACGATCGATATCTCGGCCGCATGCTCGGCGAGCACGCCCAACCACCGGCCCCGTCGAGGGAGTCGCTACGCGTCATCGTCGAGCGCCACCGTCGCTGGAAGGCGCGCAACCTGGCTCTCATGGTGGCCGTCGCCCTAGTGGGCGGCGCCTTCGCCGGGCGGTACGTGTCACGACCGGCCGGCACGACCGCCGCGGCCGACACCGGGTCGCTCGCCGCCTTCGACAGCCAGCAGATCGCGGCTTTGTACGCCAGCGCTCCCGGCGACGGTCAGGGCAGCACTCCGGGCTCCGTCCCCGGACAGGGGGCGGGACAGCCGGGGCGGCCGGGCGGCGAGCGCAGGCCCGCCGTGCTGTTCGACCGGGTCTTCGTGCGCACGAGCGACGGGATCGCCATCCGCGCCTACACCCACCGTCCTCCAGAGCGCCCCGTTTGCCCCGAGGGCCAGACCTGCCCGACCGTGCCGGCCCAGTGCATCCCCTCCGAGGTGCTGGTAGCCGAGCTCTCGAACGAGAACGCCATCGGCCCGCTGCGCCAAGCTCCGATCTTCAGCGAGCCGGGAGGATCGGACGTAGAGGTCCTCTACTACGGGATCTTCGGCGGCCAGGAGCGCTCGCCGGCGCAGTGGGTGGCCGTGCTGACTGGCCCGGACGTGGCGTCGGTCAAGGCCACGTTCGCCGACGGGTCGACCGACGAGATGGGTCCGGTCGACGGCTACGCAGTGCTGGCCCACGGGATCACGCTGCCTGACCCGCCGGCTGCTGGTAGCACCCAACCCGCCACCCGGCCTCCCCTCGGCGGCAAGATCGAGTGGACGAGCACGTCGGGCGGCGCCATAGCTGCCAAGGACTTCGCTCCCGGCTCGGTCCAGCCCAAGCGTCCGGATGGTTGCCCCGAGCCGCCTCGCCCGGCCGGGGGCGGGCAGCCGGGCGGAGGCCAACCCGGCCAGCCCGGTGCCGGTGGTGGACAGCCCGGTGCCGGTGGTGGACAGCCCGGTGCGGGCGGTGGACAGGAGCCGGACGGTGGTGCCCAGCAACGCGGCGGACGGCCGGGGCCGGGACAGGCGGGACAGCGGGGACCACAGACACAGCCGGGCGGCGGACAGCGATGAGCGCGTAGCGTTAGCCGCGCCCGTGAACGACACCGATGCCTTCGTCGACCTCTACCGGATTCACTACCCGCGCGTCGTCGCCGCCCTCGGCCTGGCCGGGGCCGACCCGGCCCGCGCCCAAGACCTGGGCCAGGAGGCGTTCGCCCGCACCTACCACCATTGGCGGCGCGTGCGAAGGGGAACCAACCCGGCCGGCTACGTCTACACGGTGGCCTTCCGACTCATGCGCCGCAGGTCCGAGCGTCTCGACGACGGACTTGACGGGCACGACCATCCGTCGGGCGGCTCCGAGGACGGGACCCTGAACGCTCTCACCATTGCCCAAGCGATCGAGGCCATGCCGACCCGGCGCCGAGCCTGCGCCGCCCTCTGCTTTTACCTCGGCTTCAGCGGTGAGCAGGCGGCCGAGATCCTCGGGATCGCGGCGTCGACGGTGCGGGTCCAGCTCGGGCGGGCGAGAGCCGACCTAGCTCGGGCCCTGTCCGACACCGCTCCCGCGGAAGCGGCCGGCGGGTCAGCTCGCTTTGCGTGACACCAGGGCCGACAGCAGGTTCTTCGGCGTGTCGGCCGGCGAGATCTTGTGCCAGACCTCGAGAAGGTTCCCTGCCTCGTCGACGAGGAAGGCCGATCGGATGATCCCCTGGTACTTCTTGCCGTACATGCTCTTGGTGCCCCAGGCCCCGTAGGCCTCGGCCACGGCATGGTCCTCGTCGGCCAGCAACGGGAAGCCGAGCCCGTACTTCTGGTCGAACCGCGCCTGGCGGTCGGGCGTGTCCGGGCTGATGCCGAGCACCACGGTGTCGCCGATCTCGTCGATGATGTCTCGCAGGCCACACGACTGCTTGGTGCACCCCGGAGTGTCGGCCTTCGGGTAGAAGTAGATCAAGTGACATGCCTTGGCGCTGTCCAGTGACTCGGAGAGCGTGAAGGCCTCACCCTGCTGGTCCAGCAGTGTGAAGTCAGGCGCCTTGTCGCCGGGCTTGAGCGGCATGGAGGAAGGTTAGCCAGAGCGAGCTGACCCTCGAGACGCCTGGATCTCAGGTCAACGTCCCATCGACCCACTCGCGCCCGCAAGCGTCCTCGGGCACCAAGCCGAGATCGCCCTGTCTGAATCAGATGATCTGATAATCTGATACGCATGTCAGAGATCACCGCCACCGAGGCGGCCAGGAGCTTCGCCGATCTTCTCGACGCTGTCGAGCACCGCGGGGAGCAGTTCACAATCGTTCGGCGAGGCAAGGCGATCGCCAGCTTGCACCCGATGAGGCAAGGCCACGGGGCGGAGGTGAAGGAGTTGCTCCGTCGGCATCGACCGGACCGAAGGTGGATGCAGGATCTGTCTGCAGTTCGTTCAGTCGTGGAGCTCGAGGATCGATCCTGAGCAGGCTCCTCTTCGACACGACGTTCCTCATCGACGCCGAACGATCCGGTGAGGCGCTGGACGATGCCGTGGGTGATGACGACGACGGCGCGATCGCCGCGATCACCGTGGCCGAGCTCCGGGTCGGCGTGTTGCTTGCCACCGGCAGGAACCGGGCTGCCCGCCTTGCGTTTCTGGAAGACGTCCTGCAGGTGATCCCGATCCTCGACTACGACCGCGAGGTGGCGGAGGCCCACGCCGAGCTGTTGGGCCACGTTCGGCGCCAGGGAAGGCCCCGCGGCGCGCACGATCTGCTCATTGCCGCAACTGCGAAGGCGGCTGGGCGGACGGTCGTGAGCGCCGATGACACCGCATTTGCCGGGATGCCCGGGGTGCAGGCTCGCACGCATCGCTGAGACCGCTCGGGAGCTATCCGGTTGGACCGGTGGCCACGGCGTGAAAGCCGCCGTCGACGTGGACCATCTCGCCGGTCGTGGCCGGGAACCAGTCCGAGAGCAGCGCCACGCAGGCCTGGGCGACGGGGACGGCGTCGCGGGTGTCCCATCCCAGAGGGGCCCGGCCGGCCCATGCCTCCTCGATGGCGTCGAAGCCGGGGATGCCTTTGGCCGCGATCGTGCGCAGCGGACCGGCGGAGACCAAGTTCACCCGTACCCGGTGCCGGCCCAGGTCGCGCGCGAGGTACCGGGCGGTGGACTCGAGGGCGGCCTTGGCCACGCCCATCCAGTCGTAGGCCGGCCACGCTTGTCGGGCGTCGAAGTCCAGAGCGACGATCGACCCGCCCGTCGCCGGTACGAGCGGGAGAACGCATTCGGCCAAGGCCTTCAGCGAGTACGCCGAGACCTGGAGCGTGCGGGCGACATCGTCCCAACCGGCCCGCATGATGTCGCCCCCGAGGCACGTCTCCGGGGCGAAGGCCACGGCGTGCAGCACGCCGTCGACCCGACCCCATCGCTGTTGGAGCTCGGAGGTCAGCGCTTCGACGTGAGATGCGTCGGTCAGGTCCAGCTCGAGGACGTCGGCCTCCACCGGCAGCCGCCGGGCAGAGCGACGGGTGAGGCTCATCACCCGGCCGAAGGAGGTGAGCAACACCTCGGCGCCCTGCTCCTGGGCCAGGCGGGCGACGGCGAAGGCGATCGACGACTCGCTCAACACGCCCGTGACCAGGATGCGCCTGCCCTCCAGAA